>NZ_JBSFIH010000044.1:0-79983 GCF_053597455.1 Streptomyces sp. NPDC001393
CGATTCGGCGGCGTCGGCGGCACGCGCCGCTTCCCGGGCGTGCCGGTGCGCGCTGGCCGCGGCGTTCGCGGCCTCGTCAGAGTGGGCGCCGGCCTCGTCGGCCAGGGTGTTGGCCTGGTCGGCCGCGTTCGCAGCATCGGTGGCATCGCTGCCCGCACCGCTGGCCGCCTTGGCCGCGTCGGCGGCCTGAGCGGCCGCGGTGTGGGCCGAGTCGGCGGCCTGCGCGGCGGCACGGGCGCCTGCGGCGGCGTCCCGGGCCTGCTGGGCCGCCTTGCGGGCGGCGCCTGCCTGGCCGGCGTCGACGGCCGCGTTCGCGGCGGCGTCCCGGGCCTGGGAGGCGGCCTGGGCCGCACCGTCGGCTGCCGCGGCGGCCGCGGAGGCGGCGTTGGCAGCGACTCGCGCCGCGTCGGTGGCGGCGTTGGCCGCGTCGATCGCCGTCTGCGCCGCGTCGGCGGCCTGCTTCGCCGCGCTCGCCGCCCGGGCAGCGGCGGCGGCCGCGTGCTGGGTGTCCTTGTGCGCGGCCTCGGTCTCGGCCTCGGCCTTCTGCGCCGCCTGCTTGGCGAGCTTGGCCGCGGTCACCGCCCGGGCGGAGGCGTCCTTGGCTGCCCGGGTCTGCTGCCCGGCCAGCTTGCCCGCCTTGGCCGCCTGGTCGGCGAGCTGCGCGATCGTGGCGTGCTCCTGGTCGTGGGCACGGGACACGTACTGGCCGACCTGGAGGAACTCGTGGATGTCGTCAGCGGTGCCGTTGATCGCGATACGGCCGGCCGCCTGGACGTTCGGCCCGCCGGCCGCGATGATCTGGGCGACCTCGACCCGCTCGTCCTGCTCCCGGTCGCTGTACTGGTCGTTGTCGAGGAAGGTCTTGATGTCCTCGGGGGTGCCGTTGAGCGCGGCGCGGCCGGCCTTCTGCACCTCGGGGCCGCCCGCGTCGATGATCTGGGCGACGCGGACCCGCTGGTCCTGCTCCAGCGGCGCCTTCCAGCCGTCCTTCAAGAACGCCTTCAAATCGTCCGGCGATCCGTCGAGCGCCTTGCGGGCGGCGTCCTGAAGGCTCAGTCCGCCGACGCTGGCGTACTGGGCGACGGCCACCCGCTCGTCCTGGACAGCGATGTCGGAGGCCTGGGAGAGGAAGTTCTTGACGTCGTCGTCACTGCCGACGAGAGCGACCTCGGCGGCGGCCCGCACACCGGGGCCGCCGGTCTCCCACAGGCGGACGACCTTGGCGCGGTCGGTGTCCGGGAGCGCACCGGAGATACCGGTGTCCGTGGGGGTGGTGCCGTCGGCTCTGGCCGGGGAGGGTGCGGGTCCCAGCAGGCCCAGTACCAGCGCGCTGGGCAGCAGGGCCAGACACAGCACGCGGGTCACGCGCTGGGCTCCTGCTGCCACGCGCCGTGGGCGTCGTGGATGTGTCACAGCGGACTCGATTCGTGTCTTCGGTTGTCGGGGGGCGCACAGGCCTGGCCGTGACCGTGGTCATGGGTCGTCGGCCGCTGCGCAGTGGGATGCCTGAGGGGCGGCCCGCGGGTCGTACCGGGGCCGCCTCGTCAAAGGCCGTCGGGCACGTCAGCCGGCGGGTGCGAGCTGCACTTGGTCGTGGAGGCCCTTGGCGTCGACGCCGGTGAAGAGGCTGACGTGGCCGTCGTTCCAGCGGACGAGGATGTCGTTGGCGGTGGTGTTGGCGCTGAAGGCGCCCGCGGTGACGACGGCGGCGTCCTTCCACTCCGACTTGGCGGGCCGGATCCTGATCTCGCCGGGCAGGGCCTTGCCGGTCATGCCGGGGTAGATGGTGGTCTCGCCGTCGATCCAGCGCACCAGCACGTCATCGGTGGTCTTGCCGGTGAAGGAGCCGGTGGCGAGTTTTTCGGCGTAGGGCCAGGTGTTGTTCTTGGCGACCGTTTGGGTCTGCTTCTTCAGCCCGTTGGCCGCCAGGTCGTCAAAGACGGAGACGTGGCCGTCCTTCCAGGTCACCAGCAGGTCGTCACGCAGGCCGTTGGCGGTGAAGCGGCCGGCGGTCAGCTGCTGGGCATCGTTCTGCCATTCGGCGGTGTGGGGCGGGGCGAGCTGCTTCTCGCCGTGGAAGCCCTTGGCATCGACCGTGGTGTAGAGGGTCATCTCACCGTCGGACCAGCGCACCACGACTCCGTCGGTGCCGCCGCCGGTGTTGGTGCCGGTCACATTGACGGCGTGGGTCCAGATGCTCTTCGTGGGCATGAGCTGGTGTTCGGCGGCGAAGGGGCGGGCGGGGTCGTTGCCGTAGCCGCCCTGGTAGAGGGTGACCTTGCCGTCGTCCCAGACGACGATCAGGTCCATGTGGCGGGTGCCGTTCGCGGAGTCGCCCGCGTAGTAGCCGGCCGTGATCTGCACGGCGTGCTTCCACGGGGCGGCCGCGAAGACGGGAGCGTAGGCGACCTGCTGCACCCAGGAGGCCAGATCGTCGACCCGGGCGGCCACCGCGCCGGTGCGGGTCTCGGCCGGGTCGGTGCCCAGACAACCGCCCTGCCAGGACCGGCTGCTGACACCCACGAGCGCTCCGGTGGTGCTCAGCACCCCACCGCCGGTGTCCCCCTTGCAGATCGCCGCACCGTCCGACTTTGCGGCCAGATCGAGCGTGGCGGCGGCGCCGTTCTGGACGGTGAACGCGGCCGCGTGGACCTGGTCGGGCACCCACTCGTCCCGGGTACGCCCCAGCCCCGCGGCCTGGACCTCGTCCCCGGCGGCAGGCGCAGCCGCCGCTACCGGGATCGGGGTGATACCGCTGACGGGCTTGGCCAGTTGGGCCATCACCACGTCCCGGTCCGTGCGCGGCACCAGGTTCACCACCTGCTGGGCACTGCCACCGATGGTGGCGGTCGTCTTCAGCTTCGGCGCACCCGAGGCGAGGGCGCCGCCGGGGGTGTCGGTGAAGCAGCTCGCGGCGGTCAGCAGCCACTGCGGGGCGACGAGGGTGGCCGAACAGCCGTGCTGGCCGCCGACATCGAGGCGGGCGGTGGCGGCCGAGACCGTGGCAGAAGCGGTCGGGCCGGACACGGCGGTGGCGGGTGCGGCGCTCAGAGCGGCGGCGGCCAGCGAGGTGGCGGCGATCAGGCCGCCGGTCCACGCGGTGCGCGGACGAAAGCCAGACATGAACATATTCCTTGCTGTCGTGCGAGAAGGGGTGAAAGAGGCAGCGGAAGGCGGGCCGGTCAGCCGGTGACCCGCAACTCCAGCAGCACGGACGGCGCACCACCGGCCGCGCCCTCACCCACGCTCTGGTAGCCGTTCTTGTCCACGGTCACCGTCTTCACCGGCGCCGAGGGATCCGCCTGCGGCCGCAAGTCGGCGCTGATGGGGTGGTCGGCGGTCTCCAGCGCGAACACCCGCGGCAGTTCCAGCGTCAGATACCCCGACTTCGCGGAAGCCTTGAAGCAGTACGCGCCCTGAGCATCCCCGCTCTGTCCCTGCACGGTCAGAACCTTGATCTGCTGAGCGGAGTCGTCGCACGCGGCGAGGGTGATGTGTCCATCGCCCTTGATCAGCTTGATGCCCTTGTCCCGCTGGATCTGATCCGCGTTCGGGTAGGCGTAGTCCTCCACCGCGGACGGCGGCGTGGCCCCGGCAGTTCCCCCGGTCGGCTGCGGGTCGGCGGACGCGAGCATCGGCGTGCCGGCGAGCGCCAGGACGGCAGCAACCCCCGCGACCGGGAGCATCCTGCGCATACGAGGAGTCACCCGAATTCCTTTCCAGGCACGGGCGACGGCATGACGGAACAACATCTGCGGTCCCCCCTGCACAGATGTAAAACAAAAATAAGTGGTCGGGTGCGACGCTAATGCGGTGAAAGACGTGAAGGCAACGTGACCATCTTCATGAGATATTCACGGAACCTCGACGGATGAATCACCATTACGCACGGGCCGGCAAGCCGCGTGATGCAGCTCTTGGAGCCAAGTGGTCGTCCAGGGCCGGGCGTTGAGGGTTTCGGCGCACGGGCCGGCTTCGTACTCGGTGGTGCACTCAGACGAATACCTGGACACAGGCAGCAGCTGATCGAGGCATACGGTGGCGCACCCGCGCCGGAACGCCCTGGCGGGACGTGCCCGAGCGATACGGCCCGTGGGACCGGGTGTACGACCTGTCCCGGCGACGGCAGGGCAACGGAACATGGAAGCGGATCCTGGAACATCAACCGGCTGAAACGCCACCGGGCGGTGGCCACGCGATACGACTGCGAGGATGGCGGTACCGTCTCGGCGGTTGCCTGAAACGCTGCGTCGCCCGAGAGCTCTACGCGATCATCATGCAAGCGCATGCTCAGCCCCGGGACCAGGTCCTGGCAGCTTGACATCCGTAGGGGCATCAAACTCGCGGTCCGCTACGAGGCGACCGTGCTGGTCACGGCCATCAACGAATGGCTGTGACCAGCACGTTCACAACAGAGCCTGGCCCGCCTTCTCCTCCAGCCCTCGAGTGGTCGGCCGCTCGCGTCCCCAGGCGGCCAGCGGCTGGAGTGCGTCGTTGAGGCGCATACCGTCCTCGGTCAGCGAGTACTCGACGCGGGGCGGCACCTCGTCGTAGGCGACGCGGCGCACGACGCCGTCCGCTTCCAGCTCCCGTAGGTGAGAGGCCAGCACCTTCTCGGTGATTCCGGGAAGCAGCCGGCGCAGCTCGCCGAAGCGGCGGTAGGGGTGCTCGTGGAGCGCCCAGAGGATCAGCACCTTCCACTTGCCGCCGATCACCTCCATTGCGGTGTCGATCCCGCAGACGTGTCCGTCTGGTGCGCTCGGTCGGTTCAGCGTCGTCATGCCCCACCCTTCCGACGTGCTCGCTCACCCCGGGGTAACCACCCACTCCGAAGTGCGTACTTGATCACTTGCGGGCCTGTGACCAGCCTAATCCGCATGGCACACAACACTGTTGAGAAGCCTTCCGTCACGCTGCTGGGCCTCGGCGCGATGGGCAGCGCGCTGGCCCGTACCTGGCTTGCCGCCGGCCACCCGCTCACCGTGTGGAACCGCACCCCGGCCCGCGCCGCGGCACTCGCCGCCGAGGGGGCACGGGTCGCGGACAGCGCCGCTGAGGCGGTCGCGGCGAACCCCCTGGTCATCGTTTGTCTGTTGGACGACGCCTCGGTCGAGGAGGTGCTGGCCGGCACAGACCTGGCCGGCCGGGACCTGGTCAACCTGACCACCGGCACCCCTGCCCAGGCCCGCGCCCGCGCCGAGTGGGCCCGCGAGCGCGGCGCCCGCTGCCTGGACGGCGGGATCATGGCCGTCCCGCCGATGATCGGCGTCCCGGAGGCCGGCGGCTACGTCTTCTACAGCGGCTCGCGGGAGCTGTACGAGCGGCACCAGGAGACCCTGGCCGTCCCGGCGGGCACCACCTACGTCGGCGAGGACGCGGGCTTCGCGGCCCTGCACGACGTGGCCCTGCTCAGCGCCATGTACGGGATGTTCGCCGGTGCCGCGCACGCCTTCGCCCTGATCCGCAGGGAGGACATCGACCCCGCGGCGCTCGCCCCACTGCTCGCCGACTGGCTCGTCGCGATGGCCCCGGCGGTTCACCAGACTGCCGACCAGCTGCGGAGCGGCGACTACACCAAGGGTGTCGTCTCCAACCTCGCCATGCAGGTGGCCGGCACGCCGACCTTCCTGAGCACCGCCGAGCAGCAGGGTGTCAGCCCGGAACTGCTCAGCCCCTACTTCGAGCTGATGCGTCGCCGCCTGGCCGAGGGCAGCGGCGAGGAGGACCTGACGGGCGTGATCGACCTGCTGGTGCACTGACCAGCCACTCGCCGCCATAGAGGCGACCGTGCTGGTCAAAGTCCTCAACGAGACGCTGTGACCAGCACTTTCACATCACGCCCCAGCTTGAGTTTTGACCTCCGAGGTTCGATCGCGGGGCGGTATCTCCATTCCCTCTGGTCACATCCGCGGTGCACAGGGGTTTTGGAACACAGACCGGCAGTAGAGCTGTGTGGCCGGTGTTCGGAAACCTCGTGGCGCTGGGCCTTGCCCCTGCCCCATGGGGCAGGGCTTAGCGTCCGACCATGAATGCGACTCACCGTCTCGTACGCCTGGTCCGCCGCCCCGATGGATTGCCGACTCCGGACGACTTCACCCTGGTACAAGCGCCCATATCCCGTCCTGAGGACGGCCAGGTACTCGTCCGCAACACCCATTTTCTCGTCTTCCCGGGCTTGCGCACCCTCATCGGGGGCGAGACACGCGATGTCCCGCTGCCGCCCCTGCACCCTGGCGACACCCTGTTCGGCCCCGCGATCGGCGAGGTGGTCGACGGGCCGCTGGAGAAGGGGCGGCTGGTACTGCACCTTCAGGGCTGGCGGGAGTACGCGACGCCTGCCGCCACCGAGTGCCGACTGCTGGACGGCGCCCTGCCCGACCCGGTGGGCCATCTCGCCCAGGGCTCCGCAGCGTACGGCGCGCTGACCCGGCTGGCCGGGGTCCAGGAGGGAGACACCGTGTTCGTGACCGGCGCCGCCGGAGCCGTGGGCACCATGGCCGGCCAGATCGCCCGGCTGCTGGGCGCCACCCGGGTGATCGGCAGCACCGGCTCACCGCACAAGGCCCGGCGGCTGGAGCGGGAACTCGGCTATGACGCCTCCGTGTTACGCGGCGCAGTCCCGGTCAGCAGGCGACTGGCCCAGGTGGCGCCGGACGGCATCGACGTCGTCCTGGACACCGTGGGCGGCGAATTGCTGACGGCCGCCGTCCAGGCAGCAAACCGCGGCGCCCGGATCGCCCTGGTGGGTGCGTTGGCCGGTCAGCTGTCCCCGGACCGAAGGGGTGGGAGTGCACCTGCCGTGCTCGACACCTACCGTCTACTGACCAGGGGCATCACGATCGCCGGCTACAACGGTGTGGACCACCCGGACGTCGAGGACGAGTGGGAGACCCGCTTCGGGGACTGGCTGCGGGCGGGCGACATCCACTTCCCGTACACGGCGGTCCGCGGAATGGAGCGCACCCCGGGCGCGTTGCCCGAACTGATCGCCGGCCGCTCCTTCGGGGCGTCCATCGTGGAGTTGTAAGACAGGACGGGACGGGAGCGGACATGCGGATCGGCGAGGCAGCGGAAGCCGCCGGAACCACCCCGCGCGCTCTGCGCCTGTACGAGGCCCGCGGTCTGCTTCCGCCTCCGCCACGCACCCCGTCCGGCCAGCGCGAATACGGCGTCGCCGAGGTGGCCCGCATCCGCGTCATCCGCAGCCTCCTGGGGCTGGGCCTGACCCTGGAGGACATCCGCCGCCGCGCCCACCGACTGGACCTCCTCGTCCGGGAACAGCCGTCTGCCTCCTGCGGTGGCCGCCCCGGCGAGTTCAGTGACGTCGTGGCCGATCGCCTTGCGGCCCTGGACGCAGAGATCACACGCCTCACACACCTACGGCAGGGTCTCGCCGCAGCCGCACAGGGGTCATCGCCGATCCCTCAGAGCGACGACGTGCCTGCACCTACGCCTGAGCGCTGATCTCCCTCCCAAGTCGGGGGCACATGATTCAGCCTGCCGCCGATGCACGGCGTCGGACGTGGCCGGTGCCAGCCGTTCCAGGAGCGGCCTTCGAAGTGGTCCAGGCCGTGCTTGAGTTCGCGGTAGTCGTGCTCGATGCGCCAGCGGATCTTCGCCAGGCGGGCCAGGTCCGGGATCGGGGTGTCATCGGGCAGGTCGGACAGCCAGAAGCGGGTCGGTTCACCCTCGCCGTCGGGCCACTCGGCCAGCAGCCGCACCTCGGCAGCACGCCGTCCCACCGGCCCGGCCCGGCCTCCGCCGCGACGTGCGCGACCGGACGCCCGGCGTCCACGCGCTCACATAACCGGCGACGCCCTTCTGGCGTCAGCGGGGCGTGGGGATGTCCCGCCATATCAGCCCCTCGAGGTACCCGCTCCGAGCGTCCATCACAGGCGTCATGAGGGGTTCTGTGACGCCGTATTCACGGCGATCGTGCACAGTCTCTTGGTTGCACGTGTGAGGGCGACATACAGGTCGCGCTCACCGCCGGGGCGGGCTGCGGCGATCTCCTCCGGGGCGACGACGACGTTCGCGTCGAACTCCAGGCCGCGACAGCCGTGAAATTGCCATCACCTTGGGGTAGCTGTGGCACGCGATGTTCCAATGCGGGTCGTGGTGGCGCACGGTCGCGCGGATGCCGCCGAGCACAGCAGAGGTCTCGCCCGAACCCATTCCGAACCGCAGTGGACCCACGCTCACGAACGGATCGAACGTCCACTGTTGCCGTTCGCTGTCCGGCAAGACGTCCCACGAACTCATAGGGCGCAGCCTACGACGAGCCGTCCGACCGAGATCCAGGGTTCCCTGATCACTCTTCAGTGCACAGTCAGGTGATCGACCGGACAGCTCCTAATTCATCGACAAGTCGTCAGTCTCCGGTGGGCTGCTGGAGCATGGCCAACGTCAGGACGTTGCCGCCTATGCCCCAGCCGCCGTCGATGACCTCCTCGACCAGGACCATGGTGTTCGCGCGGGCGCGTTCGCCGTAGATCTCGACATACAGCTCGGTGGTACGGGTGACGATCATCTCCTTCTGCTTCTCGTCGAGGCTTCCGGCAGGGACCTTGAAGTTCGCGAACGGCATGATGGATCTCTTTCGATCTGTGGTTACGGGAAGCTGCCTGCGGTGAGCAGGTCGTCCAGCCCGACACGGCGGAAGAACTCGGCGCGGACATCGGCGGCCAGCGCGCAGAGGACTTCACCGCCGTCGGGGCTGATGTCTGTGGGGGGCGTAGCGGTGGGTGTCGGCACCGGGCGCCGAGCCGCAGCCGTTGGACGACTTCGGCGATGTCGGCGGAGTTTCCGAGGCGTTCCAGTTGGGGGCTGGGCCGCCCAGTCGGGCGATTGGTCTGTTCGTCGTTGCCCTCGCGGAACAGAGCGTTGGCGGGGGCCGGGGGCCACGGCGTTGACGGTGATGTGCCGGCCGCGCAGCTCCCGCGCGAGGATCAGCTGAGTGCTTCGACGCTGCCTTGCCGACGCTGTAGGCAGCGTATCCGGGGAAGGCCAGGCCCACCACGGAGGTGGAAAGGTGACGAACGCGCCAGGGCTGCAGATCTTCCGCGCGGCTTGCTGGGCGACGAGGAAGGTCCCGCGGCAGAGCCCGCCCGGCGGCATGGACGACGACGTCGACGCCCCCGAACTCGGACGCCCGTGGTGGCGAACAGTGCGGTGACCCGTTGCTCGTTGGCGACGTCGGCCTGGACGGCAATCGCTCTGCTGCCGGCGGAGGTGACGGTTTTGACGGCGGCCCCGGCCAGTTCACGGTTGGCCGCGCAGCAGCCGATCAGGACGGCGAATTGGTCGGCCGCGAGCCTGCGCGCCGTCTCGCGGCCGATCTCGCGGGAGCCGCCCGTGACCACGGCGACGCGTGGTCGCTCGGTGGGGGTGCGGAGGTGGTGTGGTGGTCCGCGGATCCCTGGGCAGACATGAACACTCCTGCTATAGGTACCAGTTCGAGGCCACGACGGATGGATCACGGCCAGGGGGCGCCGGTGCGGTGCCCCGTTCGTGGCTCCAGAGTGGTTCGGTGTGCGCGCCCCAGCCAGGGCTGTCCCCACCCAGGGGTTGCCATCCCCTGGCTTGCGTCCACCGGTGCGCGCGACGATAGGAGACGTGAACCAATCCGCACTCGCTGCGTTCCTCAAGTCCCGGCGCGACCGGATCCGTCCGTTGGACGTCGGCCTGCCTACCGGCCCGCGGCGCCGGGTGCCTGGTCTGCGGCGCGAGGAGGTCGCCCACCTGGCCGGGCTGTCCGCGGATTACTACACCGAGCCGGAGCGCGGACGCGGCGCCCAGCCCTCGGCCCAGGTCCTGGCCGCGCTGGCCCGGGCGCTGCGGCTGAACGGCGACGAACGCGACCATCTGTTCCACCTCGCCGACCGGCCCCTTCCCCCGGCGGCGCACGGCACCACCGCACATGTCCAGCCCGGTCTGCTCGGCCTGCTGGACCAGCTCACTGCAACCCCTGCCCAGGTCATCACCGACCTGCACGAAACCCTCGTTCAAAATCAGCTGGCCGCCGCCCTCATCGGCCGGCACCCGGCGCCGCGCGGTCCTGAGGCGAGCTTCGTCTACCGCTGGTTCACCGATCCCACGGCCCGGAGCCTGTATCCGCCCGAGGACCACCCCCACCACTCCCGGGTCTTCGTTGCCGATCTCCAGGCAGTTTCCGCCCGGCGCGGCAGCGACAGAGAGGTGAGCCGAATGGTGGCCGCGCTGCGCGGACACAGCCAGGAGTTCGCCACCCTCTGGGACACCCACGACGTCGCCCTGCGGCGAACGGATCACAAACGCATCGTCCATCCCGCCCTGGGCGTCATCGAGCTCGATTGCCACAGCCTGTTCAGCGAGGACGGACGCCAGCGCCTGCTGTGGTTCAGTGCCCCACCCGGCACAGAGGGCGAGGCCCAACTGAGCCTGCTCTCCGTCATCGGCACGCAAGACATGACACCCTCGACGCTCGCATGAGGTGCGCGGGAAGACGACCGGCCCGTCGGCCGGCTTCGCCTCTTGCTCGGGGATTGCCAAAGATGCTTGCGTTCGTTCCTCAGCCTCCTGGGCGGGGGCGTGGCTGCGCGTGTCAACGAGTCGGTATGCCTTCGCCTTGCTCTTGTACAGAGTGCGTTGAAGGCATGTGTATCGGCGGTTTTCTCAGGGCCTTGCAGGAGGCCAGGCCGGCCTCGATGACCTTGGCTGCGCGGCGGACGTCGGCGGTCACCGCCTTGTGCATCTGCTCAGGTGTGCGAGCGCTCTGCAGGTGTTTTCCCAGGCTCCGGAACTGGATGGGCCACAGCCCGAGCAGAGCCGTTGCCGCGATCTGCGGCTCGGGATCATCCGGGCTCATCCCGGTGCGCTGGGCCAGCGCCTCGGCCGCGACGCCGATGAGCCGGTCGGTCATCTCGCGGTGGTAGGCCCGCAGTGAGGGCGTGGAGCGGGTCAGTTCCCGAAAGCGCCTGATCACGGCGGCGGCCTTGTCCGGGTCGTCCTGTGCGGCGATCCAGGACGTCATGCCGTGCAACTCGTCGGACAGGACCCGCAGCACCGCCTCGACCGGGCAGCGGCCAGGCTCGGCCAGGCTGGTGCGCAGGGCGGCCATCGTGGTCTCACCGAGGTCCAGGATGAGCGATTCCTTGGTGGGGAAGTAGTTGAAAACCGTCTTCTCCGAGACTCCGCACGCCTGGGCGATCTCCGCTACGCGAACGCCGTCGAAGCCGCGCTCCAGGAACATCTCGGTCGCGGTGTCCGTCAGGCGTTGCCGCATCAGACGCTTCTTCCGCTCCCGCAATCCCTCGGCCGCCGGCTCCCCGGCCTGCCTGCGCCAACCCGTCCAGTCCACCGTGCTCACGCAGGACAGCCTAGTCCAGTGACAAGATTATTACTGTTACTATATGTTTTCAGTTGCTGTAATTTTCTTCTCGGATGAGACGTCCGCACCGCCCTTGGGGGGCCCATGAGCGCCATCCACATCGTCCACGACTACCCGCACTCCGCGACGAAGGTCTGGCGCGCCGTCACCGACCCGGCGCTCATTCCCCTGTGGACGGCGACCGGAGCCGGGGCACGACCGGAAGGATTCGCCACCACCGTCGGCACCGAGTTCCAGTTCATCGCGAAGCCGAAGCCGGGCTGGAGCGGCATCGTCGACTGCGTCGTGCTGGAGGCGGACGAGCCGCGGCTGCTGCGCTACTCCTGGACCGACCACGGCGGCGGCGAAACCACCGAGGTCACCTACCGGATCGAGCCTCATGCCGCAGGCACGCGCTTCACCTACGACCACACCGGCTTCCAAGGAGCCGGCGGCTTCTTCATGACCCAGATCCTGGGCCACGTCCGGCGCAAGATGCTGCGCGTCGGCCTGCCCGCGGTACTCAACAACCTCGATGAAGCCGGCAGGCTCCACCCCGACAGCAGTCCCACGCGCAAGAACTGACGACTGCCGACCACAGGGTGTACGAGCTGGGAACCAACTCCCTGATGCGTCAATGGCCTGCGAGGAGCGCGCGGTTCGTTCCAGGCCAGATGCAGCGTTCCCACCTCCGCGTCAAAGCGTCGGAGGCGTACCTCCCGCACGGCCGGGGTGACGATGATTTCCGCCGTATACCCCATGGTGATCCGTTCGGGCCCGTGCGCAGCCCGTGTGAGCTGTGCGGCCGGGGCAGCGGAGCGCAGCAGCGCCTCGGCGAGCGGCCGCCTGCGCCGGGTAGGCGCCCAGCACCCCGACGCACCGGTCTGCTACATCACCCTCCGGCAGTCCGTCCGCCCCGCCCCGGAAGACGGCCACGGAGCACGCGAGACCGCCGGCCGCATCTACCGGCACCAGTGGTTCGTCCGGCCGCACCGCCACACCTACCCCGACGCAACCGACCCGACGGGCTACTCCCGCAAGTGGGTCGGCCCCTACCTCGTCACCCCCGCCGGCTGCGAGGATGCTCCCGTCCTGGGCAGGGAACGAGTCGTCAGCGTCCTCCGCCGTTGACTCAGACGGCGGGCGCCGTCTCGCATGGGCCGGGCACATAGGCCGGATCGTCGGACCGGTGCGGAGGTGATCGCGGCGTCCTCTGGCTGCGGTGATCACCGGATGGGTGATCATGGATGCGAGCGATGGTGCTTGTCAACAACTCCTTAAAACCACCGCAGTAGGACGGGATTTGATGTCTCACAAGCGCCGCACGGCCGTGTTCGCCCTTTCCATAGGCCTCGTCGCCACCCTCGCGGCATGCGGATCCGACGACAGCCCCAGTTCCCCGACGAAGACGGGGGGAGCTGCTCCCTCGTCCGCTTCTCCATCACCGACTTCGAGTACCAGCGCGGACGGCACGCTCAAGGGCGGGACCAAGGTGAAACTGGGGCAAGCGGCGCTGCTCAAGTACGACACCGGTGACATGAAGGGCACCCTTCAGGTGACGGTCACCCGCAGAGAAGGGAAGCCAGGTAGACCTGAAGGTTTTGTCTGGGCTGAGCAAGGACGCGCTCAAGGCCACACCGTATTACGTGCACTCCGTCATCAAGAACGTCGGCACAACCGACCTCTCCCACGCCCCCATCGATCCGCCAACCGGACTCCTAGAGGACGGCACAGAGGCCAACGGGCTCGATGTCATCGGCGCCTTCGACAAGTGCGACTCGCTGGCCAAAACCAAGCACTTCCGGCCCGGAGCGTCGTACGAGTCCTGCCGGCCAGTTCTGGCCGACCCCGATACCACCGTCACCGGGGCGGTGTGGACCGGCCAGGGCTACGACGATGTTCCGTCGGCCGCCGGAGTGTCCTGGCTTCCGTAGAACATGGCGCCACCGTGAGGCGGACGGGCGGGGCGTCGAAGAAGCGGCTACGACTCCGGGCAGCCGAGTCGGGCCAGGCCTACGCCGACCCACGAGCCGCCTCCCGTGGCGGCATGCCCTCTGGTGACCTGACCCCGGTACCCGTCAAGGTGCTGCTGTCTGATGGCCAGGTCATTCAGGGACGACTCCACCGTCAGCAGTTCGAGAAGGCCGGATGGCTTTACCGGGTCGGCCTGCCGCTTTGGGCCAATGGCCCCGCGACTGAATCAGTCGTGCCGTCCGAGTACCGAGTTTCCTGACAGCTGAGCGGGCCCAACCTCCCTGCAGCGAACGCTGCCCGTAGTCCGGCGGGCAGCCACCCTCGCGAGGCAGCTCACACGACGAAACCCCGCCAGGGATCACCTGGCGGGGTTCGACCTCATTGGTCTGCCGAGATCACTCTTCGTTCAAGGCAGCTCGCAGGTAAGCGATCAGATCACCGGTCGGAACCTCGGCCCAGGCGGCCTCGGACATCCCGACGCGCAGGACCTCATATCGTTCCCCGTCCACCTCGTGCACCAGAACCTGGCGGCTCGTTCCGTCCAATGGATCAACGCGCAGGCGCACGGCACCGTGCGTGATCGTCGGGAACATGTTCCGCAGTACCTCATCCGCACGGAGGCGGCGCAGAAGGTTCCATTGTCGCCGGTGGAATTCGGACGACAGAAGGTCGGACCACTGAGAGGAGGTCGGTTCTCCATTTTCGAGCGCCCTGGCGAACTCGTCGAGCTCCATGAACTCGAATCTCTCCTCCAACTCTTCGAGCGGTGTGCCTTCTCGCCATGCAGCGACGGCCTCGACGAGCAATCCGAGATCCCTCGTCGAGCCGATCTCCCAGGCGAACCCGGGAATGTGGACACTCAACCGGAAGAGACGTTCCTCGGTCGCAATATCGACCGACAGGAAACCCCTCGCTGTTTCGATACTGACGACGTCGGCGGCCCAGGGCCCAAGCCCGATGTCGCATCCGCGCGACTTCGCTGTCTCTCTCATGGCTGGCGCCAGGCCACCCAATGCGGTCACGTCCGGGTACAGGTCCTTCCCAGGGGTGTTCATACTCGTTGGTTCCCTCAACAGTGACAGTATCCGATGACCGAGCCCTTCACGGGGGCAAGTTTCCCCAGCTTCGACAGATCCGGCATATCGGTCGGTGGGTCCAGCCGCATGGCGCCATCAGGACCCGACGGGGAATAGAACTTCACCGAACTCCACGGGCGTTGACCATTGGCGACTGCTCTCGCGATCATGGACATTTCGTAGTCCGTGGCATGTCCGGCCTCACCAGCCTTCAGGCCGCGCTCGGCAGCATCCATGAAGCCTCCGAGTTTGTCCAGCCCCGTCATGTTGACGTGCAGCTCCACGCTCGGGTCGGCGATGGCCATTTCCGCCAACCGCCCGAAGTCCTTCGGGGACACGTTGGAGAAGGTGGTGAACTTATTCTCGGGAAGCCCGGCCCACTCGTCGAGCTTCCCGTTGTTCTGCCACCCCAAGGCGACCTTGCAGTTGTGGACAAGAATCGGGGTGGCGCCCGCGAGCACGAAGAACGTGTGCAGATCGCCGACCGTGAGGTCGTAAACCGTACGCGGAGACAGGCCCGAGCGGTCGAGGAGGGCGGTCACCGGGCGGACGGAACCGTCCGGGGTGCGCAGGCGGTCGCCGACGTGCAGGTCGGAAACCAGCGTCCACCCGCGGTCCACCACGTAGAACCTGTGGCCGGCGGTGCTGGTCAGCCTCCCCCCGTCGGCAACGGTGATGTCCACCAGCCGCTGGGTGTCATGCTTGAAGGTGTCGGTGACCTGCCGGGTCTGCAACTGGCCGGTGGCCGGATTCATGGACCTGACGAGGTCCCCCACACCCACCTGGCTGATGGGCCGGTGTGAGCCGTCTGCCATGAGCACCTCGGTGGTGCCGGGGAAACTGTTGGTTTCGCAGGCGGTCCGCATCTCCTCCGAGAGCCTCGCCGACCGCTCGACACCTGCCAGCGCCTCCGCGTCGACGTTCAGCGTGCGCAGCGCCTTCAGCGCGTCGGCGACTCCGATGCCGGTACGCATGGAGGCGTCCACTGCTTTGACCGCGTCGGCGAGCGCAGCCAGAGGCTTCTCGAGCGGCAGATACGTGGCGATGCTCCAGGCGCACGCGGTCTTGTTGCCGTGCAAGCAGTCCATCAGGTCTTCGGCGAAGAAGGAGAATAGGATCGATCCGGCCACATCGCCGAAGAGGCTCTGCCATCCGGCGCGGACGATGTCCTTGCCGGAGGACTTGTGCGTCCAGCCGTCAATCTCGATGTTCTTCAGCGTCGCCCGCTTAAGGAACTGCCACGCCGCCTTCGGGCACCCGTCGGCCGTGGCCTGGGCCTGGTCGTCGGCGCACAGGTAGAAGTCGGCCTGGTAGGTGACGACCAGGTCGTACATCGCGTTGCAGCCCTGGATGGCCGCCTCCGGCATGCCCGGGCATGTGCCGATCTGCTTGGAGCTGACGATCTCGACGGTGGACTCGTCCGGGACGGCGAACACACCGGGAATGCCCGTCCCGGCCCCCTCGGAGCGTTGCTTATTGGCCTCCGCCTTTTCGGCCTTGTCGGCCGCGTCCTGGGCCTCCTTGGCATATTTGTCGGCGTCCTTGGCGTCCTGTTCGGCTTCGGTCGCGGCCGCATCGGCGCGGTTGGCGGCGGCGCGGGCGTCCTTGGCGTCCTGTTCGGCCTGGGCGGCTGCGGCGCGGGCGGCGTCGGCGTCGAGTGCGGCAGCGTCGGCCGAGTTGCGGGCGTCCTTGGCGTAGCCTTCGGCATTGCCGGCCGCGGTGTCAGCGGCTGTGGCGTCGTCGGAGGCCTGTTTGTCATAGTCGATGGTGCGGGCCAGGGACGCTGAGGCGGCTGCTGCGGCCTTGGCGGCGTCCGCGGCGTAGCCGAGGGCCTGCTTGGAGTAGGTGCGGGCATCCGCCGCGTACTGGGCGGCGTTGGCCGCGTGCTGGTAGGCCTCCTTGGCATCTCCCTTGGCCTGGTCGGCGAGGTTCTTGGCGGCGTCGGCCTCTGCCTGGGCGTTCTTGGCGTGGGCGTCGGCGACGGCCTGCTGCTGGTCGGCGATGGACTTCGACGCCTGCCCGGTCAGCACCACCAAGCCGGCGGCGGAGTCGGTGTCGACGTACCGGGCGCCGAGCTGGACGGCGTCGTTGGCGGGGTCGGCGACCTGCTTGGCCGCCTTGCCCGCGTCCACGGCGGCCTGGGCGGTGACGTGGGCGTAGCCGGCAGCCTTCGCCGAGGCCGCCAGGGCTTTGCCGGCCTCCGTGTTCGCCGTGTCGGCCTGGGCCTTGGCGTCCTTGGCGTGCCCTTCGGCCTCGTCCGCGAGTTTGACGGCCATCTTGGCCTGGTCGGCGGCGTCCTGGGAGGCCTTGATAGCGTCGGCGGCGTCGCTGGTGGCGGTCTTGACCGCCGCGTCCGCTGTCACCTTGTCCGCCTGTGCGACGTCCGCGTCGGAGCGGGCCCGCTTGGCCGCGGCTTCGGCGCGGGTGGCCGCGGCGTCGGCGTCGGCTGCCGCCTGGGTGGCGGCGTCCGCGTCTGCGCGGTCCTTGGTGGCGGCGGCTTCGGCGTCGTCGGCGGCCTTGTCCGCGTCGTTCGCGTCGGCGCGGGCGGCGGTCGCCGCGTCGCCGGAGTCCAGGGAGTCGGCGTAGGCGTCCTTGGCGTCGGCCTTGGCGCGGGCCGCATCGGCCTTCTGCTCGGCGTCCCAGGCGTCGTCGCGCATGGCCTTGGCGTGGTCGCTGGCCTTGACCGCCGCGTCCCGCTTGCCCTGGGCGTTCTGCTCGGCGGTGTCGGCCTTGTCCTTGGCGTCCTTGGCCTTGGTCGCCTGGGCGTCGGCGTCTTTCTGATCCTGGGCGGCCTCGGCCTGCTTGGCGGCGGCGGTCTCCTTCTCGGCCTTGGCCGTCGTCTCCTCGGCCTCGGCCGCGAGCCGCTTGGCGTGGGCGTCGGCGGCAGCCGCCTTCGCATCGCCCTCGGCCTTCAGCGCGTCGGCGAGCTTGGCCTCCGCGGTCTCCTTGTCCGCCTTGGCGTTGTCCCGGTGCACCTTCGCCGCGTCAGCTGCGGCCTTGGCCTGCTCCTCGGCGGCCTTCGCGGCCTCCTTGCGGAACTCGGCCTTGACCTGCGCGGCCTGCGCGAGCGCGCGCTGGGCGATGGTCGCGCTGTCCCCGGCGGAGGCACGGGTGGCGGCCTCGGCCGTCTCGCCGGCCTTCTCCATCGCCGCGAGCGCGGCGACGGCACCCCGGGTCACCTGCGCCTTCTGCTGACCCACCAGAAGACCGCGGCCGCGCGGTGCGCCGTTGGCGTCTGCGATGCCGTACGCGGCCTGGAGCGCCGTGTCCGAGGCGGTCGCGGCTTTCTGCACGGCCGCCAGCTGCGTCTGGAGAACAGCCAGTTGCTTCTTCGCCCCGGCCTGGGCCGCGGTGATGCCGGCCGAAGCCTTGGTGAACTGGGCTTTGTCCGGGTAGGACAGCTGGCCCGCGCCGTCATGTCCCTGAGGGATGATACGGATCTTCTGCGCGTCGGTGCCGTTGCACGTGTAGAGCTGGGCGTCGTTGCCGTTGGTGAACGTGTGCAGGTCAAGGCACTTGTTCGTGGCGGCATTGCGCAGCTCACCAGCGGTGCGGAGGTCGAACTGCCACTGCTGCGCCGAGCTGCCGTTGCACGACCACAGCTGGATCTTCGTACCGTTGGCGTTGTCGCCGCTGCTCACATCGAGGCACTTGCGCGCGTTGGTGTTGTACAGGGCGTAGCCGCCGTCGTACAGGCCCCCGAGCTTCCACTCCTGGGCGGCGCTGTTGTTGCAGGTGTAGATCTGCACCGGGGTGCCGTTGGCCGTCCCGCTGCCCTGTACGTCAAGGCACTTGCCCTGCGCGGCCTCGACGTGCATGACCAGGGCGGAGTCGCCGACCCAGCCGATGCCGCCCGGCTGCCAGTAGTCCTGCCAGCGCGTGAGGTGGTCGGCGATCCAGGAGTGCCCCAGCATCTCGCCCAGGGCCTTCGCGCCCTTGGTGAGCGCGTCGACCGCGGTCCTGTTTGCGTCCAGGATCTGGTTGCGCTGGGCGGCCTGGGAGGATATCTCCTGCTGCCACTCGCCAGCCGCGGTGGAGGTGACATCGCCCAGCACATTGTCCGGGTCGAGCGGATCACGCCAACCACACGCCGCGAAACGGGACTTCACATCCTCCACCGCGATGCGGAACTCCGGTGTGTCCGGCTGCGGGGCCGTGCGCGGGAAGCCGCCGGAGGAGAGGAAGATACGCGCGTCGTCGGCGCCCGCGTTGCTCCCGGGCACGCCGTGCATCCACTCAAACGCGTTGTGCTCGGCGAGCGCCCGGTTGAACTCCTGCTGAGTGGTCCCGGACGGGTCGGGGTCCTTGCCGTAGTGGGAGGTGCCTATGTCGTCGACGGCCCTGAGCATCTTGTCGTCCGTCTTCGGAGTGTCGTCCTGGTAGAAGTCGCCGTCGTTCTTCCAGAACCGATCGGCGACCCAGGGCGTCAGGCCGGTCTGTTCATAGAAGGTCTTCTGGCCGTTGTTGCTGGTACCGGGCGGCCAGTGGAAGTCCGTATCGGTGAACCCGGCCGGGGTATTGAGGCCCTCCAGGGGCTTTTCCCACCCCTGCAGGAGCGTGGAAAGGGCGTCGAGGTCCTTGCTCGCCGCATCCCGGTCCTTCTGGTACGCGCCGGCGAGCGGCGTCTGATCCCAGTGGTCCCGGTTGGCCAGGGTATGCAGCTTGTCCGCGCTCTGGTTGAGACCGTCCTGCGCGGTCGCGGCCATCGACGGACCGCCCAGGCGCAGCACGTCGGCCATCAGGCACTGGTCCTGGCGCAACTGCTCTGCGGCGGTGTCCTTGTACCAGGGGTAGGAATCATCGACCGGATCGCCACCGAGGCTGCTCAGGCCTGGCTGAACCGCCAGACCTGCCAGGACGGACAGCGCGGCCACCGAGGTGACGGCAGCGGTGAACTTCCGTGATCTTCGTGATCCGGGCAGGCGAAACCATGATCTGGGGTGCAAGGTGCATCCCTTTCTTCATGCATGGGGGGTGACTGGCCGTAAGAACGCCGAAGAACAGGGAGCAGCAGCCCGAACGTTGCTGCCGGCAGCGTGTCAGGATGGCTGCAGCACGTACGAATCAACGCCTACGGGCGCGCAGTACGCCTCGACGGCAGGTACGACGGCATGGTGAAGCAACCCTTCCCCGTGAGCGACGGTGTTCCCCCGGTCGCTGATGGACGCGCGCAGAGACGGACTGGTCAGGTGCCGGTCATGCGCGGCGACACCTTAGGCATACACAGATCGGCCCGCATAGACGTTCGCTTCGGGGCGCCGCAGGACGCTGGCCTGAAAGCTTCCACTGCTCACCCGTCGGCGAGCTCCTCAACCCTCCACTATCATGGAAATCCTCTGCACTTTCTGTGGACTTTCTGTGTGTGCGGCTGAGGCGATGGCATAGGTCGACCGTAGAGGATGGCTGATTTTCGACCCTGCTGCTTCGATGACCCGGACCTTCTCCGCTGCTGCCTGCAATCCCCCGGCACGACGAACGAGGGCGGGCCGCACCAACTTGTGCGGCCCGCCCTCGTGTCCGGCTCCGTTGCGGCAAGTCGGGGGGTGTCACACCGTGCGTGCTGCGTGAGCCCAGGCGGTGTAGTCGGCGACGAAGCTCTTCAGGCGTTGGAAGGCCAGATCAATCGGGGGTCGCGAGGACGGGACTGGTCGCCCGCGTCGAGGACGTCCTCGACCGCCCTGACGAACTCTGCTGCGGTCCGGACCCCTTCGCCTTGGTCCGCTGCATCAGGGACGCTGCCCACCTCGGCGCGGGCGGCGTTCTCGACGAGGCGACGGAACGCGGGATCGACGTCCTCGCTGTAGAGGGCGGCGCGGACCAGCGCAGTCCGGGCCCCCGTCGCTGACCATACGTCAGCAGACCGGCCTGCTCTGGGGTGATCTTGTCGCGTCGGGAGCGGAGGAATGCCCTGACTGCTTCCCGGTTGTCCATGAGGACAGGGCAGGCAGGCGGCGCGATGGGGGAGGGGCCATGCCAGTACCCCTCACAGCAAAGACTCCCTCGTTGCGGCCGTCTCCCGATGCATGGTGCGTGCCCCGATCCCCGGAGCCCGACCGGTGCGAGGACGTACGCGCCCCGGTCGGCAGCACCTGAGCACTGACAGGACACACAAAATGAGCAACCAGATCGAGACGGTGACGGAGAGCCCCGCGGATGTCGTGCGAGGGCTGTATGACGCGCTGAGCAAGGGCGACCTGCCGGGTGTCCTGGCCAGGCTCGCCCCCGAGGTGATCGTCGACGAGCCGAACCATCTCCCCTACGGCGGCGTGCACCAGGGCCGCGAGGTGTTCGTGCAGTCGATCCTGGGCGCGATGATGGGCTACGCCGACGTTGCTATCACTGACGCCGAGGTGTTCGAGGGCCCGGCCGGCGTTATCGGAACGCTCACTGGAATGCTCACGGCACACACCACCGGTGAGAGGTTCCCGCTGACCATGGTTGAGATCCACCAGGTCGAGGACGGCATGGTGCGCAAGGTCGACGTCTACACCAAGAACCCCCACGAGCTCGCCGCGTTCTACGCGCGCGCCGAGGCCGGCACCCGCTGACCGCGACGCTCGTCGGGCCTTCCCGTGGTGCACGCTGAGACCCGCTTCGCTGAGGTCATCGGGTGGTCGGCAGCCACCCGCGCCAGTCGGAGGGTGGAGGCATAGGCAGGGGGAGTGCCCCCGGCTGCGGCTCGTGACCACCGACGACGACTCGGCGAACCCGGGCCGCCGGATGTAGGTAGCGGCGCCCGACGTGCCATTTCCTCAAGGGGCCGTTGCGCCACACGTCGATGTCCAGGACCAGGCCGGGCAGTTCACATCCGCCCGCGCGCGAGGCCGGCCGTCCCGGGTCTGGTCGGCCTGTAGCCAGGATCGCGGGCGGCGGCACGGGCCGCGCGCAGGGCGCCGAGCGCGGCCGGGTCGATGCCGGACAGCAGCCGCCAGGCGGTGGGAGTGGAGGCGACCGCCCCGAATACCTCGGGCTGGTCTCGCAGGAGGGCCAGGTCGGCGATCGCCTCGCCGCCGACAGCGTGCATCACCGCCAGGTCGACCACGATCCGGCCTGGATCGTGGCCGGTGCCCCGCGGACGCAGGCGGCGCAGGGCATCGCCGAAGGCGTACGTGAGGCCGGTCGCGTCGGCGAGATCGGCCAGCAGCCGCGACCCTGCATGGTTGCCCCCCGCCCGTCGGTCGAGACGACGAGCCGGGGACGTGACCCGGTAGTGTGCACGTAGAAAGTGCCTTCCTGCTGGGCTGACAGAGACCTTAGACAAGCCTCATCATCCCAGTTCAGAAGGCACTTTCGCGTTCCCGATCATGATCCGGACACCGCCGCAGACGAAACGCGCACGTTAGGCGCAACAGGACCAATTCCAGCCGTGGCGGGAGGCGTCAGCGAACGCTGACGCCTCCCGCCAGGAGTTGCCGCTGCCGGTCCGCGAACCCGTCGCACGCCCAAGACGCTTTCCCGGCCACGAACTGCGAACCCGAGGACCAGTCTGCCGACGCCCGGGCGGATGCCGAGCAGCTGCGGCAGCGGCGGTTCAGTTCATCAGAACGGGGCAGCCGGGAAGGTTCCCTGCCCGCTGGTAACGACCGGGCCGTTCTGGTCGTAGCCCGCGTAGTTGTGCAGGGTGCCCCAGGAGATCCACTGGCAGTCGTTCACCTCAGCACCCACGCGCCAGGCATCCGGGCTGTAGATGTTCCACTTCGGTCCCCAGAAGTAGACGTCCTTCTCCGAGGAGATCGCGTAGCCCGCGTTGTCCGCCCAGAACGTACTGCCGTAGGGGTCGCCGACCGCCAGGGAGACGGGTGTCCCGTTGTAGCCGGAGTTGATGAACCCGTCCGCGAACTGCCAGTGCGCGACCACCCGACCCGAGCAGGTGTCCCACATCTGCTCGACCTGGCCCGCGTAGGTGCCCTGGTAGCCGAAGCTGCCGGGGGCGCCGATGTTCTCCAGGCCGCAGGACGCTGCGGCGTTGGTGTGCATGCCCTTGATGCCCGAGCGCAGGATCGCCCGCCCGGCGGTGTTGTAGGTGACGCTCGTGTGGCTGCTGGTGTTACTGATGGGCGTGTGGTGCCTCGCCGCGTTGGCCGCCTGGGAGGTGCCGGCGGCGGCCAACGCGAGGGCGGAAGCGGCCGCGGTGGCGGCGGCGATGGCGCGAAGACGCATGGTGATTCCTGACTGTGAAGTGGATCCGAGTCGAGCCGCGGCTGGGGCCGGCCCCGCTGAGCGGCACAACCAGCCTGTCCGCGGCATTTGGGCGAGGTCTCCCCTGTCGTTGGTGCCCCTGACCGGGGCAGTTGGTCGTTCTCTCGTGCTAGTGGGACGTCCGGACTCGCGGCGGATGTCGTCGGCCTCGGCTTCGGGCTATTGCCCCCGACTGCCGGACCGTGACGCTACGGTCACGAGTCCTTGGTCCGTCCTGGATTCGTCCTAGGCCTCGATCTTTCGCGAGGGGTCGTCGGCTTGCTGACGGCTCCTCTTCGGGTTTTTGGTGTTGTGGTTTCGGTGTTCGGGCAGGTTGGTGGCTCGGCTGGGTTCCACGGCTCCGGTGGGGATGAGGCTGCTCGTGGGAGCGGGAAGTTCCTGGTCAGCCGGGGTTGGGGAGGGCTTCGAGTCGTGTCAGGGCGTCTGTGACCACGTCGGTCCAGGGCCAGTGTCTGGCGAGGCGGAGGATGCGGTGGCGGCCGGTCGTCACGAGCTGGGCGATGGCGGAGGACACTCGCAATCGCATGCGGCGGGGTTCCCACCTGCGGGCGGTGTCGGTCAGCGCGAGCATGGGCATCCAGGCCCGTTTGTCGGGTAGCCCCGGTCCATTGCTGGACCGGGGCTACCCGACAAACGTATCGGGTCCCATCCCCGTGTCCGTGTCGAGGGCGGCTCGCTCCTCGCACTGCTTGCGCATGCGCAGCGTCAGTCGGTCAAGGCGACGATGGTCGCGCTGGGGATTTCGTCTGGTTCATGTCGCCGATCGTCTGCCATAACCGCTGTGCCCGCCCGCGGTGTTGGTGCGCCAGGTGGTGGACGCCGGCGGCGGCGTCCAGGTCGCCGATCAGTTGCCAGCACGTGGCCTCGTCCTGACGGTCGCCGTGCCGCTGGAACAGGTGCGCCGCGCGCTCCAACGCCGGGCTTGCCCGGTCCCGGTCGTGCTGGCCGGCGTACACGCGGCCGACTTCCAGAAGCGTGTACGCGGCGCACCGCTCGTCGGCCAGTTCCTCGAAGGTGGCCAACGCCTGCCACAGGCAGCGCAGCGCCTCGTCCGGCTCACCGCGCCGATCGTGCAGCCGGCTGAACCGTCGCAGCACCACGGCCACGCGATGCCCGTCGCCCACGGCCCTGGCGAGACTCAAGGCCTCGTCGAACCAGAACTCCGCCTCGCCGAGCTTGCCCTGCATGAGCTTCATCACGGCCATGGAGCAGGACAGCTGCGCTTCGATGTGCCGGTCGCCCTCACCGACCGCGATGCTCAGCGCCTGCTCGACACGTTCGAGGGCTTCGTCGTCACGGTCCTGCACCCGGCTGACCGTACCCAGCATCGCCAGCGACAACGCCTCGCCGCGCTTGTCCCCACCGTCCCGGCACAGCCCGAGGGAGGACTCCAGGGCCCGGGTGGCCCGATCGAACTCGTCCTGGTAGATGTGCAGTTGGCCAAGACCGCGTAGCAGCACCGATGCGCCGCGCACGTTGCCGGCGGCCTCGGCCGCGTCCAGCGCGAGCCGGTGCCCGTGCTGCCAGTCCTGATAGAGACACCGGTGGTCGTAGTAGGTTGTTGCGCCGGCCGCCAGCTCCCAGGCCAATTCGTCCAGGCCCCAGTCCACGGCCATTTTCACCGCGCCGAGCAGGTTGTCGCGTTCCGCGTCGAACCAGCCGACCGGGTCGGCCATCAGCCGGTCCACGACCGCATCAGGCAGCGATCGGCGCGGTGCCGCACCGGGCGGGGCTGCCAGCAGCCCCGCCGCCGGCAGCCGATCGGTGCCGCGCCCGATCAGGTCGAGCCAAACGGACAGCACTCGGATGATCGCGTCCCTCTTGTCCGCCGTGGGCAGCGGGGCGGCGATCTCCACGGCACAGGTCCTGATCAGATCGTGCAGCCGGTAGCGCGGCTGGCCGATGGCGTCGGTGGCGGTCAGCCGCACCAGGCTGGCGTCGACGAGGGTGTCCAGCACCTCCTCTGCGTCCGAGCGGTCCAGCAGCGGGCCGACCACCCAGCCGGGCAGGGTGTAGGCGCCGAGCAGACCCAGCAGGCTCAGCGCGCGCACCGCGTCGGCGGGCAGCAGCCGTAAGCTCAGTTCGACGCTGGCTCGCACACTGAGGTCCCCGATCCTCAGCTCGGCCAGCCGCCGGGACTCGTCCTCGATCCGTTCCCGCAGCACCCGCAGCGACCAGGCCGGACGGCCCGTGAGCTTGCCGCTTGCGATCCGGATCGCCAGCGGCAGATTGCCGCAGCAGTCGAGGATCGCGTCGGCCTCCTCCGGTTCCCGCTCGACCCGCCACCGCCCGACGATTCCCGTGAACAACTCCCGCGCCTCTGCCGGGCTCAGCACGTCCAGGTCGAGGTGCAGAGCGCCGGGAAGCTGCGTCAGCAGAGTGCGGCTGGTGATCAACACGGCACAGCCGTTGGCAGCGGGCAGCAAGGGCAGCACCTGATCGGCGTGACCGGCATCGTCCAGCACCACCAGCATGCGACGGTCCGCCAGCAACGACCGGTAGAGCGCAGCCCGCTCGGCCAGGCCCTTCGGGATCGCACTGCCGGCGATCGAAAGCGCGCGCAGTGCCTCGGCCAGCATCAGCCCCGGGTCCCGCGGCTCATCGGACGTCGCCGCGAGGTTGAGGTAGAGCTGGCCGTCGGGGAAGGCGCCGCTCGCCAGCCGCGCAGCGTGCGTCACCAGGCAGGACTTGCCGACGCCGGGACCGCCCACGATGACGGCCACCCGGGCCCGGTTCGGCGCCGGCCCGACGAGCAGTCCGGCAATCTCGGCCAGTGCCTCGGCCCGGCCCACGAAGTCCGGTATGTCAAAGGGTAGTTGACGCACCGGCATCGCCATGGCCGGCCCGGCGGCCGCCGCGTCAGGGCTCTGCGGTGGTATGTCCAAGGGCCTGCTGGCTGCGACCGGGGCCGTCAAGGTGGGATCCGCGGTGAGTATGCGTTGGTGCAGCGCCTGGAGCGGCGGGGTGGGGTCGACGCCGAGTTCGTCGGCCAGTGTGCGGCGCAGCCGCTCGTACACGTGCAGCGCCTCGCCTTGTCGCCGGCACCGGCAGAGAGCGACTATCAGGTGTTCGGCGACATGCTCGTCGTAGGGGTGCGCGCGGAGCAGGGCGGTCAGCTCGTCAATGACCTCTCGATGACGCCCCAGACCGAGTTCGATGACCAGACACTGTTTGAGTGTGTCCGCGCGTTTCTCGTTCAGCCGTGCCGCATCGAGCTCCAGGACCCGGCTGGAGATGTCGGTCAGGGCATGCCCGCGCCAGCAGGCCAGCGCCCTCCGAAGTGCTACAGCTGTCTCGGACGGGTCCGTGTGCCGTTCGGCGAGGCGCCGCTCGTGGTCGAACTCCAGCAGGTCGAGCTGATCCGGGGACAGGTGGATCTCGTAACCGCCGCGCCGCGTACTGATCAGGGAGCCTGGTGCTCCGCACGCAGCGAGGTTGCGGCGCAGCCCGGAGACGGCGTCCTGGACCTGACGGACCGCAGTGGCTGGCGGTTTCCCGTCCCACATCACGGCCAAGAGCCGTTCCATGGCGACGATGTTGTTGGCGTCGATCAGAAGCGCGGCCAGCATCTTGGCCTGCCGCGGTCCGTCTAATCGGACCTCTCGTCCGGTGATCTGGGCATGTAACGGCCCCAGTACGCCGAATCTCATCTTCCCCCCAGGTACTTCATGATCAGCGTTGGTCACCTCGCTGACCTGGCACTAGGACGAATCTAGGACGGCCGACGAACGCGTGTCCATATCGTCGCCGTAGCGGGGCTCGCCGAAGATCAGTAGGCGGGCAATGCGTGCGGAGCGTGCTTTCACAGTCCGCGCTTGAGGCGACCAGGGGAGGTAGCCGGACCCAAGTGATGAGCAGCCCAGGCGAACGGGAGTGATCGCTGCGTATCTGCGTGGATCCAGGTGTCTCGATACCGCCTGCCTCAAGCCGAGCCCGCGTACGCACGGTTACCGGTCACTACGGCGCGGCCCACAAAACAGACACCAGATTCGCGTCGGCCTCTATTCCTCTCCAACCCTTTACTGAAAGGGTTTCCGATGAAACCCGGCACAGCTTCCAACGTAAGTTCGACCCCTGCCATCTCGTTCGCAAGCCCGCCTGGATGGCGAAGGTTCTGCTGGGCGCGGCGCCGGCGCATCGAAGACGCCAATCGCAAGCAGCCTGGAAAGAGGTATTACAGCAGCCCCTACCAGCAAATCAGCGGAGACTTCTGGACCTCCGACCTGGTTCCGATCGACGGCCCCGGCTACAGCTACTCGATGCCGCACGTGTATCTGTCCTGGGCACATGGCGTACTGCATTTTCCGCCATTCGTGTACCCCAAGTGCCTGACCAACCACGATTTCCACGGCAACTATCACAACTTCGGCAGTGGGTACAGCGACAGCAGTCACCCATCTGAACGCTGCTGAGCTGAGCCCGCAGGTGCCGCGCCTTGGGTGAGACGTCCCGCTTCGTCGGGTCAGCCAGAGAGGGCACGACAGGAGCACCACCCCCTTATGACCAGCACCACCCCCGCCGGATCCGATCCGGCTCACGGGCCGAAGCGCCGCACCTTCAGTCCCGAGTAGAAGCTGCGGATCGTGGCCGAATACGACGCCGCGCCCAAGAACGAGAAGGGCGTGATCCTGCGCCGTCAGGTGGACCGGCTGGAGAAGGAACTGGCCCGGAACAAGGCCGCGTTGGGGGTCATGGGAAAAGCTTCCGCGCTCGTGGGAATGATCTCCGAGGGCGCGGACTGAACGCTGCCGTCGACCCGGTGGTCGACGACGCGTTCACCGGCATCGAGGGCAAGCTCGGTATCACGGCGGCCTGCCGGCTGGGCCGCTCCCGGGCCCCCCACTACCGCCGGCTGCGTCCGGCGCCGCCGCGCGGACCCCGCGTGGCGACAGCCAGCCCGATGCCGGTGCCGCCACCGCTGACCACCACCTCTCGCCCTGCTCCACCCATCAGAACGCTCCATGTTCTGCCACGTCGATCGCCACCCTGTCACGGCCGCCTGGGGCCTCCGGCCGGAATACGAGGCGGTACCGAAGTACCTCCGCCACCGCTCGATCACGGGCGAGCGAGCCGCGGAGCTGGCACGAGATTCTTGCGACCCGTCGGACGGGCCCTAGTCCAAGGTCATCGTGCCGTGGGTGTAGCGCATGCCGTACTTCTCGCCGATCACGTTGACCTTCTCCAGGTCCATCGCGCCGTCCGCGGCCCTGGTCGCGGGGCCGGCCGCGAAGAGGTCCTCCAGGAAGTTGTCCCAACCGCCCGGTGTGGAGACCTGCAGTGCTCGCGCCGGAGGCTGGGAGGCGTTGCGCATGGCGTGGGGGATGCCGTGAGGCAGCAGCGCGCACATCCCGGGGGTCAAGCGGTAGGTCTGCCCTTGGAAGTCGATCTCCATCTCGCCTTCCAGGACATAGACGAACTCGTCCATGAGCTCGTGCACATGGAGCGGGATGTCGACGTCCAGGCGGTTCTCCAGGACGGCGAGCCGGCCTTCACTGTCAGCGGTGGAGACCTTGACGCCGAAGCCGGGCGGTAGCGGGGCCCGGGTCGGCCGGGTCTGTCCGGGCTCCAGCAGAACGAAACGGTCAGCGGACATGAGTGATCCCTTCCTACCGGTCAGGTGATCCCGATGGACAGCTCTCACCCTACCCACTAACCGGAGAAAATTCTCCAGTTATCCGGTGACCGCTTACGATCACCCCATGACCCCCGAGCCGCCCCTGCGCGCCGACGCCCAGCGCAACCGCGACCGCATCCTCGCCGCCGCGCGCGAGCTCTTTCAGGAGCGGGGCACCGCTGTGGCCCTCGACGACATCGCGCGCCGCGCCGGCGTGGGCGCCGGTACCCTCTACCGCCGGTTCCCCGACCGCGACGCGCTGATCCGCCAGGTCATCGTGGACGGCTTCGAGATCTGCCTGGCGGCGGTACGGGCCGCCCAGCGGGAACTGGCCGATCCTGCACGCGCGTTGGAGCGGCTTTTCGGGCGCGTGGTGGAACAGCGTGAACGCCTCGTACTCCCCCTGACCGGCGGACCGGTCCTGCGTGACCCGCAGGTCCAGGAACTCCAGCACGCCATCCGCGACGGCGTGGAGGAGATCCTCGCGGCCGGCCGGGCCGCCGGGGTCGTACGCTCCGACGTCACCCCGGAAGACCTGATCACCGCCGCCGCCATGGCGTGCCGCCCCATGCCCCACCTGCCCGGCGAAGTGAGCGCGGCGCTGGCCGTCCGACATGTGGCGGTCTACCTGCACGGACTGCGTCCCGAAGGCGCCGCGCCGCTGCCCGCGATCTCCCCGTCCGCCGAGTCCTTCGGCCGACACGTGGCCATGCACCAGCGCGATGCGAAACAAACCCCCTAAAGGCTGACCCGTCAGCTCGGCGCCCGCACCACGAGCGAAACAGGGTCGTTCGGCTGCTCGTTGCCGGAAGGCGGCAGAGATCGGCCGAGTCTGATGCCGGAACATGCCGTTCACGTCGGGCAACCAGGCGGCTACGTTGTTCCGACGGTCCTCGATGAGCGCAGCCGGTCCGCCGATCATGTTGGTGGTATAAGGCGATTGTGGGGAAAGGGGGAAAGATGGGTTACGTGGTAGTGGCGCTGACGGCCGTGGTGGCAATTCTGGCCGTCCCGATGACCGTGCTTGTACGCCGAGAACGCCGGCGCATACCGCTCAATCCCGAAGCGCATCGGATCGAAGCGGCAGCTACCCGCGGGCTTCGCGATGCACGCCGCCAGGCTCATGCCTATCAACATTTCGCTGATGTCAACGGCGTCAGCGCCCTGCGGGACCGTGACGCCCCGTAATAGTCAGCGGTCAACCGCCGCGAGATTTCGGTCGGCAGCCACTTTGATGGGTATGCGTCAGCCGGTGACGGCGAGGTTATGCAGGCGGGCGATGCCCAGCATGGCCTGATGGATGCCATCGCCTTTAAGGCGGCAGTCACGAAGGATCTTCCAGTTCTTCAACCGGGACAGCACGTGTTCCACCCGTGCCCGGGCTCAGCGGTGCACCTTGTTCTCCGCCCGACCCCAACGGAACTTGATCAATCCCTGGCCTACCGCGCACCAGGTTGTTCAGCTCGGTGATCGCGGTCCCTGGGTGTGGTGCTCACGCTTTCCCGTCGTCGCTTTCCCGGTCGCCGTCGGCGAGGTGCTCGCCCTGGCGAACGGGCGCGTGGGCTCCGCAGGGTCGGAAGCGGGCGAGGTATGCCGGGCTTGGGCCGCGGCGCTCGGTCAGATGGAGGCCGGCGGCGTCGGCGAGCCGGTGCAGCCGGCCGAAGGGGATCCAGTGCCGGTCGAAGAACTCGCCGATCACCAGTCGCCCGCCTGGTGCCAGCACCCGTGCCGCCTCGCGCAGTACCCGATCCGGCTCCGGGATCTCGCCGAGCGCGGTCACGGCGTATACGGCGTCGAATGTCCCGTCGGCGTAAGGCAGTTCACGTGCGTCCGAGCGGGTGGGCGTGATCGTCGCCAGGCCGTCGCGCTCGGCGCGGCACATCACGTGGTCGAGCATCTCCTGCTGGATGTCGAGCACATCGAGCCGTCCCTCCGGCCCGAGCTGCGGGGCGACGTGCAGCGACTGCAGTCCGGTCCCCGGGCCGATCTCCAGCATCCGCTCCCCCGGCCGCGGTTGCAGTACGGCGTCCATCCGGCCGGCGGTCAGGAACGGCAACGGCACGTCGAGCAGGCCGCGTTGGGCGTACGGATAGGGCGCGGTGTCGCCCAGCCACCAGGCGGCGGCCAACGCGGCGCCCGCGCCGGCGGCGACCGCCCAGCGGGTCCGGGCCGGGATCGGGGCGACGGGGGCGGTGGTGATGCGGTGCATGGTGTTCTCCGGTGGATCGATTCGGTCCGTGGTACGTAGTCGGGCGGTCGGCGTCACGCGGGCCGGCTCAGCGTCCGCAGCGCCAGCCGGCCGCACAGCGCGGCGAGCGGCAGCTCGGCGCCGAGCGCCATGGCGACCGCGGTGGCGAAGTCGCCGCCCGGGGCCGCGGTCGTGGTGTCGAACCAGGCGTCCACCACAAGCAGCGTCGCGGTCGCGGCGGCTGCCAGGGCGTGCCGCCGGTCGCTGCGGGCGGCGAGGAGGCCGGTGGCGATCAGGCCGAGCGCCTCCAGCGCGTCGAGCCCGGCCCAGGCAACCGACCAGTGCGCCGCGGTCGCGGTGGCCGGCAGGCCGGTGGCCAGCACGTACAGCCACGGCAGCAGGGCGAGCCCGCAGGCGACCAGCAGCCACCCGGCCCGCCGCATGCCCCGCGCCGGGCGCGGCTCCTCCGCCGCTTCGTGGAGCGGGATGACCTCGGCGCGGTCGAAGCCCTCGGCACCGGCCACTTCCTCATCACACAAGGCCAGTTGACGCATCGTCTTCCCCCGCTCCCCGCCGGCTCTCCCCTTCACGTGCTCCACCCTCCGCCGCACACCAGGGCGCCGTCAGTCACGCAGGGTTCCGACCCGGGGTGGAGACAAGTGCACCCCCGAACCGGGCGGGAGCGTCATGGCACGGGGATGGCCTGCGGCTTTACCGTTTGACGCATGCAACTCACGACGTGGCTGCAGCTGGTGCTGGGCCGGCCGTTCCGCAGGGCGGGACACCGGACCGCGCTCGTCGCCGCCGGCCTGCCGCTCCACCTCGCCGTGGTGCCACTGTGGCTCTGGCTGCTCGGCACGATGGCGGCGTTGGTGCCGGCCGTGACTCCGCTGCCCGTGCTGCTCACGCTCGTGGTGACACCCCTGCTGACCGTCGGGCAGCGGCGGCGCTACCGGGCGCTCGCCGGCAAGGACCTCCCGCGCCCCGCCGTACCCGGGCCGGGACGCAACTGGAAGTCGGCGGTGCGCCGGCTGACCACGCGGGCCTTGTGGCGGCAGGTCTGCTACCACGCCGTGGCGGGTCCGCTGCTCGCCGTCCTGGACCTCGCCGTCCTCGCCGTCTGGGCCGCCGCTCTCGTGGCCGCCTCCATCTACGTGTGGATCTGGGCGCTGCCCCCGCAATGGCGGGTCACCGACCTCGGGCACACCACGCAGGCCGCGTACATCACCGCCGGCGGCCTCGCCCTGCTGTTCCTCGGGCCCCGGCTGACCGGCGCTCTGGTGCGGCTGGAGACCCGGGCGGCCGAGGTCCTGCTCGGCCCCAGCCGCACGGAGAAGCTGGCCCGCCGGGTCGCCGACCTCGCCGAGAGCCGGGCCGGTGTGCTCGACGCCGCCGACGCCGAGCGGCGGCGGATCGAGCGCGACCTGCACGACGGCGCGCAGCAGCGCCTCGTCTCACTCGCCGTCAACCTGGGCCTGGCCAGGGCCACCCTCGGCGACCTGCCGGCGGATGCCCGCAAGGTGATCGACGAGGCGCACCGCGAGGCGAAGGAGGCGATCGCCGAGCTGAACAACCTGGTGCGCGGCCTGCATCCGGCCGTCCTTGAGGACCGCGGCCTCGACGCCGCGCTGTCCGGGGTCGCCGCCCGCCTCCCGATCCCGGTGCGCGTGGCGGTGGACCTGCCGCAGCGCCCCTCACCCACGGTCGAGGCCGTCGCGTACTTCGTGGTCTCCGAAGCCCTGACGAACGTGGTCAAACACGCCCAGGCGACCCGGGCGGACGTGACCGTGGAGCGGATCGGGGAGACACTGCTGGTGGTCGTCGCTGACGACGGCGCGGGCGGCGCGGATCTCGCGGCGGCCGGCGATGGCACCGGGCTCGCCGGGCTCGCCAAGCGCGTCGCGTCCGTCGACGGCACGTTCTCCTGCCGCAGCCCCGCCGGGGGCCCGACCGTCATCACCGTGGAGCTGCCGTGCGCGCCGTGATCGCCGAGGATTCCCTCTTGCTGCGCATCGGCGTGGTCAAGGTGCTGGAGGCGGCCGGCTTCGAGATGTGCGCGCAGGTCGCCGACGCAGAAGGGCTGCTGGCAGCCGTCGAGGAGCACCGGCCCGACATCGCCGTGGTCGACGTGCGCATGCCGCCCGGCTTCACCGACGAGGGAGTACGCGCCGCGCTGGTGATCCGCCGCCAGTACCCGCGTACCGCCGTGCTCCTGCTGTCGCAGTACGTGGAGGAGCGGTACGCCGCCGATCTGCTCGCCGCCAACACCTCGGGCGTCGGTTATCTGCTCAAGCAACGCGTCGCCGACGTCGAGGAGTTCGCCGAGGCGGTACGCCGGGTGGCGGCCGGCGGCACCGCGCTCGACCCGCAGGTCGTCGCGCAGCTGCTGGTGCGCCGGCACAGCGATCCGCTCGACCGGCTGACGCCGCGCGAGCGGGAGGTGCTGGAGCTGATGGCGGGCGGCCGGTCCAACTCCGGCATCGCCGCCGAGCTGGTCGTGAGCGAGAGCGCGGTCGCCAAGCACATCAACAGCATCTTCACCAAGCTCGACCTGCCCAAGGCCGACGCCGACCACCGCCGCGTCCTGGCGGTGCTGCGCTTCCTGGGCGTTGCGACCGCATAGTGCGCGATCCTGCCCGTATGCCCAGTCGACAACGGTGCTGATCACCATTCGGCGGGGAATGCGGCGCCTTCGGACACGTGCTCTTCACCAGGCTTTGCCGCGGCTGCTGCGCAGACCAGCAGGATCGAGGCCAGCGAGTACCAGCGGCCCCGCCGGGAGCGCGGATCGGGAACCGTTTCCAGGAAGACGCGCAGGTCAGGCACATCGATCGGGTGGAAAGGGGCCAGCTTGGCCAACACAGCGGGGATCGGGGAAGATGAGACAGTCGCATACATAGCCATGTCTTCGAAGAGGGCTGGCGGGGTGAGGCCGAAGGACTCGGCCTCACCCTGACGTTCCTGCGCAGCAAGCGGGAACAGGCCCGACGGTTCGAGCGGAACAGCCCCGTGGCCCTGGGGATTCCTGCTATCCCTTCGTCAGAAAGCCACAGATCACGGACGGGTGATCAGAAGCGCAATGACAGCAGTGCTGTCTGAGCGTGGGCATCGCGGTCATATGAATGCCGCGTCACAAGACCTCGGCGAGGCGGTCCACCTGGTTCGGGTCAAGGCCATAGCAGTAGAGCATGACCTCGTCGGCACCGAGGTTCGCGAAGTCGGCGATCGCACTGCGGATCTCGGTCGGCGTGGTGAGCATTCCGGCCACCATCCGGTCGGCCATGCCGGTGAATGCGTAGTACGCATGCATGTTGGCTTGGGCGTTGTGGACCACGTCTTCAGGGCTGAGCGCGACGTTGGCCTGCGCGACAATGCGCGGTTCGCCGTCGCGGTCGTACTCCTTCCAGAACCTGCGGGCGGTGTCGAACAGGCCGCCTGCCCAGGAGGGCGCCGCGGCTGCGAGGAAGCCGTCACCCCAGCGTGCGACGCGTTCGATTGCAGCGGGCTTGAAGCCGCCGAAGAGCACCTCGGGGCCGCCGGGCCGGGCAGGCGCAGGCCCGATCGGGCCGATGCTGTCTCCATACGGCTCGCCGGACCACAGGCGGCGCATCACCTCGATCTGCTCGTCGAGGCGTCGGCCTCGGGTGCGCATGTCGATGCCTGTGACCTGGTGGTCGTCGTCCCGGCCGCCGACGCCCAGGCCGAGGATCAGGCGGCCTCCGGTCATACGATCCAAGGTGGCGGTCTGCTTGGCGAGGAGGGCGGTGTCGCGCAGGGGAGCGAGCAGCACCTCGGTCTGGACGCGGATGCGGGAGGTGGCGCCCGCGAGGATGGCGAGTGCGACCAGGGGTTCGGGGTTGTGGTAGACGAGCCGGTCGAGCAGGCCGAGCGTGCTGAAAGGCCCGTCGTCGGCGCGCTGGGCCCAGGTGAGCAAGATGGCAGGGTCGGCGATGGGCAGGCCGATACCGACGTTCATGAAGGAGACTCCGAAGGGAAGGGTCGACAAAGAGTGCTGCCGCCCCTCCGGCACCTCAGAGAGGTGGGACGTTCCCGCTCTGCGGCGTGCTTCTGGGGAATGTCTCGTCGAAGTGATCTCACCTTGGGGTGATTCGGTTTGATGGCACAAGCCGATTTGGGCCGGCTGCTGCCCCGGTTGCAGACACCTCTGCAATCGGTTGGTGCAGAGAAGCTCCCGCAGCGGCGCGCCGGCGGCCGGATTTTCCCAGGCCCGCTCGATCACCAGCGCGCCGATCTGCCGGCGTGAGCCGCGATGTTGCGTGCGGCGTCAGGGCCCCGGTCGATCGTGAGGGTGCAGTCGGTGCAGTGGAACGTCCTGTCCGCGAGCGTGAGGCGTGGGTTTTGCCACCCGCAGGCGGATGCGAACGCCCTTCCGATGAGCCATCTATGCTGGTCCACAGCATCACAGGGGGGATAGCGGATGGACTGGTTCTGGTGGGTTCTCATCGTCTTTTGGACGGGTGGCTTCGCGTGGGCAGCTGACAACGTCCGCACCGCACTGCGTAATCGGCATGAGCGCAAGTTGCAGTTGCTGGAGGCGGCGAGACAGGAGCGCTTGGCCGTCGAAGCAGCGAACAAGCCCCCGGAGCCGGTGTGCGGATGCACGCACCATCTCGCCAAACACGACAAGCAGGGCCGGTGCCACGAGCGCGTCGAGGTGCCAGTGGCCTGGGATGAGAACAAGAAGCCGCTGCGTTACGAGGCTGGTCAGTGCAACTGCCAGCAGTACGTGGGACCGCAGCCTCTGTCTCAGGTGTTCGCGGAGGACCTGACAGATCTCGCCTGACCAGGATGGCGAGGCCACTGTCCGTACATGACACTGGGGACAGTTGATCGCCAGTGCGATGAGGGATTCCCTGGGCCTCTTCGCTCCCCACGGTGGCCGCATGGGCAGGGACGGTGTTCCCCGGCTGCGGCCGGTCGCCCTTCGCGAACGACGACGCGGGGCCGCGGTTGTGCCGCGGGTGCGGTGGTCCGCTCATGCCGTCAGCGATGGCGACGGCGGTGTTCCGCGCGTCTGCCTGCCGGTCCAGGCACTGGCGGCGGATGCGGCGGGCGCGGGCGAGGACCGAGGCGGTGCAGGCCGGTGTGACGGCCAGCTGCCGGAGTGCGGAACGTCGTGGACGGTCGGCGTCGAACGTCCTGCCTCGGCAACGTACTGCTCTCCCGCCTGCCGCAAACGGTCCCGGCACACGCGGCGCACGCAGTGGGCGTAGTTGTCGGCCACACGGTCATAGGACTCACGGACCACGTCGAGATCGGCCGGGCGGTCGACACGGTGTGCGCGCATCCGCCAACAGTAGGACGACCGTCTTGTACTGATGGGCTCGCGTTTTCACCTGTCACCGCTCTCCAGGGAACAGCCTGGCCCGCGACCCCAGTTCCTGCCGCGCCGTCGGCCACCCGCCTCCGCCGGCGCTCACCAACCCAGTTGTGGCATGCGTCGACCCTTGCCCCAATCGGGTGACTTTGGATCAGTTTCGTGGTGGACCACTGCAGGTCAGCCCCCTGGATGGGGAGTAGCAGGCGTAGATTCTTCACCAACTGAGTTTTTAGCCCTAGCTAAAGGTGGCATGCTGATGGAGTGGCAACGAGTGTTGTCTCTCCATGAGTTGGGGGTGAATCATGGGCATTTTTGCCCGTGACGAGAGCCGGACGACCTCAGCGGCTTCCCGGATAGCGCGACAGGCGACGGCCTCCCTGGCCGGCGTGCTGGCGGGGCAGGGCAAGACCCGCTCCGACCTGGCGGCGGCCATGGGTGTCAGCCCGGGCCGGGTCAGTCAGATCATGTCCGGCGATGCGAACCTGACCGTGCGCACCCTGGCCGCCGTGGCGGAGGCGCTGGATGCCGACGTCCAGATCACGTTCTGCCCAAGAGGGCAGTCGGCGGACGCCAAGGCCTGTGCCGGCACGGACGCGTCGCGCGTCAGGAGCAGTGGGCTGTCGGCCCGTCACTGAGCCTCGGGCTCGGCAGTGTGCCGCTCAGTCGTCCCGCCCCAGGGCTCACCCCTCTGTTGTCAGCGGGTGAGCCAGCGCTCGAACCAGCGGCGCTGTGGCGGCAGAGCCGGATGGTGGAACGCGTCGTTGGACGCCGCCTTCGCCCGCAGGGACTTGAGCTCTTCGCCATCACTGCGGCGGCCGTGGGCGTAGGCGAAGCGCAGCAGGTGTCCGCACTGGGCGAGGGCGGTGCCGAACGCCTGGCGGCGGGCGACGAGTTCGTCATCGGTCGGCTCGCGCTCGGCCTGGCGGCACGCCTCGTCGATGCTTGTCGCCACGTCCAGCGCCGTGTCGATCGCCGCCTCCACCTCCGTGTAGATGGCGTTGATCGTCTTGGTCTCGGCGGTGAGGGGATGCCGTTCCAGCAGGTACAGCTTGAGGTCGTGGACGAACACCCTGAGCTGGGCGGAGGTGTCGATACCGGCGAGAAAACGGTCGGCCCAGGTACAGGCGTCCAGGTGCACACGCTGCACCAGCCGCTCCCTGACCAGGGCGATGCCCAGGGTCATGAACTTGATGTACGGCTGTGCCGTCTCGTCCTGTTTGCGTCGGGGCAGCGCGGTCGCCCCCGTCGCGGCGCCCGCGATCACCGGAGGAATCGACGCCGCGTGCGGCAGCAGCACCACCGCGCCGGCCGCCACCCCGCCCATCAGCGCCAGCACGAGCAGCATCAGGGAGGACGACGCCCAGCTGCCCAGCAGTCGACCCTTGCCGGAGAACTCGCGGGCCAGACCCACCCACGCGATGGCCGCGCTCACGGCAGCAGGTAAGGCGTAGACAGCCAGCCAGGTGTGGTGAAGCCAACTCATCGACAGCCGCCCCCAAGACGTTCCACGGACAGGCCGGACCGCCTCGGACATGCGGATGCCAAGATGCCTCCCTCTCGGCACGTGTCACACCAGCGCTCAGCCCTCTCGCTGCCCACCTGTCGTCGCCAGCTGCCGCGAGTGGAGTTGATGATGTCAGCCAACGTGATACCACGCCGTCACTTTGAGCGACAATTGGCCAGCGTGTCCGGCCCGTCCAGCGAGCCGGCCGCTCCCGCGTCGTAGCGAAGCACTCAGAGCATCGCGGCTGGGTCCGATCGTCGTGGGCGTCGGTCGCAGCAAACCCCGTCAGGGACACATCAGTCCCCTGTCAGGGCCGCCTGTCACTCTCTTTCACGTGAACGGCACGGGACACTACCGAGGCCGGGAACGAGGAGAGGTGCCCGGAGTGGTTGATCGGGGACCAGCGAGCACGCCTCAAGGTCGGACCCCTTTGGGGGTCCACGCAGGTTCGAATCCTGCCCTCTCCGCCCCTTGCGCACCGCACTGACGTTCGCATGCCGGAGCCGTACGAGCCGCGCCTGCCGCTGTTCACGCTGACGGAGGCGCATCAGCTGCTGGACGTCCTGCAGCACTTCGGTACGACGGATCACGACTGGGGCGCGCGGGCCCGCCACTTCCTCGGCCTCGGCGGGGCGGGCGGTGATGGACACCATGCCGCGGATGATGCCCCACCCGGTGGGCCGGCGGGCGACCTTCGGACGGCGCATGGGCCTGCCTGACCGCAGCCGCTGGGTGAGGCTGCGGTCGATCGCCTGACGCCGGCGAGGGTCGTATAGCGACAGGTAGATCGCTTCGTGCGAGATCTGCATGGAGGCGTCACCAGGGAACTGCCGTCTCAGCCATCCCGCGATCTGCTCGGGTGACCAGCACAGTGCCAGCTCGGCTTCCACCAGGGCGCGCAGGGCAGGCCGTTGGGCGAGCTTGGCCTGCTTGGGGCGGCGCCCACGCGCGTAGGCGGCTGCATCGTCCGAGGCGGCTCGGTAGCGGTCCCGGCCGCCGTTGCGGGCGATCTCGCGGGAGACGGTCGAAGGGGATCGGCCCAGCCGCTTGGCCAGCTGCCGGGCCGATTCCCCAGCGGCGATGCCGCGGGATATCTCCTCGCGCTCGCTGCCACTCAGATGCCGCTCTGACCGCGTTTGCGGGGGTGAGGCGGACCCCGCCGCTCTGGTACAGGAAGCGACGGGCGGGCTGCATTGGCGCCCCGAGTGCCCGCCCGATCAAGCTGAACGACTCACCCTCACGCCAGCGTCTCCAGATCTCGTCCTGCTGAGCCGGCGAAAACCCGTAGTCACGCACCTGTGCCTCCATGATCACATGATCATCCGAAAGTGGTGTGTTGATCACTTGAGGGCGCCTTTCGTTTGCCGACACCCGGTGTGCTTGGGTCGGGGGCCGAGGCAGGGGTGCATGGCCGGGAGACGCGGCATGGTGGGACCGGCACGAGCGGGCCGTCCGAGAGCGCTGGCGTTGCCCGCGTAGGCCGGGGACGACGGGCGCCCAGGGGGACGCCGCCGCTGCTTCGGTGGGTCTTCTGGGTCATCCGGCGCAGTGAGAGTTCCTCGCCCGTCGCAGGGATGAGCTGTAGAAACGCGTGTCCTGTGGCTCCCGGTTCGGGAGCCACAGGACACCGGAGGGGGCTTGCATTCACGCGGAAGGTCGTATGGCCGCCGTGGTTCGATCAGGGGTTGACCAGAGTCCAGTAGGCGTTGACTTCGGACCAGTTCGTCCAGCCGCTTCCGTTGCTCTGGGTGTAGCCCATGTGGCCGCCACCGCCGAGGGCGAAGGCCGTGTTCTGGCTGGTGTCCGGGTCGTAGGTCTCGACGGGGTCGGAGGCGAAGTTGTTCCAGTAGGCGTTGACTTCGGCCCAGTTGCTCCAGCTGGCCCCGCCGTTGCCGCTCTGGGTGTAGCCGATCCTGCCGTCGCCGCCGCGCGCGAGCAGCGAGATCGTCTTCGTGGCGGCGTTGTAGACCGGGTGGGGGTCGCCGGCGAAGTTGTTCCAGTAGGCGTTGACTTCGGCCCAGTTGCTCCAGCTGGCTCCGTCGTTGCTGCTCTGGGTGTAGCCGATCTTGCCGTCGCCGCCGCGGGCGAAGACGGTGATCTGCTTGGTGTCGGGATTGAGGAGAATGTGGGGGTCGCCGGCGAAATTGTTCCAGTAGGCGTTGACTTCGGCCCAGTTGCTCCAGCTGGCTCCGTCGTTGGCGCTCTGGGTGTAGCCGATCTTGCCGTCGCCGCCGCGGGCGAACACGGTGATCTGCTTGGTGTTGGGGTTGTAGATCGCGTGGGGGTCGCCGGCGAAGTTGTTCCAGTAGGCGTTGACTTCGGCCCAGTTGCTCCAGCTGGCCCCGCCGTTGCTGCTCTGGGTGTAGCCGATCTTGCCGTCGCCGCCGCGGGCGAACACGGTGACCTTCTTGGTGTCGGGGTTGTACACCGCGGAGGCGTCGCCCTTGAAGTTGCTCCAGTAGGCGTTGACCTGGGTCCAGTTCGACCAGCTGGCGCCGTTGTTGTTGCTGGTGCTGATGCCCATGGCGCCGTTGGCCGAGCCGCGGGCGAAGAGCATGGTCGTCTTGGTGTCCGGGTCGTAGATCGCGTTCGGGTTTCCTTGCAGTGTCCAGTAAGCGTTGGCCTCGGCCCAGTTTGACCAGCTGGCTCCGCCGTTCGTGCTCTTGGTGAAGCCGAGGTGACCGCCGCCGCCGAGGCCGAACAAGGTCATGGTCTTGGTGTCGGGGTTGTAGACCGACCAGGTGCTGTCCGAGGTGTTGCCGCTGTTGATCGTGACGGGGGTGGTGTCGACGTTCTTGTAGCGCAGGCCGACGTAGCCGCTGGTCGCCCAGCCCTCCAGGGTGGAGTTGTTGATGTTGGCCGGGGTCGGGCCGTGCGTGGGGTCGCTCGGGTTGCTCTCCGCGTAGTAGGTGAAGTCGCCGGTGGCCTTGTTGGTCCAGTTGTCGAACAGGAATATGTGGTCGTGGGGGTAGGCCATCGCGTCGCCCTGCTGCAGGTTGGTGAACGCGCCGACCCCGGTGTCGTAGGCGGTGTTGGGGCTGCCGTCGGAGTTGGTGAAGGACGGGCCGCCGTCGGTGACGACGAGGCTGGTGCCCAGGTGCCAGGCCATGGACACGAACCCGGAGCAGTCCTCGCGGTAGGTGGTGCCCTCCGGGTCGGCGGTGTAGGCGCTCTGGTTGTAGGGGACGTGGTTGGCCACCCAGAACTGGGCCCGGGACATCATCTCGCCCGGGGTGATCGCGCCTCCGACGGAGCTCGTCGCGGACGCGCTGGTCGAGGCGGCCACACCGGTCACGGTCGTGGCGGCGGTCAGGGCGGCGAGGGATGCGAGGGATGCGAGGGCTCTGCGCTTGGTGCGGGCCATGGCGGGCTCCTTGAATGGTGACTGAGTTCGGGAATGTGCGTGGTGGTGCTGGAGATGCCGGGGTTGCGCGGGGACTGTGGGCTATCGGGCGGCGCGCAGGTGGGTGGCCAAGGTGGCCAGCACCTTCTGATCACTGTTCGGGGTGGCCGACTCGGTCTGGCCGGCTGAGGCGAGGTCGGTGTACTGCAGGACCGTCAGCTCGTTGCCGTACGCGGAGAGGTAGACGTGGTGGGTCTGCCGGCCCGGGGCCGACATGCCGGGGACGGCGTTCCACTGGTACTGCCAGGCGGTGGCGTCGCTGCCGGTTGCGGTGCGGGTGACGGTCGCGTCCGGGCGCAGGCCGTGCTGGGTCTGCAGGGCGCGCAACGGGGTCTGGCAGGACTGGAGGCCGGTTTCGGCCTGCTGGAGGGCGTGGGCGGCGTCGGCGGGGGTGGCGAAGGTGAACGTGTCCTGGATGGCGGGGGTGTTCGCGGCGCTGGCCCAGCCCTGCTGGAGCCAGGCGGTGGTGCCGCTGATGGCGGCGCACTCGTTGAGGCCGACGCGGTGGCCGGTCGGGCGCGATACCGGCGCGCCGATCGGTTTCCACAGTGCCTTGGCGTTGTCGGGCAGCTGCGCGGCGGCCAGCGGGGCCGCGGGCCGTGCGGCGGTGCTCGTCGTCGGCCCGGCTGCGGGGGCGGGCGGGGGCACGACGGGGTGCGCGCCCGGGGAAGCCGTGCTGCTCGTGGCGCCTCTGGGCGCGAGTGCGGCGGGGGCGGCGTGGACGGGCCCGGTGGCGGCGGGTGCGGTCGCGGCGGCCGCTGAACTGAGGTGTGCGGCGGCGAAGGCGGCGGCCGCGATGACGGGTACGGCCGTGATGGCCAGGGCGCGTCGGCGAAGCGTCGGCATGGCAAGTAGTCCCTTTCGAGGGTTCTGGGGGTGAAGGCTCGTACTGTGCGACAGGGCTGCGGCGTCAGCTGTCCTGCAGGAACAGCTGCCTCGCCAGGGGGCGCTCGGGAGCCGCGCGATCGAAGGACCCCGCCAACCGATGGGAAAGTCGGGCCGCGCAATCTCTGGGCGATTGAGAGGATTGGCGTAACGCGAAAGCCGGGGCCGAGGCGGAATTCCGCGATCTCAGCCGGGGACTTTGGGAGTCCATTCGGGAATGCAGGGCAGCAGGTGTTCGAGCGCAGTGGCCACCTGGTCTTGGCAGTCGGACACGTCGCTGCGGAAGAACAGTCCGAGATCGATCCAGGCCGGCCCGGAGCGGGCGCGCATGTGCTCGATGCCGAGCCCCGGGTCCATGCGGGCCCACAAGATGTCGAGGATCCGCTCGGCGTCACCGGGTGCCGGCTGCGGCGTCTCAGGGCTGGTCAGGACCAGGTGAACCAGGTGCATATCGCTCAGTCCCAGCCGATGCCGTTGGCCAGGCCCGCGCCGTCGGCCACAGTCGTCGCCTCTGCGGCCGCCGCTACCGCGGCCGCCGGAGCGTGGTCCCGACCGATGCCGTCGGCCAGGAGGCCTGTCGTCACGCCGGTCGCGGTGGCGAACGCGGACAGGGCCAGCAGCAGCGCGGCAGCGGCAGTGCGGGTCATCTTCGACATGGCAGCCCCCGAAACGGTTAGAGGAAGTGAATGGAATTCACCTTCTGGTCTATCCGCCAGGCGGTTTGGTTGCCGCCGGCGTCCTGAGAAGACAATGCCGCCCGCGCCAGGCCGCCGGGAATTCCTTCAGAGCGGCACCAACGTGCCGGGCACCTTGGTGCCCGCCCCGGCACCCGAAGCCGTTCACCCGCCAGGCGTTGCGCGGCAGGCCTGGCACTGAGAGGATCATCGGCTGCACGGTGGTCTGCAGGCGTCACGACGCACGGGGGGTGCGGCAATCATGGTGCTCGGTGTTCTGGGGCTGGAACCGGTGGTCGAGACGGTCTACTCGGCCTTGCTGCGGCACCCGCAGTCGACCCTTTCCGACCTCCAGGCCGTCACAGACATGACGGAACAACAAGTACGGGCAGCCCTTGACGACCTGGCCGACCGCGCATTCCTGCGCCCCTCGCGGGACATCCCAGGGGGCTTGCGTGTCGTCAGTCCGCAGGTGGCCCTCGATCTGATGGTCCGCCGGCAAGAAGCAGACCTGGCGCGACGGGCCCAGGAACTGGCCGCAAGCAAGGTCGCAGCCGCCGAGGCCGTCGCGGCGTTCGGGACCCTCGCCCCCAACACGCCAGTGGACGGAGCGGAACGCTTGGTCGGGATGGACGCCATCGAAGGCAGACTGGAGATCCTCGCCAAGGAGTTGCGGCGCGAGTGCCTGTCGGTGATGCCGGGCGGTGCCCAGTCGCAGGCCAGCCTGGACGCCTCACGCCCGCTGGACGCCGACGCGCTTGGCCGAGGCATCGCGATCCTCACGCTCTACCAGGACAGCGTCCGCAACGACCAGGCCACCCACGACTACGCGCACTGGCTGACCGAGAGCGGCGGAGAGGTCCGCACCGCGCCGCTGCTGCCGCCTCGGATGCTGATCTTCGACCGCGAGATCGCGATCGTCCCGATCGATCCCACGGACACGAAGGCCGGTGCGCTGTGCACCCGCGAGCCGGGGATCGTCGCCTCCCTCGTCGCCGTCTACGAACAGGCCTGGGCAACCGCGGTCCCCCTTGGTGCCGCAACCACCCGCGACACCCACACTGGCCTGACACCCGCCGAACGCGAACTTCTCACTCTCCTGGCTCGCGGTATGACCGACGAAGCCGCCGCCAAACGACTCGGCATCGGACTGCGCACCGTCCGCCGCCAGATGGCCACCCTCATGGAACGTCTCGGCGCCAGCAGCCGCTTCGAGGCAGGCCTCAAGGCCGCCCAACGCGGCTGGCTGTAAACGGCCCTGTTCTCGGTGGCCACCGGCCAGCTCACCGCGGCGTGACCGGCTCGCCTTGGAAACCCGTCAGATCCTGCCCCTGAAGCTGGAAGCGGCCTGATTCCTCGGCCTGCCACGGGGACGTGCTCGACGCCCTCGGGGCCTTTGTCGACGGGGCGCGGCCCGGCGCGCGCCTCGTCAGCCGGTCAGGTGGGCCACCACCGAACCCATCGCGTGGCGCAGGGCCGGACGGATCTCCTCAGGTGCATCGACGGTCTCGAAGCCATGGTGGCCGTTCGGGACGTCGACCACTTCCAGGTGCGCCCCGCAGTCCTCGGCCGCGGTCACAAACGCCTCCACGGTGGCGGCGATCTCGGGTGTCTCTCGCCCCGCGCGGAGAAGGACGAGGGGCAGGTCGCCCGCGTGCGCGACCGCCCGGAGCGGGTGGAACCGTCCGTCGCTCAGCCCCCAGTTGGGCAGCGGTGCCAGGATCGGGTAGGAGGCAACCAGGCAGCGCAGCCAGGCCGGAGGCTGTCTCAGCCAGTCCGCGGTGAGCAGGCCGCCACCGGAGAAGAACCACAGGGCGACCCGGCCGGCGTCCACCCGGGGATCGGCTCGCACCAGTTCCACGGCGGCGGTGACGTCCGCCGCCGCGCGCTCGTAGTCGGCGACGTCGTGCAGCCGGTGGTCGAGGGTCACGCCGACCACCCCCTCCGCTGCCGCCAGGCGGGCGTACCCCACCAGCGTCGGCCAGTCGCGCGGGGTCGGCCGGGCCCCGACCGGCACCGGGCCGCCGTGCACGAAGACCACGGCCGGTCGCGGGCCCTCGACGTCGGGGAAGTACAGGTCGACATGCCCCCTGCGGGACCGGGGTAGCTCGGGTACGTCCAGCGGGAACGGGCGCAGGTGGGCGGGCGGTGTGCCGAGGCCGGCCGGTCGCAGGCGGCGCCCCTCGCCGGCCGCGGCGCGCAGCAGGACGTCCGCCAGCGCGGCGGGGCAGGACAGCATCGGCCAGTGACCGGTGGGCAGTTCGAAACAGGTGACCTGAGGTCGCGTCAGGATCGCCAAGGCGGGGTCACCGAGGTCGATGAGCCGTTGCACCAGGTCGATGCTGACGCCGTTACGGGTGCACAACACCCCTGTGGTGGGCACGGTGCTGGCCGCTCCGGTCAGCCGCAGCGGCTGCAGCAGGGTGCCCAGCGGCTGCGGCGCCGCAAGGGTGGTGAGCCGGTCCAGCGCCGCGTCACAGACGCCTTCGGTACTGCCCCAGCGCTGCCACTCGTCACGGGTGGGCGGCGCCAACTCGCCCTCGTCTGGCTCATCTTGGACCCGATCGGCCAGCTGCGCGCGCAGGGCCTGGTCCGGTAGCACGGCCAGAGCCGGGACCCCGTTCTGCGGCATACCGCAGTCCAGGTACACGACGCGGGCGACGCGCTGTGACCGCCGGTCAGCCGCGCCGAGCACCGGATGGATGCCGTACTCGTGACCGACGAGCACGATCTGTCTGCCGGGCACCGCGCCCACTGCGTCGATCACCGCGATCACGTCCGCGATGTGCGTCTCCAGATCGACGGGGGCTGATGCGGCGGGACGGCCCGTATCGACTCCGGTGAGCCGCACCGCATGCACCTCGGCGCCCGCCGCTGTCAGGCACGCGGCCGTCTCCTGCCACACATGGGCGCCGGTGAACACGCCCGCCACCATGATGAACACGGTCATTGCTCTCTCCTCGTTCCGTCACATGGCGTCACACCGGTCGCGTACGCCGCGGTCCGCGGACCGGAGGTGTGTCCCGGCCTGCGCGTGCCGGTACCGTAGGAACTCCCCCACAGGGAGGTTCAACTGTCGTCGCACGAGGTTGTCTGGAGCATCGGCGAGCTCGCCGAGCGCGCCGGGGCCACCGTGAAAACCGTCCGCTTCTACTCCGACCAGGGCCTGCTGCCTGAGGCCTCCCGCAGCAGCGGCGGGCACCGCCGTTACGGCCCCGAGGCGTTGGAGCGGCTGCGGCTGATCCGCTCCCTGCGCGTCCTCGACCTCCCGCTGGCCGAAGTGCGGCGGGTCATCGAGGACGACGAGCCCGCAGCGGGACGTGTGCTGCAGGACGCCGTCGCGGGCCGCCTGCGTGAGCTCGGCGGTGAACTGAAGGCGTTGCGCTGGCGGGAGGCGGCGCTGCGGCTGGTGCGGGACTGCCCGCCCGCGGAACAGGCAGACCGGCTGCGGCTGATCGGCGCGGTGAGCATCCCGCCGAACACGGCTCCGCTGGCCCGGTTCTGGCGTGCCTGGCTGCCGCCGCGGATGCCGGCCCGGGCCAGGTCGGCGTTCTTGGAGGTGGCCGTTCCGCAACCGCCCGACGACCCGGACCCGGAGCAGGCGCTCGCCTTCGCCCGGCTGCACGCGATGACGACGGCTCCCTGCCCGGGCGGCCGGCAGCCCCAGCCGGAGGTGCATGGGGTGGCCGGGGCCCGCGGGGCGGCCAAGCTGTACGCGGGCCTCGCTGAGGCGTACGAGCTCGCGGGCCCGCAACTGCGCCGGGCACGGCATCCGTACCCGGGTGAGGCGCTGGACGCCTATGTGGCCGCGTACGCGAGCGCGTACGGCAGAGGGGACACCCGGGAGTTCCGCCGCCTGCTGGCCGCGCGGCTCGCGGCCGGGCCCCGCCTGGACCGGTACTGGGAGCTGACAGCCGTAGTGCTCACGCCGCCGGGCGGCCGGCCGGAGCCGACCCCGGGCTCCGCGGACGACTGGCTGCGTGCGGCACTGGAGCGGGACAACGCCGGAGCGGCGTAGAGCGCGCCGGGAAGGGGCGGACGGTCCCGACCGGCGACCAGGTCCGGCGACGTCACAAGGTGCCGGTCGCGGCGGGCCATGTCATCCCGTACCGCCCGCGTGATGGCGCCGCCGTCTGGTCCACCCACACCGCCGACCGGCAACACACCGATCACGTGTGCAGCTCTGCTCAGTCAACAGCTGCGGTGGGAAGGGCGACAGCCGTAGCGATGAAGCCGCCGTCGACCAGCCAGCGGCCATCAAACTCGGTGAGCGCGGCCCCGTTCACCTGCGGCGCGTCGACGAGCAGTTTCGCGATGAAGGTGCCATTGGCGGGATCAATGGTGATCGAGGCGTCCTTGAACGTGAGCCTGCGCCGGGTCAGTGGGAACCACGCCTTGTACACCGACTCCTTGGCGCTGAACAGGATCCGGTCCCAATGCCGCCCCGGCACCAACGCGGCCAGCGCCGCCAGCCGGTGTTGCTCATCGGCCGAGGCGACCGAGCTGAGGACTGCGTCGGAGAGCTTGTCGTGAGGTTCGGCGTCCAGGCCGATGGCGGCGATCTCCTGGCGGCGCGCCACGGCGCACGCGCGGTAACCGGCACAGTGCGTCATGCTCCCGACCACGCCGGCCGGCCACTGGGGGGCGCCGCGCGCGCCGGGCACGATCGGGGTCGGCGGCAGCCCGATCCGGGCCAGCGCGGCCCGCGCGCAGGCCCGGGCGGTCGTGAACTCGCGGCGCCGCCCCTCGACGGCCTTGGCGATGACCGCCTCCTCCGCAGGAAACAGCGTCACACCGGGCGGGTCGGTGAACGTCTCCTCAACGGCCACCACGGCGGGCAGGATCGCCTCGATCATCGGAACACTCCCGTGGCGTTCAGCGCGGGAACCATGGGGCCGGCAGGATCTGTCGTGGAATGACGGGGTGGTCTGGAATGCGGAGCCGCTCCGTGCGGTGGCGCCACTTGCGGGGAGCACCGACTGAGACCTTCTCGAACCTGTCGTCCCAGGTGTTCCGGGGGATGTGCGGGCCGCGCCGCCCGGTCCCGGTACCGCAGGAGCAGCGGAGCGGCAGTGGCTGGGCCCCTGTGGAAACGCCCCTGCGTGATCAGCTGGAACACCCCCGCGACAGACCCGGCCGCCAAGCCGAAGCGCCCTACCTTCATCCCGAGTGCAAGCTGCGGACGGCCGACGAGCACGACACCGCCCCGAACGCGGACGCCGGCACTCGGGTGCCTCTGAACGGCGTCTGATGCACCTGAGTGGAACGCTAACGGCACCACCCCAGGTGGGGCAACCGACCACACCCCGGGGCGTCACCTCTGATGACGGCAACGCCGGCCACCCGGGCAGGACGAGCATCAAGCCCCGTTCGCCGAGGAGTTGACGGTCTTCGGCAAGGTCTTGTCCGGGTATATCCGCATCCACCGTGGCAAACGGATGTCTGAATACTGCTGTCAACCGAAGAGTAAGCAGGTTGACAGAGTGTTCTGACTATCTTTCGATGGTGTGATCACTGGGGCTTGTGTTCATCGGGCACCCAGGAGCCATCTATGACTGGGGGACATGAAGTGCGCAGTGGCATTCCGGGACCGTTATCGGCCTCGCCTACGGCGCCCGCGGCACCGCAGGCTCTCGCACTCCTCGCGGTACGTACACACCGATGCGTCCTCACGTTCCGTGGACTGACCACCACGGCACCTGAGAAGCCGGAAGGCCGCGAACGGCGCTCGGCACCAGCGATGTCCGCACGTCCGGACCACTGCCGGGCCCGGGACGCCAGGCCCTGGACGCCGGTGACTGCCGGAAAGCCGCACGGTGCCTGCGCGAGGCACTTGCCCTCCGGCGCGGGGCCGCGCCTGTCGGCGTCCAGGCGGGACGACGCCTGGAGGCCGAGATCAAAGACCCGGAAGAGATGAGACCGAGGGCGTTCGACCCACGCATCAAGGCCGAACTGACCATACTGGTCGAGCGCTGCCCCGCCCATGAAGGACGTCATGGAGAGGCTTCGACCCGGCTCCGAAAGCTCCGGCGCTCCAGCCTGCTCTCCGGCTCGAACAGTTCCCACGTGTCGAGGTTGAACGAACGAGGGTTCTCCTCAACAGGGCCCGCCGGCGCAATCCTCACGCGCTGCACGCTCGCGATCAGCCCCGGCGGCCCGCATCGCCGGAGCGGATCATCCGCATGCCGGTCATCCAGGTGGTGACGCGAGCCACCAAGCCCACCGGGAACGACAGGAACTCTCCAGAGACTCCTCAGCCGCGCACGTCACTGTGACTGCCGTTACGGGAAGGCGTGGAACCGCCGCCCCGCGACTGTGCAACCGTCACCGGTCCGCCACTGCGACCGAGGGTTCAAGGAGAGATCATGCGTATCGCTGTCACAGGCTCGATCGCGACAGATCATTTAATGGCCTTTTCCGGACGCTTCTCGGAGCAATTCCTGGCCAACCGGCTCGATCAGGTCTCCCTGTCCTTCCTGGCCGACCGGCTTGACATCCGGCGCGGAGGCGTCGGCGCCAATGTCGCCGTCGGCCTCGGCAGACTCGGTCTGCGACCGGTGCTCGTGGGCGCCGCCGGCCTCGACTTCGGGGAGTACGGTGCACTGCTGCGCGGCGCCGGTGTGGACACCACCTGGGTGAGCATCAGCGACACCCAGTACACCGCTCGCTTCGTGTGCACCACGGACAGCGAGCAAAACCAGATCGCCACCTTCTATGCGGGCGCCATGTCCGAGGCCAGGAGGATCGACCTCGCCGACGTGGAGCGGGCCACCGGAGGACTGGACCTCGTGATCGTCGGCGCCGACGATCCGCAGGCCATGGTCCGTCATACGACGACCGCTCACGCTCTCGACATCGATGTCGCAGCCGACCCGTCCCAGCAACTCGCGGTCCTCGGCACCGGGCAGACCAGAGCTCTCGTCGACAGGGCCCGTTGGCTGTTCACCAACACATACGAATCCGGGCTGCTTCAGGAACGCACCGGCTGGAGCAGGCGCGAGCTCCTGCGTCGGGTCGGGGCCTGGGTCACCACGCGGGGAAGCGAGGGCGTGACGATCGATTCCGCCGGGTCGGACAGCCTGCACATTCCGGCGGTGCCATCCGGAATGATCGCCGACCCGACCGGCGCCGGCGATGCCTTCCGGGCGGGCTTCCTCGCCGGAGTCGTCAACGGACTCGCACCCGAGAGCGCGGCGCGCCTCGGCTGCGCGCTGGCGACCCTGGCCCTGGAATCCCCGGGCCCGCAGGAGTACAAGCTGGTGCAGGCCGACCTTCTGGCCCGCATCGACCAGACGTACGGCCGCGCAGCCGCCGAGGAAATCGGGGCGCTGCTCACCGGGCTCGATGCCGACCACCCGTCTCAGGCGGACCGCAGTCGTCGCGGAACCGCTGCAGAAGGAGCTCCCGCGATGCACCTCGCGGGGACCGATGAGGACGACGACGAGGCGCACATCGTACGGGGCATCGGCTGATGCTCGTACCCTCCGCAGGTCCGGGAGACCGATGCACGCCTGCTCGAAGGGCGCTCTTGAGAGCGGGGCGAACGCACTGCCGGTTACCGCCCAGAACCGAACCACGTACTGCTGGTAGTAGTCAGAACGGGAGGACAGCATGAGGATCCGTGTCTTGGGTCCCTTCAGCGCCGAAGCGAACAGGACATCGTTCATGCCGACGGCGGCCAAACCCCGGCAGATCCTGGCTGTGTTGACTCTCAACGCCGGGCAGCCGGTCCCGGTACCCACGCTCATCGAGGAGCTCTGGTCGGCCGAGCCTCCACAGAGCGCCCCGACCACCCTGCAGACCTACATATCGCAGCTGCGCAGGAAGTTGGACATCGCGCTGGGCCGCGACACGCGGCGACGAGGCAAGGACATCCTTGTCACCTGCCCTGACGGCTACATGCTGCAGACCCCGCTGTGCGCGGTCGACGTCTACGAGCACGAGCGACTCGTCACCATCGGTGACAGAGCCTTTGCCGCTGGGAACGACGACAAAGCGGCGGCTGTGTACCGAGCGGCGCTGACTCTGTGGACGGGGGCCGCGCTGGAGGATGTGCCGTGCGGTCCCGTTCTCCAGGCGGAACAACGGCGCCTGGAGGACGCCCGGCTGCTCGTTCTCGAACGCCGCATCGACACGGACCTGCGCCTGGGGCGGCACACCCGGTTGCTGTCCGAACTCGCCGGGCTCGTCGTTCGCCACCCCCTGCACGAAGCGCTGCACGCGCAGGCCATGGTCGCCCTGTACCGGTCCGGCCGGCCGGCAGCCGCCGTCGGCGTCTACCGCACGCTGCGCCAGTTGCTCGTGGACCGGCTGGGTGTCGAACCATCGCCGCAACTGCAACATCTTCACCGGGCGGTCCTTGCCGCCGACCCGGCGCTGAACATCACCGCCGGGCCACGGCACACGTCGACGTTCGACCTGTTCGCGGCCTGAGCCGCCGCCGGCCGTGCGCCGCTGCACCACATCGCAAGTCTCCACCCCAAGGAAGCGTAAGAGATGGAATTCAGGCTGCTCGGGCCGGTCGAGGTCGTACACGACGGACAGCGTCTCCCGATCGGGGGCAGCAAACCCAGAACAGTCCTGGCAGCCCTGCTCCTCGCCGATGGCCGGCCGGTGTCCGAGAACCGGCTCAGCGCCGCGCTGTGGGACAGCAGACCGCCCACAACACGCCGGGCCCAGATCCACACCTACGTCTCCCGGCTGCGCAAACTGCTCACCCCCTACGGCGCCGATGTCCTGCGGACCCGTCATGGTTACGCGCTGCGCGCTCCGACGGGAACCCTCGACCTGACCGAGTTCCGCCGACTCGTGCAGATGGGGCATGAGGACGTGCGGTTCGAGCGGCACGCATCCGCCTCCAGCCACATTGCCGCGGCACTGGCCATGTGGCGCGGCCCCGCACTCGGGGGTACCACGGACACCTTCCTCGAGGAAGAACGACCGCGGCTGGAGGAGGCTCGGCTGGCCGCGCTGGAAGAGCGGATCACCGCCGACCTGGCTCAGGGCAGGCACAGCCAGGTCCTCACGGAGCTGGACGCGTTGGTGGACAAGCACCCCCTGCGCGAACGGCTGCGGGCTCAGCTGATGACGGCACTGTACCGGTGCGGCAGGCAGGCGGAAGCGCTGGAGGTCTATCAATCGGGACGCGACGAACTGCTGACGGTGGGAGCACGCCCCGGACCTGTCCTGGACCACGTCTTCCATGCCATTCTCCGCGCCGATCCCGTCCTCGAGGCACGGCCGACCGGGCCGGCCGCCCCCGTACTCACCGGGCGGCAGCCCGTCGGCACTCCGAGTCTCCTGCCCCCCGACCTCGCGGACTTCGCGGGCCGCGCGGGCCAGGTGGACCGGCTCGAAGCCCGCCTGCGGTCCGCGGGCCCGGGCACTTTGGTGATCTCGGGCGGCGTCGGAGTGGGCAAGAGCGCGCTGGCGGTCCGTCTCGCTCACCGGTGCTCGGACGTCTTCCCCGATGGCCGGCTGTACGTCGACCTCACCATGATGCCCCCGGGCCGGGAACGTGTCCGCGCAGCGCTGGGCCGCCTGATCGAGGCACTCGCCCCGGAACGAGCGCTGCCCGACTCCGTCGAGGAACTCAGCGCGGTCTACCGCACCTCCCTCACCGGCCGGCGGATCCTGGTGCTGATCGACACGGCTGCCGACGAGGCGCAGGTGCGGCCGCTGCTGCCGGGACCGGGGCCCGCGCGGACCCTCGTGACGTCGCGCGCCCGGCTCGCCGCGCTCGGTGACACCTACCGCACCGACCTCGCCGGCTTCAACCTCCGGGAGGCGGTGGAACTACTGGGCCTGATCGTCGGCGAGCGCCGGATCGCGGCGGAACGCGAGGCGGCGCAGCGCCTGGTGGCCCTGTGCGAGTACCTTCCGGCGGCGGTTCGCGCGGCAGGCGCCCGGCTGGCGGCGCGCCCCCACTGGACACTGGGCCGGCTCGCCACCCGGCTCGCCGATCCCACCCGCAACCGGCTCGACGAGCTGTGCGTGGGCGACCTGGATCTGCGTCAGAGACTGGCTGAGGCCTGTGCGCAGCTGTCAGCGGCGTCCCAGCAAACGCTGACCCGGCTGGCCCTGCTGTGCAGCCCCCGTATCTCGCTGCGAGAGGCGGCTCGCGCCCTCCGCTTGCCAGAGCGTGCGGCTGAGGACGTGCTGGAGGCCCTGGTCGAGGTCCACGCCCTGGACTTCGCCGCCGGATGCAGGCCGGGCGACGCCTGGTACAGCGTCCCGGGATTCCTGGGCCTGTACCTGAGGGAACAGCATGCCGGGCGGGACCGAACGGAAACTCCGGCGCTTCCCAGGGCCTTGCACTTCCGTACCGCGTAGGACGGTGGGAGCGGCAGCCGGCAGACGGCCGGCCGGCCGGAGTCACGGTCCCCCATAACCCGCACCGCCAAAGGTCTCCAGCCGTTGTATAGCGCTGAACCAATTTCGTATAGCGACGTTCGGCACCATGGGGACGACGGGGGCTGAACGACACATCTGAGGTGTTCTCAGTATGCGGTCCCGGCATCAGATCGAAAATCCGGTGATACAGCCGAGGTGGTCGAGTGAAGTTCCGGTTACTGGGAAATCTCGAAGCGACGTCTGATGGGCGTGGTAAACCGCTGGTACTCGCACCAAAACTTCGTTCCGTACTTGCTTTGTTGCTCATCTCCCGGGGACACACCGTGCCCATCAGCCAGTTCGTCGAGGAACTCTGGCTGGACCGGCCGCCGGCCACGGTCTCCGCCACGATGCAGACCTATATCTACCAGCTGCGCAAGCTGCTGGCGGCGATGGGCGGCGAGGCGGTCGCCGCATGTCTGGCCACGGACTCCGCGGGCTACGCCTTCAAGGGCTCCGTGGAGGACGTCGACGTGCACGTCTTCGAGTCGTGCTTCGATGCGGGCAAGGCGGCCATGAAGGCCGGAGACCACGAGCAGGCCATCGAGTGCTTCGGCCGGGCGCTGGCCGTCTGGCGCTCGACGACGGCACTCGCCGACGTGCCCAAGGGCCCCTTCCTGGAGGCGTACGCCGTCCAGCTGGAGGAGGCGCGGATGCAGGCCATCGAGCTGCGCATCGAGGCCTACCTGGAGCTCGGCCGGGAGATGGACGTGTTACCCGAACTCCGGGCGCTCGCCGTCAACCACCCGCTGCACGAAGGCCTGCACAGCCGGCTGATGCTCGCCCTGCACCGGGCGGGCCGACGCCACGAAGCCCTGGAGACCTACCGGAGGCTGCGGGAGGCATTGTCGCGGGAGCTCGGGCTGGAACCCTGTGCCGCGCTCCAGCGCCTCCACCGCTCGCTGCTCGCCGGAGACGTCGAACTCGACCACATCGGCGGCACGGCCGATCGGACACCGATGGTGGTGCCGGCCCAGCTTCCGCCCGATGTCGGTGACTTCTGCGGTCGGCAGGCGGAGCTGGCGCAGCTGGAGCAGATCTTCACCTCCTCCGGCCGCCCCGGTCCACGCATCGCGGCGCTCAGCGGCATGGCCGGCGCAGGAAAGACCGCGCTCGCGGTGCACGTGGCGCACCGGATGCGCAAGCGGTACCCCGATGGGCAGTTCTTCGCCTGCTTCCAGGGCAGCTTGGCAGTGCGCAGCGGTCTGCCGCCGGATCCGTACTCGGTCATCGGCTCCTTCCTGCGCGGTATCGGCTTCCTGCCGCAGCAGATCCCCGACGACCTGGCGGGGCGCAGCCAGCTGTTCCGCAGCTGGTGCGCGGACCGCCGCGTACTGATCCTGATCGACGATGTCCGCACCGAGGAGCAGGTACGCCCCCTTCTGCCGGCCGGCCCGTGGTGCTCCGTCCTGGTGACCAGCCGCGCCCCCCTCTACGACCTCGCCGGTGCCCGGAGCATCGAGGTCGGCACGCTGCCCGCGACAGACGCCGTGGAGCTGTTGTCCCGTGTCTCCGGCTGCTCCTGGGACAGCCGCGCTCGCACGATGGCCCGCTCGATCGCCGACAACTGCGAGCACCTGCCGCTCGCTGTGCGGGCCGTCGGCTCCCTCCTGGCTCTGCCCTCGCGCCTGCCGCTGCACCGGGCGGCGGAGCGGATGGCGGACCGGCGCCAGCGGCTGCAGCTGCTCAGGAGCGGCAACGCCAACCTCTGCGGACGCCTGGAGCACGCCTACGAGCGCCTCGACCCCGTCGCACGCCGCGTCCTGCGGACCCTGTCCCGCGATCCCGGCGACGGCTGCACGGCCGGCACCATCGCGCGGCTGCTCGACCTGGCCGAGAGCGATGCCGAGAACGCGCTGGACCGGCTGTACGACGCACGGTTCGTCGTCATCCAGGCCGGCCAGGACGGCGCCGCGCCGCGCTACGGACTGCTGGAGCTCATCCGCATGTTCGTCGACCAGCAGCCGGGCGACGAGGACCTTGAGCCGGATGGCATCTGCCCCGCTGCCTTGCGGACTTCATCGGTCTTCACCGCACCGTGAGGGTTTCTTCAGGCGCTCTTGCCAGGCTCGTGCGAAGCAGAGCTGCGGAAAAGCAGGGAACAGATCTGCTGAGGGGAGGTAAGAGTGCAGGAATTCACTCTTGAGGACCTGGTGAATCTCACCCGGGCCCATGCCGGGGAGTCCGAAGAAGGCGTTCTGGACGGGGACATCGTCGATGTCCTGTTCACCCACCTCGGCTATGACTCGGTTGCGTTGATGGAGATCCTCAGCCAGATCAAGCACCGCTACGGCATCGATCTCGCGGATGACGCCGTGGAAGCGCTGAGAACCCCGCGAGCGGTCATCGAAAAGGTCAACGCAGTAATAGGTTCCAAAGGTGACGAGCGAAAGAAGGTTTCGTCGTGAGTGAGGCCGAGAAGAGTGCCACGGAGCAGTTCCTGCCGAACGATCTGTACGGTCTGCAGTTGGTCCTGCTCGCCTCGGGCGGCCGGCTCTTCCAGATCGTCAACGCGCTCGCGGAACTAGGCGTCGCCGACATCCTCGAAGGCGGCCCGCTGCCCATCGCGGAGCTGGCCGAGCGGGCCGGTGCCCACGAGCAGGCGCTGCAGCGAGTGCTGCGGGCCACCGCGATGCTCGGCATCTTCGCCGAGGGGCCGACCGGGGTCTTCCGTTCCACACCGGTCACGAAGGCGCTCACCCAGGACAACCCCCATGGTGTGTTCCCGTTGGTCCGCTACAACCACATGGAACTCACCTCGCGCCCCTTCGAGTACATGGTGCACAGCCTCCGGACCGGCGAGCCGGCCTTCAAGGAGGCCTTCGGCGGCACGTTCAACGAGCACCTGGAGCAGAACCCGGAGGCAGACCGCTTCTGCGACGAGTTCCAGACCTACTGGGCCAAGCAGTTCGCCGAGGAGGAGCTCGACCAGTGGAACCTGGGCCGCTTCTCCAGCATCGCCGACCTGGGCGGCGGTGACGGCTACTTCCTGGCGCAGGCCCTGCGACGCCACCCCGAGCTGCGTGCCTACCTGTTCGACCTGCCCTGGATGGCGAAGAAGGGGGAGCAGATCTTCGCGGAGCACGGTGTCGGCGACCGGGTGGAGATCATCGGCGGCGACCTGCTGACCGATCCGGTGCCCCGCGGCGCCGAGTGCTACTTCGTCAAGGCCGTGTTCATGCGCTTCTCCGACGAGGAAGCCGTCAAGGCGCTCACCAACATTCGCGAGTCGATCGGCGATGACACCGAGGCACGCCTGCTGATCGTCGACTCCGTGCTCAAGCCCGGCAACGAGTGGGACCACGGCAAGCTGCTCGACATCGACATGCTCGTCCTGCACGGCGGGCGCAAGCGCACGCTCGAGGACTGGCAGGGACTGTTCGCGCGCACCGGCTTCGAGCTGTTGAACGAGCCGGTCTACCACTGGGACCTGCTCGAGTGCAGGCCGGTCTGAGGCCCCGCTGACAGCCCGACCCAAGGAGGAAGACATGACGCCCACCGGCGTATCGCGCTCGGTCCTGCACGACATCCTGACGACCCGGATCGGCCTGTCCCCGGAGGTCGTCGACACGGCGGGCGGCGCGTCACTGGCCGATCTCGGTGTGGACTCCATCGGCTTCATCGAGCTGCAGAAGGCCGTGTCGGACCAGTACGGCACGGAGCTTCCCGACGACTCCCAGGCCTGGAGCCTCGACAGGATCCTCGATCACCTGAACTCGAGCCCGAGGAGGGCGAACTGATGGCGAGCAGCACGGACAACTCGGTGCGCATCGAGGCTCCCCTGGATGTGGTGTGGCGGCTGACCAACGACGTCAGGACGTGGCCGGACCTCTTCACCGAGTACGCCTCGGTGGAGGTGCTCCACGAGGACGGGCCCACGGTCCGCTTCCGGCTCACGATGGTTCCGGACGACGACGGCACGGTGTGGAGCTGGGTCAGCGAGCGCACCACGGACGAGGCCACGCACTCCGTGCGCGCCCACCGGGTCGAGACCGGCCCCTTCGCGTACATGCACATCCACTGGACCTACGAGCCCGACGGCCAGGCCACGACCATGCGCTGGCGCCAGGAGTTCGAGGCGAAGCCCGATGCGCCCTTCGACGACGCGGCCATCACCCGGCGCATCAACGACAACACCCGTATCCAGATGGATGTGATCAAGAAGAAGGTCGAGGCGGCCGCGGCCTCGCTGCAGCGCTGAGCAGCACAGGCACGCCACGCCCGCCCGACGGCGCCTGGATGGGAAGAGATGACACATCGAACGCTGCACGAGTGGTTCGCCGGGTCCGTGGCCCGGCACGAGGCCGCCGTCGCCCTCGAGATCGGCCGGCGGACCATGACCTACCGGCACCTGGACCGGGCCGCGTGCCGCATCGCCCGTATGGTCCTGGAGACGTGCGGCACCGCGCCCCGACGGGTCGGCCTGTACGCCTCCCGGTCGGTGGCGGCGTACGCCGGTTACCTGGCCGCGCTGCGTCTGGGCGCAACCGTTGTCCCGCTCAACCCGGCGTTCCCCATGGCCCGCAACGAGCGGATCGTGTGCAGCGCCGCACTGGACGTGGTGATAGCACAGGATGCGGATCCGGGACTGCCGGCGCCCGCCTGTGTGGTGCAGCCGTCGCTCGCGGAAGAGACGGCGACCGACGCGCCGGAGCCCGGCCCGGCTGCGGCGGGGCCCCGGCCGGCCCCCGAGACGGCGGCGTACATCCTGTTCACGTCCGGGTCGACCGGCGCGCCCAAGGGCGTGCCGGTCGCACACCGCAACGTCGACGCCTACCTGCGGCACGTCATCCCGCGCTACGGGCTGGGCCCGGGAGCCCGGGTGACGCAGACCTTCGACCTGACCTTCGACCTGTCGGTGTTCGACCTGTTCGCCGGCTGGGGATCGGGTGCCACCGTCGTGGTTCCCACCCGTGGCGAGCTGCTGGCGCCGGCGCGGTTCGCGGCCACGCGCGGCATCACCCACTGGTTCTCCGTGCCCTCGGTGATCTCGCTCGCGCAGCGCCTGGGCCGACTGGCCGAGAACTCCATGCCGGCGCTGCGCTGGAGCCTGTTCTGCGGTGAGCCGCTGACCATCGAGCAGGCCGGCGCCTGGCAGCGGGCGGCTCCGGGCAGCACGGTGGAGAACTTGTACGGCCCCACCGAACTCACCCTCAGCTGTGCGCAGTACCGGCTTCCCGCGGATCGGTCGGCCTGGCCGTCGACCGCCAACGGCACCGTGCCCGTGGGCGAGCTCTATCCGGGGCTGGAGGCGATTGTCGTCGGTGACGACGGCCGTCCGGCCGCCACCGGCGAGTTGTGCGTACGCGGGGCCCAGCGATTCGGCGGTTACCTTGCCCCGGCCGACAACCGGGGCCGCTTCGTCACCTTCGACGGCTTCAGGGCGACCGTGTGGGACCGGCCTGCGGCTCCCCCGGAGGATGCCTGGTACCGAACCGGCGACCGGGTCCGCGACGAGGGCGGCTGCCTCATCCACCTCGGCCGCGTCGACCATCAGGTCAAGGTGCAGGGCTACCGGGTCGAACTCGGCGAGATCGAGGCCGCGCTGCGCGGTCATCCGCAGGTGGCCGAGGCCATCGTCGTCGCCGTGCGGGGCGATGACGGACCGGTGGTTCTGCACGCGGTGTGCACCGGAACCGAGGGGGGCGTCGGCGACGGCGACGAACTCCTCACCCTGCTGCGGGCCGAGCTCCCGCAGCACATGGTTCCCCGGTCTGTCGCGTTCTGGCCCAGCCTTCCGCTCAATCCCAACGGAAAGGTCGACCGGAACGCCATCACGGCGACCGTCGCAGGAGCGGACCACAACCCGGCACACGAGGGGAGAACGTGACAATGCAGCGAGTCCTCTTCATCGACCGCATGCATCCGCAGGACGCGGACGCCGTGGCGAAGATCTGGAAGGCACACGACGCCACAGGTCTGCCCCAGGAGATCGGAGTCGCACGCCGGCACCTTTTCCGGTTCCACGGACTGTATGTGCACATGGTCGAGGCCCGGGACGACGTGGACGACGACTTGACGGACCGCATCTTCGCCGCCCGCGATGAGCGGGAGTTCGTCGAGACCCGTGACGCGCTGGCCCGCTTCCTGACCCCGTACTCGCCCGAGCTCCGCAACCTCAAGGCCACCAGAGCGGAGGAATTCTACCGCTGGCAGGCATGACCTGCCCGAACGTGGCCGGTGGACCGACCGTCCGAAGCCAGGACGCCCGTACGCAGCCCGTTCGAAGCCGTCATTGAAACCCGCGTGAAGAAGGAGAGCATCCCTGTGTCGGGTCCTGTCAAGATCTCCATGGCAGACGCGCCGGTGAGCACACGGCTGGGCGGGGCCATCCGCCCGCTGCTCACGCCGAAGTCGGTCGGGGCCAGTTCGGGATTCCTCGGAACGATGACCCTGCGGCCCGGCGAGTTCATCGCCGAGCACTACCACCCGTACTCCGAAGAGTTCATGTTCGTCGCCCACGGCGAGATCGTGGTGCGGATCGACGGCGAGGAAATCGTGGCCCGCGCCAACGAGGCCGTCCTGGTACCCAAGTTCGGCTCCCACCGCTACGAGAACCAGGGCACCGAGACCGCGCTGATCGTCTTCCAGATGTCACCGCTCGCACCCAGCCCCGAGGAGGGGCACGTCGAGGTGGAGAAGCCGCCGTTCCCGACGGCTACCCCGCCGGTCGTGGGGCAGTGACCATGGCCCGAGCCGTCATCACCGGCATGGGTGTCGTCGCTCCGGGCGGAGTGGGCACCAAACCCTTCTGGGAACAGATAACCTCCGGCCGGCCCGCGACCCGTACGGTGTCCCTCTTCGACGCCACGGGATACCGCTCTCAGATCGCCGGGGAGGTCGACTTCGATCCCGTCGCCGCCGGACTGACCTCCCGACAGGCCGAAGACCTGGACCGGATGGTGCAGTTCGCCCTGGTCGGTCTCGCCGAAGCCATCGCCGACAGCGGCATCGAGCCGGACGAGGTTGACCCGGCGCGCATCGGCGTCAGTGTCGGCACGGCGGTGGGCCTGACGACGGGCCTGGAGCGCGAGTACGCCAAGGTCAGCCACAACGGTGAGAAATGGCTGGTGGACCACGCCCTGGCCGCCGACACCCTGTTCGACAACTTCATCCCCTCCTCGCTCGCCCGCGAGGTCGCCTGGGCGACCGGGGCGGAAGGGCCGGCCGCGGTGGTGTCCACCGGCTGCACCTCCGGCCTGGACGCCGTCGGCTACGCACTGGACCTGATCCGTGAGGGATCCGCCGACATCGTGATCACAGGCGCCACCGACGCGCCCCTGTCGCCGATCACCTACGCCTGCTTCGACGCACTGCGCGCCACGTCTCCGGACAACCACGACCCGGCCGGAGCCTGCCGGCCCTTCGACCGGACACGCAACGGCTTCGCCCTCGGCGAGGGAGCCGCGATCTTCGTGCTGGAGAACGAGGAACACGCCCGCCGACGCGACGCGCACATCTACGCCGAGTTGGCGGGGTTCGCAACCCGGTGCAACGCCTACCACATGACGGGGCTGCGCCCGGACGGCGCCGAGATGGCCGAGGCCATCCGCTCTGCCATGGTCCAGGCCCAGGTCCCCCGCGACGGCTTCCAGTACATCAACGCCCACGGCTCCGGCACGCGCCAGAACGACCTGCACGAGACGGCCGCCTTCAAGGACGCCCTCGGTGCCGCCGCCTACGACATCCCGATCAGCTCCATCAAGTCGATGATCGGCCACGCGCTCGGCTCGGTGGGCTCCATCGAGCTGGCGGCCTGCGCGCTCGCGATCGAGCACGGAGTGGTGCCGCCCACCGCCAACCTCCGCGAGCCGGACCCCGAGTGCGACTTGGACTACGTCCCCCTCGTCGCCCGGGAGGTGCCGGTGGACACCGTCCTCACCGTCGGCAGTGGCTTCGGCGGCTTCCAGAGCGCGGCAATCCTGCGCCGGGTGAAGGGCGGTCGGGCATGACAGCACGCATCGTCGTCACGGGGATCGGTGTGGTGGCACCGACCGGCCTGGGCGCCGACGAGCACTGGAAGGCCACGGTCGCCGCGCGCACCGGCCTGGGCGTCATCTCCCGCTTCGACGCCGGCCCGTATCCGGTCCGGGTGGCCGGGGAGGTCACCGGGTTCACCCCGGCCGAGCACGTGCCCGGGCGGCTGATCCCGCAGACCGACCGGACCACACAGTTCGCCCTGGCCGCCGCCCAGTGGGCGATCGACGACGCGGGCGTCGACCTCGCCGAGCTGGGCACCTACGATGCCGGCGTCATCACTGCCGCCGGATGCGGCGGCTTCGAGTTCGGCCAGCGCGAGCTGCAGAAACTGTGGAGCGAGGGACCGGGGCGGGTCAGCGCCTACCAGTCCTTCGCCTGGTTCTACGCGGTCAACACCGGCCAGCTGTCCATCCGGCACGGCGCCCGCGGCGCCGGATCGGTGGTGGTCAGCGAGCAGGCAGGCGGCCTCGACGCGCTCGCGAGCGCACGGCGGCGGCTGCGCCGCGGCGACCTCACCGTGGTCCTCGGCGGCGGGATGGACGCGCCGCTTTCCCCGTGGGGCCTGACCGCGCAGATCCCCGTCGGACTGCTCAGCACCCGCCAGGACCCCGAACGCGCCTACCTGCCCTTCGACACCGACGCCGCGGGCTACGTCCCGGGCGAGGGCGGCGCCGTCCTTGTCCTGGAGGAACTGCAGGCCGCTCGCGGTCGCGGCGCACCGGAGGTGTACGGCGAGATCGCGGGGTACGCGGCGACGTTCGACCCGCGCCCCGGCTCCGCACGGCCACCGGCCCTGGCCCGGGCGGTGCGCGGTGCGCTGGCGGACGCCGGCCTCGAGCCGTCCGACGTCGACGTCGTCTTCGCCGATGCGAGCGGTGTCCCCGGCAGGGACGCCGCGGAAGCGGCTGCGCTGCGGGAGGTCTTCGGGCCGCGGGGCGTGCCCGTGTCCGTGCCCAAGACGATGACCGGCCGGCTCTACGCCGGCGGTGCCTGTCTGGACGTGGCCACGGCCCTGCTGAGCATCCGCGACCAGGTCGTACCGGCCGCTGCCCACATCCGCGAGATTCCGGCCGCCCACGGTCTCGACGTCGTGGTGGACGGACCGCGAGAACTGGCCGTCCGCACGGCCCTCGTCGTGGCCAGGGGCCACGGCGGCTTCAACTCGGCACTTGTCGTGCGCGCCGTCTGAAGGAGACAGCACCGATGGCACACATCGCCCGCGAGAACGGCTACTACACGCTCGTCAACGTCTTCACCGTCGCGCCGGAGGACCAGGAGCGCATCTACGACGTCATCATCGAGGCCACCGGCGTCATCGAGAAGTTCCCCGGCTTCGTCTCGGCCAGTGTCCACAAGAGCTACGACGGCACCCGCGTGATCAACTATGCGCAATGGCGCAGCAAGGAAGAGTTCGACGCGATGCACCGTCATCCGGACGTCCGGCAGCACTTCGCGGCGTGCCGGGCCATCACGGACGACATCACGCCGATCTTCTGCGAGGTCGCCCACGTTCACCGATCCCCGTCCGCGGAGGCGGACCATGCCGGCTGACTCCCACGCACGGTGGTTCCTGGGCGGCGGACCGCCCCCGCACGCCGAGACGGTCCTGTACTGCCTGCCGAACGCCGGCGGCGGCGGCACGCACTACCTGTCATGGCGGCGCCTGCTGCCCGACACCCTGTGGGTCCAGCCGATCCAGCTTCCCGGCCGGGAAAACCGGCTTCTCGAGGAGCCCCGCTTCGACGTGACGGAGGTGGCCGAGGCTCTGGCGGAGCACGTGGACCGCCCGTACATCCTGTACGGCCACAGCATGGGCGGCGTCCTCGCCTGGGACGTGGCCGGTGCGCTGGTCCGCCGCGGAGCCCGCCGGCCCAAGCGGCTCTGCGTGGCGGCCAGCCCCGCCCCCCGGGAGAACCCGCCATGGGTCCGCCGCTGGGCGATGCTGAGCGAGGACGAGCTGCTCGGCGAGATCGCCGCCCTGGGCGGAGTGCCGCCGAGCGTGCTGGACCACCCACGCCTGAGCCGTCGTATCGCCGCGGTCCTCGCGGCGGACCTGGCGTGGCTCGCCGGACGGCCGGCCGATGCCCACCCCGAACCGCTGCCCGTCCCGGTCCTCGCCCTGGCCGGGGAGAAGGACCCCCTGGTCCGCCCCGAACACATGACGGGCTGGGCCGACGTCACATCCGAAGACTTCCGGCTGCGGGTGGTGGACGGGGGCCACCTCTTCCACACGGACCGCGCCGAGGCCGTCACGTCATCGATTCTGCAGAACGTTGCCGCCGAGAGAGGAGACCTCCATGAGGTCAGTTGACTCAGATGCCCAGCTTCAGTCGGTGATGGACATAGCCAGTGGGTTCTGGAGGGCACGGGCGCTCTTCAGCGCCGTGGAACTGGACCTGTTCACCCATCTGGCCAAGGCGCCTGCCACCTCCGAGGAGCTGCAGGACTCCCTCGGCCTGCATCCGAGCGCGGCCGCGGACTTCCTCGACGCGCTCGTCGCCCTGGGCCTTCTTGACCGCGAGGACGGCCGGTACGCCAACGCGGCGGCCGCCGAACGGTACCTGGACAAGGCGAAGGACTCCTACATCGGCGGGTTCTTCACTTTCATGAGCTACTCGCTCTACCCGGCCTGGGGCCGGCTGACCGGTCTGCTGCGCAGCGGCAGCCGGCAGGAAGGCCTGGACGACTTCGGGGAGTGGTACAAGGACCTGGATCAGGTCCGTGGCTTCATGCACGCGATGGACAGCGTTTCCGCGCCGGTGACCGAGGAGCTGGTACGCCGCTTCGACTGGTCCGCATACCGGACGTTCGCCGATCTCGGCGGTGCCCGCGGCAACCTCGCGGCACATCTGGTCAAGGCCCACCCGCACCTGCGGGGCACCACGTTCGACGTGCCCGCCGTCAAGCCGCTGTTCGAGGAGCACGTCGCGAAGCTGGGCGTCGCGGACAAGGTCGGCTTCCAGGGCGGGGACTTCCGCACCGACCCCCTGCCCGAGGCCGACGTTCTCGTCTTCGGGCACGTCCTGCACGACTGGGACACCGAGACCCGGGCCCTGCTCGTCAAGCGCGCCCATGACGCGCTCCGTCCGGGGGGCGCCCTGCTGATCTACGAGGAGCTCCTCGACGACGACCGGCGCGGCCCGGCCCGTTCGCTCCTGATGAGCCTCAACATGCGGCTCGTGCGCAGCGGTGGCTCGGAGTACACGGCGGCCGAGAGCCGGGTCTGGCTGCGGGAGGCCGGGTTCACCGAGGTCTCTGTGGAGGAACTGACCGCGACCGAGCGCCTTGTCGTGGCCCACAAGAGGTAGGACTTCCCCCGCCGCCCGGCCGGGCGGCGGCATGCGAACGGGCCGGCCCGCGCGGGCCGGCCCGTCGACGGGTCCCGTGCGACGTTTCAGGCCCGGTGCCGGTGCCGGGCGGTGAGCCGCTCCAGCACCGGAACCGTGTCGTTGGGGCTCGGCATCTGCGCGATCTCGTCGCGCAGCGCGTCCGCTCCCTGCTGGAAGGAGGGCTCCTGCAGGATCCGCTCCAACTGGGCCCGCAGCTCGGTCGCGGAGAAGTCCTCGCTCTCGATGTCGGTGGCGACGAGGCCCGCACCGCGCTTCTCCACGAAGCGGGCGATGTCCATGGACTGCCCCGTGGGGCGCGAAGCGATGAGCTGCGGAGTACGGTGTGCCACCGCGGAGGCGAAGGTGCCGCCGCTGCCATGGTGGATGATCGCCGAACAGGACGGCAGCAGCTGGTTCAGCGGTACGTAGTCCACCGTGCGGACGTTGTCGGGTATCCGTCGTACGGAAGAGAGCTGGTCGGCGTTGAGCGTGGCCACCAGCTCGATGTCCATGCCGGCGACGGCGTCGAAGATGTCGGCCATGGGCAGCTTGCTGTCCTTGCCGAAGAACGTCCGTGTGCTCACCCCCAGCGTCAGGCACACGCGCGTGCGGAGCGGCCGCTCGTGGAGCCACTCGGGAACGGCCTGGGCGCCGGTGTAGGGCACTCGGCGGACCGGGACGTACTCGAGGTCGACCGGCAGGCGCATCTCCGACGGCATCGGGTCGAGGCTCCACTGTCCCACGAGCAGGTCCTCGTCGAAGCCGAGACCGAAACGCTCGAGGGTGGGGGCCATCAGGGCGGCCATGCCGTCCTCGCGCGGCTGTGCGGCCGGACTCGCCAGCCACGTGCGGTACTTGCTCCTGGTCCACGCGAAGTAGTCCGGGGCCCACAGCAGACGGGCGTGCGCGGCACCGCACGCCCGGGCCGCCACGGCGCCGGCGAAGCACATGGGGTCCCACAGGACCAGGTCGGGCTCCCAGTTGCGGGCGAAGGACACCAGCGCGTCGGTGAAGGGGTGCTCGTCGGGACCTGGCGCACCGGCGTGGTAGTGCAGCCAGAAGGGCGACATCAGGACGGTGCGGATCACCTTCCACAGCCCGGGTTCGGCCGGGTCGGTGATGGGGGTGACGATCGGGTCCAGCCGTTCGTCGGCGGCGCAGGCGTCCACCGCACCCGCGAGGTCCACCGGGTCCCCCAGACCGATCGCGGTCAGGCCTGCTTCCGTGATGGTGTTCACCATGTCTGGGTGGCTGGCCACGCACACGTCGTGTCCCGCGCCCTGCAGTGCCCATGCCAGCGGCACGAAGGGGTGCAGATGCGTGGGGGACGGCATGACAGCGAACAGAACGCGCATCCATGCTCTCCAATCCTTTTCCCGGAAGGAACACATCATTTTTGTATCCGCACGTTTCCGGAGACAAGACATGAAGTCGCCCGAATGCTTTTCTTCAGCGTTTCCTGAGCGGTTCCTCAATGGAGCCGGAAGATAATCCTGTTCCCTGTCGGACCGGGAAAACGGAGAACAGACGTGGCAAGCTCCAGCGACAACAGGAACGTCATCCTCCGCCTTTATGACGAGGCGCTGAACCAGGGCCGTTTCGAGCAGGTGACCGACGAGCTGGTGGCGCAGGACGCGGTCATGCACCATGCGCCCTACCACGATCAGACCGGTCCCGAGGTCCTCAAGTCGACCTGGCGCGCGCTCCACGCGGCGTTCAGTGACGTGCACTTCGAGGTCGAGGACGTACTCGTGGAAGGCGACTTCGTCGCGGTGCGCGGTACCACCTCCGGCACCCACACCGGCGCCTTCGCGGGCACCGGCCCCACGGGACGGCGGGTCTCGGAGCGGGCGCACGTGTTCTACCGGCTCCGGGACGCCAAGGTGACCGAGATCTGGCCCATGGTCGACCGGGCGGGCCTGCTGCAGCAGTTGCGCTCCGCCTGACCCGGCGCGCAGGAAGCAGAAGAGAGCCGCCGGCCCGTGAGGGCCGGCGGCTCGTCCGTGCGCCGGGAGACGGGGGACGAAACACCCGCGCACGGAGTCCGGTGGGTCAGTGCGCCTCGGCGGTCTCCTTGGACACTTCCTGCGGCGGCATCGACTGGTCCTTCTTGCGGACGAACGAGGCCGTCACGATGGCGGCCACGAGGGCGAGACCGGCGGTGGCAAGGTACACGGAGGTCAGTCCGTGCGCGCCCGCGTCGTGCAGCACACCGGGGGCGGTGCGCCTACCGCTCGTCAGAGCGTCCTGGGCCGCCTGCACATGGGCCACCTTGTTCACCAGGTCGTGGTGGATCGCGTCGCTGAAGATCACCCCGAGGACCGCGACGCCGAGAGCCTGCCCGAACTGGCGGAAGGTGGCCATGGCACCCGATCCCATGCCGGCCCGCTGCGGTGGAACGGAGGCGAAGATCGCCGACCCGGTGGCGGGCATCCCGACGCCCACGCCGACGCCGATGACGAGCAGCCCCGGCACCGCGGCCGCCCACGAGGAGCCGCCGTGGATCACCAGGCCGTTGATCGCGCACCCGGCGCCGATGAGCAGCAGCGAGACCGCGATGGTCACCCGCGGGGAGACGTCGTGCAGGCGCTTGCCGGTGACGGTGGAGGCGACGAACGTGGCTCCGGCCAGCGGCAGCAGGGCCATACCGGCCTTGATCGGCGTGAGCCCGACGACCGACTGAAGCCACAGCGAGGTGAAGACCAGGCTGGAGAAGCCCCAGGCGGCTGCGACGGTGCTCAGCATGATCGCTGCGAACGAGGCGTTGCGCATCAGTGCCAGGTCCAGCATCGGGTGGGGATGGCGCTGCTCGGCGAGGACGAACAGCACCACTCCCAGCAGGGCGAGCGCGAACAGACCGAGAGTGGCGTTCGACGTCCAGCCCTTGTCGCCGGCCGTGATCAGCGCGTAGGTCAGGGCACCGGAGGCCAGGGCGAACGTGACGATCCCGGGGACGTCGAGGCGCGCACGCTGCTGTGGCGTGTCCGCGGTGAAACAGACCTTGGTCAGCAGCATCGTCACCAGGCTGATCGGGATGTTGACGTAGAAGATGGCCCGCCAGCTCATGCCCTGGGTCAGCAAGCCGCCGAAGATCGGACCGACGGCAGCGGCGACACCGATGGCGGCCGACCACACACCCATGGCGGTGCCGCGCGCCTTGCCCTCGTATGTCGTACCGAGCAGGGCCATGCTGGTCACGAACATGGCCGCGCCGCCGATGCCCTGGACACCTCGGGCGGCGATGAGCATCGCCGGGCTGGTGGACAGGGCGCACAGCAGGGAGGCGCCGGCGAAGACGGTGAGCGAGAGCAGGTACACCTTGCGGCGCCCCAGCAGATCGCCGAGGGAACCGGCGCTCAGGGTGAGGGCCGCGAGCACCAGGGTGTAGATGTTCATCACCCACTGCAGGCTGGAGAGCGAGGCATGCAGACCGGTGCCGATCTCGGGCAGCGCGACGGTCACCACCGTGGTGTCCACGATGAGCATGAAAGACCCCAGGCACACCGCGACTAGGGGCAACCACTTGCGCATGTGAAGTCCTTTCGTTCCTTGACTGCTTCACACGATGCGGCTGCCGGGCCGGGTGCACCTAGCCAGAGCGCGGATCCTGACGGATTCCTGCAGCGAATGGGTCTCTGCGGGTGGATACCTCCATCCGGTCGAGCTCAGAGGTGGGCGGGTTCCCGGAACGCCGCGCTGGGCAGGGCGGAGCCGGCTCGTTTGACCGTGCGGTCGACGGTGGCCATCTCGACGTTGTGCACACCCTCCAATGAGGCGACGCGCTCCGTCAGATAGCGGTAGAGGTCCGCGTGGTCCTTGCAGATGACGGAGGCCATGAGGTTGGTGGGGCCGGTGGTCACCGCGGCGAATGACACCTCGGGGTGCTCGGCCAGCGCCACCGCGGTCGCGACCAGTGCGGACGGACGCACCGACATCCACAGCCGCGCCTCGCCGTGGTAGCCCAGGGCCGAGGGCGGCAGGTCGACCTCGTAATGCAGGACCCCCGTGCGTCGCAGGTGGTCCATGCGGCGGCGCACTGTCGACTCCGACCAGCCGGTGACGTCGGCCAGTTCGCCGAACCCCGCCCGTCCGTCCCGGGACAGGACCTCCATCAAGGCGTAGTCCGCCTGCGACAGGTCGGTCGGGCCGTCGCCCGGCGCGGGCGCCTCCGGCCGGAGCGCCACGACCTGGTCGGGTGTCAGCGACACCAGCCCGGACCACTGCGAGGGACTGGCGAAGCCCTGCAGCATGGAGTGCGCGCTGACGGACACCACGCGCGTGGTGCGCGAGAGCTTGTGCAGCAGGAGGGTGTCACTGCTGCCGCCCGCCCGCATCTGGGTGCTGCAGGAGATCTCCGTGCCACCCGACAGCAGATGCACCCAGAACGTGTCGGTGCGGCGCGCCAGCGCGGCGGCGATGCCGCTCGCCGCGTCGGGGGTGCACTGCAGGCGGATGGTCCACGGCACATAGCCGAGACGCGAGAGGTTCATCGAGGCCACCACCCGCAGCACCCCCGCGGAGAACAGCCGGTGATAGCGGCGGGCGATCGTGCTGTCGGAGACGCCGAGCACCTCGGCGATCCTGCTGAACTGGGCGCGCCCGTCGATCTGGAGCGCATGGGCGAGATCACGGTCAAGCTTGTCGAGCGTGATGGAATTCATCCAGTGATGCTATATGCGTGCGGTGATCCGTCAACGACATGGCTGTCTGCGCTGGACAGCGGCGCTCAGATGGCCATGCCGAGACACATGCCTCCGGTGGCGTCCAACAGGTGTCCGGTGACCCAGCGCGCATCGTCGGAGGCGAGGAAGGCGACGATGTCGCCGATGTCGGCGGGCTGCCCGATACGGCCGAGCGCCGTGGCGGCCGTGACCGCGGCCATGGCCTCGGGGTACTGGCGCAGCATGGCGATCATGTCGGTGTCGGTGACGCCCACCGCCACCGAGTTCACCGTGATGCCTCGCCCACCCAGGCTGTGCGCCAGCGTCCGGGCCATGACGTCCAGCGCCGCCTTCGTCATGCCGTAGACCAGTTCGTGGGAGACGGCGATCCGGGTGACCGACGAGCTGATGTTGATGATGCGCCCGCCGTCACTGAGCAGCGGAAGCACCCGCTGTGTGAGGAAGAAGGGCGTGCGCAGGTTGACGGCGAAGACCCGATCGAACTCCTGTGCCGTCGCCGACTCCAGCGAACCGGTGTGGCCGACGGCCGCGTTGTTGACAAGGATGTCCAGCGACCGGCCGTCCAGGCCGCGCTGCAGATCAGCACACAACCGGTCGACGGCGTCCTCGGTGCCGAAGTCGGACCGGACGCAGAACGCTCCTCCGCCCGCGTTCTCGATGGCCGCCAGCGTCTCCTTGGCCGCCGCCTCGTTCTCGGCGTAGTGCACGGCGACCAGCGCGCCGTCGGCGGCGAGCCGTTCGGCTATGGCGCGTCCGATGCCGCGTGACGCACCGGTCACCAGCGCGGTCTTTCCCCTCAGATCGCCCATGTCGAGCTCCTCTCGGTCGGCGGGCCCGGTCCCGCCCACCGTGGGCCGCCGCCCTGAACGGCCACTCGAATGCCGCTGAAGAAGCGCGGCAGCGGGAAATCCGGAAGCACCGCCTCTTCCCGGAAAGTGTTCCCACGTGCTGCTTCACCGCCTCTTCAGGCGTCGTGGAGTTCCACCCGCCATTCTCCCTGCACGGTATTGGTGAAATTTCGTCGAGTGGCATCGGATAGGAAAAGACATGCCAGACGTTCGGGTTCCGGTACTGGTGGTCGGGGGTGGCATGTCCGGCCTCGCCGCCGCGTTGTTCCTCCGTCAGCAGGGCATCGACTGCCTCCTGGTCGAGCGCAATTCGGGTGTTTCCCAGATGCTGCGCTCCACCCATGTGAGCCCCCGCACCATGGAACTCTTCCGCTCGCTCGGGATCGAGCAGGGCGTGCTGGACGTGGCGGAGAAGTTCGTGCTCGGCAAGCACTGGGCGGACCGCGACCTCCCGCCGCACCATCTGCCCCGTGCCATCCTGCGCGCGCAGTCACTCGCCGACATCGTTCAGGGCGACGTCCTGGTCATGGCCGAGGGCGAGAACGACTTCCATGACGTCGGGCCCTCGGAGGCGGTCTGGTGCGGCCAGGACAAGGTCGAGCCGGTCATGCTCGAGGAGGCGCTGCGCCGCGGGGCGCGGATCGACTTCCACACGGAGCTGGAGTCGTTCACCCAGGACGCCGGCGGTGTCACCGCGCGGGTGCGCGACCTGCGGACGGGACACACCCGCTCGGTCCGGGCGGACTACCTGATCGCGGCCGACGGCGCGCACAGCCCGCTGCGCAAGGAACTGGGCATCGAGCGCACGGGCCACGGCGCGCTCGGGCACGTGCTCAACATCCTGTTCAGGGCAGACATCGAGGCGGTCCTCGACGGCCGCCGATTCATGATCCTCTACCTGCAGAACCCGGAGGCTCCCGGGATGCTCTTCAAGGTGGACGACGAGCGGTGGATCTACGGCATCTTCGGTGACCCGCGAGTGCTCGACGCCTCGGAGATCACCGAGGACAGGTGCGTCGAGCTTGTGCGCAAGGCCACCGGGGTGCCCGGCCTGGAAGTGGACGTTCTGGAGACCAAGGGCTGGTGGATAGGCCACGGCATCGCCGAAACCTACCGCGCGGGCCGGGTCTTCCTCGTGGGCGACTGCGCGCACGTCCTGCCGCCGACCGGAGGCTTCGGCGCCAACTGCGGCGTCCAGGACGCCCACAACCTGGCGTGGAAGCTGGCCGGCGTCCTGCGCGGCTGGGCGGGCGAGGCACTGCTCGACACCTACGAGGCCGAGCGCCGGCCCGTCGGCCAGGCGACCATCGACCAGGCCTGGATGCGGCACATGCGCTGGAGCAACCCGCAGGACGCCGACGTGCGCGACGAACGTGACCAGACCATCGTGACGACCGCCTACCGGTACACCTCGCCGGTGATCCTCGGCCCTGGCTTCACCGATCCCCTCGGCCACGAACTGGTCATCGACGGGCAGCCGGGCATGCGCGTGCCCCATGCCCGGCTGACGAACAGTCGCGGCGAGGAGGTGTCCCCCCTCGATCTGACCGGCGAGACGTTCCTGCTGTTCACCGGAGACCAGTCGGGCGACTGGGGCTGCCGGGGGCTGGCAGCCGCCGAGCGGCTCGGCATTCCGCTGCGGCTGTTCCGGCTGGGTTCGGACGGTGAAGTGGACGACCCGGCCGGCGAGTTCCGCAAGGCGAGTGGCCTCGGCCCGCGCGGCGCCCTGCTCGTGCGTCCGGACGGATTCGTCGCCTGGCGGACGGAGGATGCGCCGGGCGCACAGGCCTTCGAGGACGTCCTCGCGGCGGTCACGGCCCGCGCCGAGTGATCCCTGCCCGGCCCAGTCCCCCGCTCACCTCTGTCGTCAGGAGACCCGCATGTCCGGCGCCACCATCGCGCAGGAGAAGTACTTCACCACCATCAACATCTTCCGCACCACCCCCGACCACCAGGAAGAGCTGGTCGAGGTGTTGCTGAAGGGAATGCACCTCCTGGACCTGCAACCGGGGTTCGTCTCGACCAGCGTGCACCGGGGCCACGACGGGGACACGGTGATCGCCTATGTCCAGTGGGACTCCGAAGAAGCCTTCCGGGCGATGCGGGCCCGGCCTGACGCCCAGGGCCACTTCACGGCCGTGGGCCGGCTCGTCACCTCTGTGGACGCCGTCCCCTGCTGGGTCGCCTTCGCGCACGAACCGGCCCGAGCGCAACGCCCGGAACCCTCCTACCCGAACTCAGCAGAGGAGTCATGATGCGAGCAGTGACCATCACGTCATTCGGGGGACCGGATGTCCTGAAGGTTGCCGACCTTCCTGTGCCGGAGCCGGCCGCCGGTCACGTGCGGGTCCGCGTGCGGGCCGCCGCCGTACACCCGCTCGATGTGGTGGCCCGGTCGGGAGTACTGGGGCCGATGCTTCCGGCCGGCCCCCAGTACACCCTCGGCGCCGACGTCGTCGGCACGGTGGACGCGGTCGCTTCGGACGTGCCCGGCTTCTTTGTCGGCCAGACGGTCGTCGGCATGTCGAACTGGCCCGACACCAAGACCGGCACGCAGGCCGACTACGTCGTCCTGCCCGCCGACGTGCTCGCCCCGGCGCCCGCCGGTACGGCTCCGGCCGAGGCGGCCACCCTCCCGCTCAATGCGCTGACCGCCCGGCAGGGGCTGGACCTGCTGGGCCTGACCGCCGGGCAGAAGCTGGCCGTGACCGGCGCGGCCGGCGGCGTGGGCGGGTTCGCCCTGGAACTGGCCGCCCGACGGGGGCTCGACGTCGTAGGTGTCGCCGGACCGCAGGACGAAGGGTTCGTCACCAGCCGGGGGGCCGGGTTCGTCGCTCGCGCCGAGGACATCGGGGCCGCCGTCCGCACCGTGGTGCCCGGCGGCGTCGACGGGCTCCTCGACGCGGCGGCCATCGGCGCTCCGGCGCTGGCCGCGGTCCGCGACAACGGCGCCTACACCGGGGTGACGCCGCCGTTCCCGCCGCCCGGTGTGCGCGGCATCCGCACCACGGTGGTGCTGGCCCGGGGCATCGGTTCCCAACTGGCCGAGCTGGTCGCCATGGTGGAGAAGGGCGAGCTGACCCTGCGCACGCCCCGGACGTTCCCGCTCGGGAACGTCGCCGAAGCCCACACCGTGCTCGCCAAGGGCGGCACCCGCGGAGGCGTGGTTCTGATCCCCTGACTTTTACCGACCCTGTCGGGCCCGAGGCCGTGGGCTCCTGCCACTGGAACCCACGGCCTCTCGGCGTGCCCGCTCGGCCGGCTCCGCCGCCCGGCGCCTGTCGGCCGGGGCCGCCGCGCCGGGCGCCGAGTCGGCTACCCGCCCAGCAGTGCCGCCTCCGCACCGCTCGTGCAAAAGGCCGTCGTCCGGCGCAACGCCTCCGCCAGCGGGACCTCGGGCTGCCAGCCGGTGACCGTACGGAATGCCGAAGCGTCAGCGGTCACACTGGCGAAGTCCCGCGCCTCGGCGTGTGCGGGCGGCGGCACGGAGACCACCGGCACCTGCGCCTCGCCGCTCTGCTCCGCGACCAGTCCGGCCACGGTGCGGAAGACCTCACCGAGGGGTTCGCCGCGGCCCGTCCCCAGGACCCAGGCGCGGCCCGTCAGCCTTTCGATGTGGTCGAGGCCCAGGACGAACGCCCGCGCGACGTCGTCGACGTACAGCAGGTCCCGGCGGACCGTGCCGTCATGCCACATGGTGATGGGGGCTCCGGCGACCGCGCGCCGGACCATGGACGACACGATCCCCTTGTCCTGGGCGCAGGAGTCCGGGCCGTACCCGAACACCGTCGGCAGCCGCAGCGAGGCGCCCCGGAGCACACCCTCGGCGCTCGCGGCGAGGAGCGCCCGTTCAGCAGCGAGCTTCTGCCGGTCGTAGGCGCCCTGGGGACGGTCCGGCTGGGTGCCGTCGTAGAACCCGGCCGCCGACGGGCCGGCTGCCGACACCGACCCCGCGAAGAGCACCGCGGTCTCGCTCCGGCCGCTGTCCCGCAGCGCGGCGACGAGGTCACGGACCAGTCCGACGTTGACCCGTTCCGCGGCCGTGTCGTGGTCGTCGATGCGCCAGGTCGAGCGGGGGGCGATGTAGGCGATCGAGTGGATCACCGCATCGGCGCCGGCGAGTGCCGCGGCCATCGATCCCGGCCGCGTCAGGTCCGCCGTGCGCACCTCCACCTCGGCGCGGGCGTCTTCCGGCACGCGGGCCGCCCGCCGGGAGACGGCACGGATGTGTACCGGCCGACGGGAGAGCTCACGGACCACGGCGGAGCCCACGAAGCCCGCAGCGCCCAGGACGACCACCAGCGGGGACGTCATGCCCACAGAGCCTCCTCCGCCTTGCGGCACGTGTGGTAGTCGGGCAGCGCGCCCTGGGAGCTCGCGGTGTCGAGCGTCGGCGCGGCAAGGTCACGCTCGGACCGGATCAACTCGATGTCGTCCGGAAGGGCCAGTGCCAGCGCGGGATCCAGCGGGTCGACGGCGGCCTCGTGCTCGGGTACGTAGCTCTGCGACATCACATAGACGCACAGGGAGTCGTCCTCCAGGGAGAGGAACGCGTGACCGACCCCGACCGGCACGTACAGGGCTCGGCAGCTGTCGGCGTCGAGTTCCGAGGTCACCGTTCGGCCGAACGTCGGCGAGCCGACCCGCAGGTCCACCAGGAAGTCGCGCAGTCGGCCGTACGGGCAGAACACGTACTTGGCCATTCCCGGCGGGGTGAGGGTGTAGTGGATGCCGCGCAGTGTGCCGCGCGCGGAGACGTTGTGGCTGACTTGCCGGACGGGGAACAGCGGGTGGCCCAGGTGCTCTTCGAACACGTCGCCCTGGAAGGCGGAGGCGAACATGCCCCGCCGGTCCTTGAACACGGGCGGTGTGAACGCGAAGGCACCCTCGATGCCCAGTGTGCGAACCTGCATCGGATGGAGTCCTCCAGTGTGACGCGCCAAGGGGCGATGCCGCCCCTTCCTTCAAGCGGTCGTGCCGGCAGCCGCGGCACCGTGCTTGACCGCCTTCCACCAGCCGGGGTGGTCCCGGTACCAGGCGACGGTCTCGGCCAGTCCGTCGTCGAAAGTGATCCGCGGGGCGTATCCGAGCTCTGCGCGGATCTTGGCGTCGCAGATCGAATAACGAAGGTCGTGGCCCTTGCGGTCGGCGACGTGCCTGATCATGGAGGCGTCGGCCCCGCACAGCCGCAGCAGGCGTTCGGTCAGTTCACGGTTGGTCATGCTGTTTCCGCCGCCGACGTTGTAGACCTCGCCCGCCCGGCCCCGGGTGAGCACCAGCTGGATCGCCCGGCAGTGGTCCTCGACGTGCAGCCATTCACGGACGTTGCGCCCGTCTCCGTACAGCGGCACCGGGGAACCCTCCAGCAGGTTGGTGACGAACCGCGGAAGGAGCTTCTCGGTGTGCTGGTGAGGGCCGTAGTTGTTCGAGCAGCGGGTGATGCAGACGTCCAGCCCATGTGTGCGCCAGTAGGCGCGCGCGACCAGGTCGGAGCCCGCCTTCGAAGCGGCGTAGGGAGAGTTGGGCAGCAAGGGGCTGTCCTCGGTCCACGACCCCTCGGTGATCGTGCCGTAGACCTCGTCCGTGGAGACGTGAACGACCCTGCCGACGCGGCAGCGCAGCGCCGCTTCCAGCACGGCCTGCGTACCGAGAACGTTGGTGCGCAGGAACTCGGCGGCGCCGTCCAGCGAGCGGTCGACGTGTGACTCTGCCGCCAAGTGCACCACCGCGTCGTGGCCCGGCATCACATCGAGCAGCAGGGGAAGGTCGCAGACGTCGCCCTGGACGAAGTCGAGCCGTTCGTGGCCGGCCGGCAGGTTGTCACGGTTGCCCGCGTAGGTCAGCTTGTCCACGACCGTGACCCGAGTGCCGGAGCGGTCCGGGGAGGTGTCCGAGAGCAGGAACCGTACATAGTGGGAGCCGATGAATCCGGCGCCGCCGGTGACGAGAATCCTCATGTCGTGCCTTTCCGTGAAAGGTGGACACCGCCTGCGCCGGACGCGTCGGCGGCACGCCGGACCGCCGCCAGCAACTCCGCCTGGTCCAACGGGGTCGTCCGGTCGTACGCCGGGCCATCGCCGTCGCGCACGGAGTCCGCGAACGCAATGAGGGTGGCCTGCACCTGGTCCTCGGCCGGCAGACGGATGCGCTCCTGTCCGGCGCGCGTCTGAAGGAGCACCACCGGCTCATGACCGGCCGGCGGGGTGTAGGCGCGCTCCACAGCGATCCGGCCCTCGCTGCCCCACAGCTCGTACGCCGACCGGTACCCGTGATCCATTCCGAACGCGATCTGCGCGGTGATCCCGGACGGGGTGCCCAGCAGCGCTCCGCCCGAGGTCTCCACGGGCTTTCCGCCGCCCCGGACCAGGTGCGCGCCGAGCACGTCGAGCGGCTCGCCGAGCAAGTGCAGGGCGGCCCGCAGCGGATAGACGCCGATGTCCCACAGGGCGCCCCCGCCGATCTCAGGGTCATGGCGGATGTCCGTGTCGGGCAGCCGGGGGACACCGAAGACCGCGTGGAAGCAGCGCAGTTCGCCGATGCGGCCCGCGTCGACGAGAGCACGGACGCTGCGGTGAAGACCGTGGTGGACGAACATGACGTTCTCCATGAGCGCCCGCCCGGCGGTCTCGGCCAGGTTCAGCAGCTCTGCCGTGCGGCATACGTCGGTGGCGAGCGGCTTCTCGGCGAGCACGTGCTTGCCCGCGCGCAGCGCGGCCTCCGTCCACTCGGCGTGGAGTGCAGCCGGGAGCGGCACGTACACGGCATCGACGTCCTCGCGCCGCAGCAGTTCGGCATAGCCGCGCACCGCGGCCGCTCCGTAGGGCGCCGCCGTCCGCTCGGCCCTGGCCCGGTCCCGGCTGGCGACGGCGGTGACCTCGATGCCGTCGACGGCGGCCATCGCGGGCAGCATCCTGCGTACGGCGATGCCGGCGCAGCCGAGGACGCCCATGCGCAGCGGTGCGTCCGGCGTTCCGGTCATGACGCGCGCACCGCCGACGCGTGCAGGCAGGCCAGCAGGGTGCGGGCCTGCACATTGAGGTAGTGGCCATGGCGGGTCAGCGAGGTGAGCTGGGCCGGGGTGGCCCAGGCATAGCCCGGTGGGACGGCCGCCAGGGTGTGCTCGTCCACCGCGACGATCATGTATTCGCTCTCCGCACCGAGGAAACGCCCTCCTTCTTCGGAGTGCACGGCGCGGTACCGGACGCGGGCGGGGTCGGCGTTGCGGACCTCGTCGAGGAACGGTGGCCGCTGCGCGTCGGGGAGGTGGCTGTAGTTGCGCGGCACGCACTGGACCGTGGGGGTCAGTTCCACGGTGTCCAGGAACCCACCCTCGGCCCGGGCGTGCACCAGGACGTGCGGCACGCCGTCGAACTCGCAGGTCAGGAACGCGGCCAGGCCCCGGTCCACCGGTTCGATCATCGGCTGGGTCCAGCTGGTCACCTCGCGGCTGCCGGCCTGCACGGAGACGGCCACCACCGCGAAGTAGCGTCCCTCGTTGTGCTCGATGGCGTCCCTGCCCCGCCTCCAGCCCGCCACGTCGGCGAGCGGCAGGCAGCGCGCCTGCACGTCGTGCCGCGCGCGCTCACCGGTGAACCAGGACAGCAGCTCCGCGTCCGGCAGCAGCGCCCCGTCGGCACCGTCGTCGTACGGCACACACGAGAGCACGGTCCGTGAGTCCATGTTGACCACGTTGTCCTCGTGCAGCAGTTCACCGATCTGGCCGAGGGTGAGCCAGCAGAAGTCGTCCAGCAGCGGCACGTCCTCGACCGTTTCGACGATCATGTTGCGGTTGGACTTCCGGTAGAACCAGGCGCCGTGCTCGGACTGCAGCACATCGGCGATCACCCGGCCCGGTCCCGGCTGGACGAAGTACTCGAGGTAGTTCACCCGGCTGCCGCCGTGTGCCCTGGTGTAGTTGCTCCGGGTCGCCTGCACCGTCGGCGAGAGCTGGAGCAGGTTGGGGTTGCCGGGCTCCATCTTCGCCTGCATCAGGAAGTGCAGGACGCCATCGATCTCCTTGGCCAGGATGCCGAGGACGCCGACCTCCGGTTGCCGGATGACGGGCTGCTGCCACTCCCTGCGGGGGCCGTCGCCGAAGGGCGCGCCCCGTTCCACGACATGCAGGCCCTCCACGGTGAAGAAGCGGCCGCTGTGATGCACCAGGTTGCCGGTGCCTTTCTCGAAGGACCAGCCGTCCAGGTCGGCCAGGGGAATGCGGTCGACCCGGAAGGGGTGCGCCGCACGGCGCTCCTGGAGCCAGCGGTGGAACTCCTCGGTGCGCATGACCGCGCCGCAGGTGGTCGCCGCGGACCGGGCGAGCCGCTCGCCCAAGGCCGGCGTGTGCCGCGGCCGCAGCGCCACGGCCTCCTGAGCGAGGGTCATCCTGCCACCTCGATCCTGCAGTGGTCGCCGACGATCAGCCGGTGCTCCGCCCGGTCGGTGCCGGCCGGGGCGACGTGCGCGTCGCGTCCGATGAGGGAGTGGCTCAGTCCCCGTACACCGGTGATCGTCGCCCCGTCCAGGGCGACGGACGCGCCGAGTCGCGTCCCGCGGACCACGCAGTGCCCGCCGAGGCTGGTGTACGGACCCAGCGTGCTGTCCTCCACCACGGTGGCCGGACCGATGATCGCGGGGCCCTCCACCAGCGAGCGGACGACACGTGCGCCCTCCTCCACCACGACCGGTCCCTTGATCACACTGGCATCGTCGACCTCACCGGACACTCGGGACTGCAGTCCGTCGAGAAGCGCCCAGTTGCACTCCAGGACGTCCTCCACACGCCCGACGTCCCGCCAGTAACCGCTGTACCGGGTTGCTTCCACGCGGGCGCCTCGTTCCACCAGCCACTGCAGCGCGTCGGTGATCTCCAGTTCGCCGCGCGGGCTCGGCGCAATGGCGGCGGCGGCCTCATGAATGGCAGCGGTGAGGAAATAGACGCCGATGAGCGCCAGGTCGCTGCGCGGTCTGGCGGGCTTCTCGACGAGCCGTTCCACCCGGCCCGAGGCGTCGAGTTCAACGACACCGAACTGGCTCGGATTCTCGACCTTGTGCACGACGACATGTGCCGCGGGACGACGTGCCGCGAATTCTTCGGCGATGTCGGAAACACCGGCGGGCAGCATATTGTCACCCAGGTACATCACGAAGTCCTCCGCACCGAGGAAATCACGCGCCAGGCGTACGCAGTGCGCCAGTCCCAGCGGACGCTCCTGACGGAGGTACGTGAGGTGCAGACCCAGCCGCGACCCGTCGCCGAGCACCTGGCGGATCTCCGTGGCCCGGTCCCCCACGACGACGCCGACCTCGGTGATCCCCAGAGCGCGGATGTTCGTCAACACGTGTTCGAGCACCGGGGTATTGGCCACGGGTATGAGCTGCTTGGGCATCGAATGGCTGAACGGTCGCAGGCGGGTGCCGGAGCCGCCCGACAGCACCAGAGCCTTCATGGAGGCATCCCCTCAGGTGGACTGCTACCCGGTCTGACGTCCCCGGATCATCGGCCGGGTCTCTGAAGAAGCGCTCATGTGTCGGTGTTGGCGCAGTTCACCGGACCCGCGCGGGGCCGCCCGAGCCGGAGCCGCGCACTCGCTTCAGCCGATTTCCAGAGGTTCTGTACGCGCCCCCGCTGACATGTCGTTCCACGTCCACGATGCGTGGCACCGAAAGCAGTCCTTCGACGGGGAGTGAATCGAATGGCGAGTTCTGCCGAGGTCAACAAGGCGGTCATCCTTCGCCTCTATGAAGAGGTGGTGAACCGGGCCAAGTTCGAGATCGCCGACGACATCACGGCCCCGGACGCCGTGATGCACCATGCTCTGTACTCGGGACAGACGGGACCCGAGGTGATCCGGTCGACCTGGCAGTCGCTCCACGAGTCCTTCTCCGACCTCACCTTCGTCATCGAGGGCATCATCGCCGACGGCGACTGCGTGGCTGTACGCGGTGTGACCACCGGCAGGCACACCGGAACGTTCCGCGGGCATGCGCCGACGGGCAAGTCCGTCTCGCAGCGTGCGCACGTCTTCTACCGGCTCCGGGACGGCCGTGTCAGTGAGGTCTGGCCGCTGGTGGACCACATGGGCCTTCAGCAGCAGCTCGCGGGGGCGTGACCGCACGGCGCACGAGGGCCGGCCCCGCCGCCCTCGTCGCCACCGGTCGCCGTCCCGTCCCCTCGACTGCGCTGCAGGAGGTATCCGTGTCCCGTCGCCTGTTCACCTCGGAGTCCGTGACCGAGGGCCATCCCGACAAGATCGCTGACCAGATCAGCGACACCGTTCTCGACGCGCTTCTGCGTGAGGACCCGGCCTCCCGGGTCGCCGTCGAGACGCTGATCACCACCGGCCTGGTGCATGTGGCCGGCGAGGTGACGACCAAGGCCTACGCGGACATCGCGACCCTGGTCCGCAACAAGATCCTCGAGATCGGCTACGACTCCTCCAAGAAGGGCTTCGACGGCGCCTCCTGCGGCGTGTCGGTGTCCATCGGCGCGCAGTCCCCGGACATCGCGCAGGGCGTGGACACGGCGTACGAGAGCCGGGTCGAGGGTG
>NZ_JBSFIH010000045.1:0-79908 GCF_053597455.1 Streptomyces sp. NPDC001393
TCGACGGATCCGTCCAAGGCCACCGAGTACGAGGTCGCACCGCCGGACAAGGACCAGGGCGGCGCGGGCGCCCGCTTCATCGCGCCGATCGCCGCCGACGCCAAGGACACGGGCACCTGGATCGCCGGTGGCCGGCACGTGTGGGTGAACACCAAGGGCTTCGCCATCCGCTCCGGCAAGGAGTGGACGAACGCGTACGACCTCGGTGAGGGCCACGTGGCCACGGCCGTGGCGTCCTCGGGCGGCACGGTGTACGTCGGCTGGTGCGGGCCCTGCAACAACCAGGGCTTCACTCGGGGCATCGCGGTCGGCAACGCCGACGGCACCGGATGGCACCAGTTCAGCCCCCCGGTCGACGGCACCATCCCGAACCGCTACATCTCCGGCTTCGAGGTCGACCCGGCCGACGCCCAGCACGTCTACGTGGCCGTCAACGGCTTCTCCCGCAGGTGGACCGAGGGCCCCGGCGCGGGCGTGGGCCACGTCTTCGAGTCCAAGGACGGCGGCGCGAGCTGGACGGACATCTCGGCCAACCTGCCCGACGTGCCCGCCGACACGGTCAAGCTCCTGCCGAACGGCGGCCTCGCCCTCGGCACCGACCTGGCCACCTTCTACCGCCCCGCCGGTGCCACGAAGTGGCTGGTCCTGGGGCACGACCTGCCCACCACGGCCGTGATGCAGCTGCGTCTCGGCCCCGACGGCAAGCTGTACGCCGCCACGCACGGCCGCGGCATCTGGTCCTTCGACGTACGGCGCCTCAAGGGCCGTAAGGACTGACCACGCCCCGTACGCCCGTGACACGAGGACGGCCGGCGCGAACCCGCTCCCGGGGCGCACCGGCCGTCTGGCGTTCTGGTTCACGCATCGGGGCGGCGACCGTGCCCTGGGGGAGCGGGCGCTGCCGCCGGCGACGGTGAGCGGGCCGGCGGTGCAGAGGGCCTCGTCGAAGGCTTGCCAGCCCGCCGGGGCCTTGCCGACGGCGAAGGACGCCCGCGCCGGGCGGTGACGTCCACCTCGATGCCGTCCGTGTCCGCCACAGCCACCCCCCAAGCAGGCGGCTTCCTGACGTGCCTTGGAAAAAGTTACGGGCTGCTGTCGATCCGGCCCCGTCCCGTTCGACGCCATGATGTGCGGCGCCTCGCCGCACGATGACGCCACAGGACCTGACGAGGAACACATGGATCAACTGCTGAGAGTCATGAACTTCAACGTCTCGAGTGACGGAATCGGTGCCGGTGAGCACCAGAGCCTCGAGCGGCCGTTCGGTTTCGACCATCCCGAGAGGCTGTTCGCCTGGGCCGGAGCCACGGCGAGCTGGCCCATGCGCACGGATTCCGGGGGGAGCCGGGGCCTCGACGACTACTTCACGCGAGACTTCGCACGCAACATCGGTGCAGAGATCATGGGCCGCAACAAGTTCGGGCCCCAACGCGGGCCATGGCAGGACCATGAGTGGCGCGGCTGGTGGGGGGAGGAGCCCCCGTTCCGCACGCCGGTGTTCGTCATGACGCACCACAAGCGTCCGCCGTTCACGCTCTCCGACACCTCGTTCCACTTCGTCGACGGCGACCCGGCCACGGTCCTCGAACGGGCGCGGGAAGCGGCGCAGGGCAACGACGTCCGGCTCGGCGGCGGGGTCTCCACCATCCGGCAGTTCCTTGATGCTGACCTCGTCGACACCATGCATGTGGCGGTCTCGCCGGTAACCCTCGGGTCCGGACTGCGACTCTGGGAGTCCCCCGATGAACTGCTCGACCGGTTCCACCTGGACGTCGTGCCCAGCCCGAGTGGCGTGACGCACCACCTGTTCTGGCGAAGGTGACGCGAGGGCCCGTTCCAGTTGTCGCTGCGGATGCGGGCGCGTTCCTGGTAGCGGGCCGAAGGGGCCCCGTAGCCGTTGTCGCCGGCGGTCCGCCTGACCCCACAAACCCTGCTGTCCGGCTGCCGACCCACACTCCGGGCCCGGCCGGTCACCGAGCCGTGGTGGCGGAGCCGGCCGTCGGCGTCGTAGGAGGGCGTTCGACGCGGGATGCGGGGTCGAGGGTGAAGCCGATGACCGCGCCGCCGCCGGGCCGGTTGCGGGCGAAGGCGGTGCCGCCGTGGGTGACGGCGACGGCGTGCACGATCGCCAGGCCCAGCCCGGAGCCGGGCAGGCTGCGGGCACTGTCGGCGCGGTAGAAACGGTCGAAGACGCGGGGCAGGTCGGCCTCGGCGATGCCCGGTCCGCGGTCGCACACCTCCACGCGCGTGCCCGTGATCGTGACCTCGATCGGCTCGGTTCCGTCCTGGTCGAACTTGGCCGCGTTCTCCAGCAGGTTCGACAGCGCCCGCTGCACCGCGGACGCCCGGACCCGTACGACGGTGGCGTCGGCGTCGACAAGGATCTCCCGGCCGGTGCGGCGCCGGGCGAGGGCGGCCGCATCCTCGGCCATGGCGCGCAGGGCCACCTCCGTGGGCTGCTCGGCTCCCCGGTCGCCGGCGGCCAGCTCGACCAGCTCGTTGACGAGGTTGACCAGTTCGCGGGTCTCGCTCTTCATGTCCGCGATCAGGTCCGCCTTGGCCTGCGGCGGCAGTCGGTCGATCCGGTCCAGGAGAGCCGCGTTGGCCTGCAACGAGGTCAGCGGGGTGCGCAGTTCGTGCCCGGCGTCCTGGATCAGGCGACGCTGGATCTCCTCGGACGCGGCGAGCCGCCCCAGCATGCCGTCGAAGGCCCGCCCGAGCCTGCCGACCTCGTCCTGCCCGGCCACGGGGACCTCGGTGTCCAGCCGGCCGGTGCGGGCCACGTCCTCGGCCACCCGGGTCAGCCGGACCAGCCGCCCGGCGATCCTGCGCGCCAGCCACCAGCCCGCCAGGCCGGCCACCACGATGACGATGGCGCTCAGCTCGACGGTGCGTGTCTTGAGCTCCCTGAGCAGGTCCTCGGTGTCGCTGTACTGCTGGGCCACCTGTACGGCGCCCCGGCCGCCGCCGAGTGCGACGGTGGCGACCCGATAGCGCTCTCCCTGTATCTGGGCCTTGTAGTAGATGGTGTGGCCGGCCTTGGCGTGTGCGGCCGCGGCCCGGTCGAGGGCGCGGACCTGCAGCGCCGGATAGCCGTGCTCCTCGATACGGCCCGCCCTGCCGAGGACCTGGACATCGGTGCGGATGCGGCGCGAGAGGTCGTCGCGGGGGCTGTCGCGGTCGGGGCTCACGCTGAAGTAGTCCGACGGCGACAGACGATGCTGGGCGACCTGCTGGTGGAGGTCGCTGACGACGCCGCGGAAGACGGCGTCCTGGTCGACCCGCACCATCCGCGCCGCCGCGTTGTAGCTGAGGAAGCCGCCGAGGAGGGTGGTGGCGGCGGTGACACAGGCGAAGGAGACGGCGAACACGGTGCCCAGGCTGCGACGGGGATGCAGAATCGCGAATCGGTGTCTTGTGCTGTCCATGGGCGGGGCTTCCTCCGGTGCGGTCGGCGCCGCCAGTGTGCCTGGCCGACCGCCGCCGACGGCAGGGCCCAGGAGCCTTCGCCCACTGCTCTTACTGGCCTCTCACCAGCAGCTTCACCGAGACCGCCGCAGGATCACGCCGCTACACCGCCACCGCGTGCGAGACCCGGATCTTCGACTGGCCGTGCGGGCGCCGCTCCCAGTCGTCCATGAAACGCGCGGTCAGGCCGTGCCGCTCGGCCAGCGAGAGCAGGGTCTCGGTGCGGTAGTAGAAGTCCTCGCGGAGCACCTGGTGCTCGGTTCCCTCCGTCCGGTCGAAGGTGAAGTCGAAGAAGCCGCCCGGGGCCAGCACCCGCCCGACGTTCGCCAGGCACTCGTCGATCACCTCCAGCGGCGAGTGCGAGAAGACGCTGTGGGCGTGCACCACGGTGAACCAGCCCGAGGGCAGGAAGTCGAGCGTCAGGTTCTCGACGAGTGTCAGGTGGGGCAGCCGGTCCTGCAGGCCCCGGCGTACGAGGGTGCGCTGGGCCTCGACGATGATGTCCGGCGAGATGTCGATGCCGTAGTAGTGGCCGGGGGCGAGGTGGTCGATGAACCGCCAGCCCGCGCGCAGGTTCCCGCAGCCGATCTCCAGCATCCGGTCCTGCGGCTTCAGGCCGTGTTCGACCAGGTAGTCGAACTGCATCTGCCCGAGCGCCAGCCAGTGTGCCTCCGTCCCGCTGCCGACGGCACGCCCGGGGCTGCGCGTGGTGTCGGAGGCCATGACGGCGCGGTAGTACGCCACGTGGTCGCGATGACGGAGACCCAGCCAGCTGTCCCGTGCGGCGCGGCGCAGATAGGCAGGGATCCGGCCGGGGTGCCGTAGGGCATAGCGCACCTTGTGCCCCAGGGACGAGCGGTTCCTCGACAGCTCGGACTTCGGCATGGCGCCTCCGTGATCCACGTCAGCCCCCGTCTGGCAGGGTAACCGGGCGCCGGCGGTACGGCCTCCCCACAGCGGGGTGCGACCGGGCGGGGCCGAGGCGTCCGCCGGAGCGGTCCCCGCCGGGTATGCAGCAGTCGTGCCCTTGCCGTCGGCCGTCTTGATGTCGATCTTGGAGCTTTCGGCCTGCGGGGCGTCGCTGTCGTGGTCGTCGTGGTCGGTGCCGCCCCTCGAAGTCAGCGAGCAGAGCTGCTGTGGGTGGTGTGGTGACGGGGGCGTCCTGCGCAGTCGGCGTCCGCAGCGGGGGCCGGGCGTTCGCGGCGTGTGCGGCTCTCGGCGCGCTGGAGACGGACGACGGCGTCGAGCCCACCGCCGGGTGCCGCCTCGAGGGTGACCTCACCGCCGCCGGCGCGGGTGAGTTGCCGGACCATGGGCAGGCCGAGCCCCGTGCCGTCGTGGTCGGCATCAGGAGTCCGCCAGAACCGGTCGAAGGCCCGCTGTCGTTCGGCCTCGGACATGCCGGGCCCCTGGTCGATCACATGCAGCTCGGCCACGGGCGGGGCGTGGCTGCCGTGCTTCGGGGCGACGGTGGCCAGGGTGATCGAGGTTCCCGGTGGGGACACGCGCAGCGCGTTGGAGAGCAGGTTGTCGATGATCTGCTCCAGTGCTCCCGGGACCGCCCATACGCGAACGGCTGTGGTCCCGGAGACGGTGATGTCGACCTGTTGTTCGTCGGCGAAGGCCGTCCAGATGGCCGCGCGATCGGCGACGACGGCGTCGAGATCGACCGCCTCCCGCCTGATCGCGGAGTTCTCCAACCGGGCCAGCGCGAGCAGCCCCTGCACCATACGACTGAGCCGCTCCAGCTCCCCGAGCGCCGTGTCGAGGCTGTCCTGGGCGCAGGGGGCGAGGTGCGGCTCGAAGTTCTCCAGGCGCAGGCGCAGTGCGGTCAGGGGCGTCTTCAGCTGGTGCGATGCCTCGGAGGCGAATGCCTGCTGGGCCTGGAGCAGGTGCTGGAGCCGGGTCGCGGTCCTGGTGAACGACGCGGCGAGGCGTCGTAGTTCCGGCGGCCCGTGATCGGTGGCAGGGGGATCGGTGATCCGGCCTTCGGCGAGTTGTGCGGTGGCGCGTTCCAGGGCCTGGACCGGGCGGGTGATCGAGCGGGCGAGAGCGAAGCCGATCAGGGAGACGGCGGCCAGGACCCCCAGCCCGACGGCGGCGAGGGCCAGCCAGGTGGCGTGGACCTTGGCCTTGAGCGGGCCCAGCGCATACACCGTGCGCACCACACAGGCGACGGTGGCGTTGGAGCCACCCGGCACGGTGACCACGAGGACCTCGGCGCCGGTGGACGGGTCGCTGCGGGTGCCGACGGCGGGCTCATCGCGCAGTGCGGTGGAGATGTCCGGCTCGGCGGACAGGTCCCTGCCCACCAGGGCGGGGGCGGCGGTGTCGGTGAGGACGATGCCCTTCTCGCCGGCCACGAGCACGTGGCTGCCCGTGCGCTGCCCATAGGCTCGGGCGAGTTCGGGCAGATCGGCCGTCAGCCCGTGCTCCATCTTGTCCTCGCAGACCTCGGCGAGCGTCATCGCCTGCTGCTGCGCCGCATGGGAGAAGCGGGACAGCTTGCTGCGGGCGTAGAAGATGCCGAACGGCACCTCGAGCGCGAGCAGGACGAACAGCATGACGCTCAGATGGCTGAGCAGCAGACGGCGCGTCACCGGGATCCTCCGCCGCGCGTCGGCTCTGCGGCGGACGTGGCGTCGACGGGCGCCGGGGGGACCAGGCGGAAGCCGATGCCGCGGATGTTCTCGATCCAGGAGGAGTCCCCGAGCTTGCGGCGCAGCGCGGCGATGTGGACGTCCAGGGTCTTGGTCGGCCCGAAGTAGTCCGGCTCCCAGACCGTGTCGAGAATCTGCCGACGGGAGCAGACGGCCCCGGGGTCCTCCGCGAGACAGGTGAGCAGATCGAACTCCTTGGGCGCGAGGGCGACGGGCGACCGGTGCAGATGGACCTGGCGCGTCCGACGGTCGATGGTCAGCGGGCCGATCCGCTGGCCATCGGGCGTCCCGGGTTCTGCCGGATCATGCGGGGAGCCTGGTTCCGCTCGGTGTGTGTCCAGCACTGCGGGGCGGGTGCGGCGGGTGACGGCACGGATCCGGGCGACCAGTTCCCGGACGCCGAAGGGCTTGGATACGTAGTCGTCCGCCCCCAGCTCGAGGCCGAGCACCCGGTCCACCTCGCTGTCCCTGGCGGTGATCATGATGATCGGCACGGACGAGCGGGCCCGGAGCGCGCGGCAGACGTCGATGCCGTCCATGTCGGGCAGCCCCAGGTCCAGCAACACCATGGCCGCTTCCGGCGCGGCGAGGCCCTCGGCACCTGTTCCGGCGTGTTCGACGGTGAATCCGAAGCGGCGCAGTCCCTCCATCAGCGGTACGGCCACCCGGTCGTCGTCCTCGATCAGCAAGACACGCATGCCGAAAGGCTCACAGACCCCGGCCGAAGGGTGTGGGGCAAACGCCGGTAGCTCCCCCGAGCCGGTGATCTTCCACGAACGGAGTAACCGCCGAAGCCCACATTGCCAGCGTGGAGTAAGCCGGGAGTTAAGGCCGCGCACGCCGGTGTCCCATTGCCCCAGGTGACAGCCGAAAACGGAGTCAGGGGCAGGGCCGCGTGCAAGGAAAGTGTTCCGGGCGGAATCGGCTGTGGACGGGGGCGGAAAAACGCTTCATCGGAGGAATCCGAGCCCCCTGCTGTATGTGCTCTGGCAGTCCGCTTGATCGTCTTCCCGTAGCTTCGCTTGCACGGCCGGTGCCACCGGAGCACCGCGCGCCAAGCACCCGCACCAGCACCTGGATGCCCCATGCCCCTTGATGAACTACGCCTCACGCGCCCGGACTTGGCGGAGCCCTTCACCGCCGCGCTGCCGGGAGCACGCGCCACCGTACTGGGCCGGCTGTGGGGCGCCTTCGCACGGGAACCCCTGCCTGGCGTGACCGGGCACCGCAGGGAGTCCGGAGCCCTGGTGGTCGAGCTGCGGCGGGGCGGTTCGCTCTCGGCGGCCGAGTCCGGTGCGCAGCGGTTCGCCGAGGTGCCCGAGGACTTCACCGTGTCCACACCGGAGGGGCCGGTCAGCGGCCCGGCGGAACTGCTGGCCCAACTGGGCCTGCGTACCCCCGCCGCGAAGCGTCTGGCGGCCGAGCTGGACAACAGCGTCGTCAACCTGGCCTTGGCCAGGGCCGCGAACGCAGGCCGGGCGGCCTCCCCGAACGACTCCGCGGATGCCGAGCAGGCGGTCGTCGACGGCCACCCGCAGCATCCCTGCTGCCGCACGCGCACCGGCATGTCGATCGCCGACGTACTCGCCTACGCGCCCGAGCACCACCCCGTCGTCCACCTGGCGCTGCTCCGTGTCCCGGCCGATCGCTGGCAGGGGGCGGGCGACTGGCCCCGGCCACTGTGTGACGGCGACACCATCCTCCTCCCGCTGCATCCCTGGCAGCGGGACCATGTGCTGGCGCGCCACCCCGACCTGGCGGTCGTGGAGGAGACCATTCCGGCCCGGCCGCTGCTGTCGCTGCGCACCCTGGCACCACTGGCCGCTGTGCCGGGCTGCCACATCAAGACGGCGCTGGATGTGCAGGTCACCAACTACCGGCGCACCATCTCCCCGGCCGAGGTCGCCGACGGGCCTGCGCTGTCCGACCTGGTCACGGCCGTCATCGACAAGGCCGGGTACGGCGCAAGCCTGCGCATCCTGCGGGAGCTGGGCGGCGGCTCGGTGTGCGTGGACGGACAGCCCTCGGCGAGCCTCGCGGCGATGATCCGGGAGTCGAGCGAGTGCTACGTCGACGCCGGGGAGATCGCCGTTCCCCTCACCGCCGTCCACGCGACCGGAGCCGCCGTGGTCTCCGGTGACCCGGTGCGCTGGCTCGCGGACCTCGCCGGGCTCGTGCTGCCGCCCGCGCTGACGCTGCTGTCCATGGGGGTGGCGCTGGAGGCGCACGGCCAGAACACCCTGGTCGTGCTCCGCGACGGGCGGCCGGTGCGCGTGCTGTACCGGGATCTGGACGGCGTACGGGTCAGCCCACGCCGCCTGGCCCGGTGCGGCTTCACCCTGCCGCCGCTGCTCGGCACCCGTGCAGGCGACGACGTGGGTGCGCTGCACACCAAGCTGTTCGGCGCCCTGGTCAGTGGAGTCTTCAGCGAGCTGGTCGATGTCCTGTCGCGGACGCGGGCGGTCGAGCCCCGAGCGCTGTGGGGGGCGGTGGCCGAGGTGGGCCGCCGGGTGTACGCCGGCCTGCCGGACGAGGAGGACGCGGCGGCGTTCTTCGGCGACACGATGCCACTGAAGGCGACCATCGCCATGCGGCTGGCCCAGAACCCCGGCAAGGCGCAATGGACACCGGTTCCCAACCCCCTGGCCGACTGCCGATGAACTCCGCATCCGACCGCCGTCCCACTGGAGCGACCGCATGACCACCGGCACTGCACCCCACACCAGGACCGCCGCCCCAGCCGTCACCGCATCGGCCGCCGAACCGTCACACACCGCCGACACCGTCACCGCCCACACGCTGCTCAACTGCCTGATCCGCGAGGTGTCCGCCCCCGAGCACCAGGTCACGGTCGATGACGGCCACCTCCTGCTACGACTGCCCCGCCGGGGCGTGCTGCTGCGCTCTCCACTGCGCCGGGTCTCGCTGATCGGAGCGCACCGCTTTCAGGGCCCCATCGAGCGGCTCGACGACGACGCCTGGGTGGCAGTCGGCTGGCAGGAGCTGGCCGGATACATCGAGGACGAACTGGAGCTGCGCACGGGGTTCGCCAACGAGGAGTTCCTGAGCCAGGTCGCCGACAGCCGGGAGACGATCCGCACCACCCTGGAGGAGCGGGCGGACGCCACCCGGCACGCAGACCCGTACGTGGCATCGGAGCAGTCCCTGGTGTTCGGCCACCGCTTCCACCCCACGCCCAAGGCCCGCACCGGCGACCCGGCGGACTGGCTGACGTACGGCCCGGAGACCGGCGCGCGCTTCCGGCTGCGCCACCTGGCCGTGCGCCGTCACCTCGTCCGCGAGGAAGGCGAGTTGCGGGAGATGGACGCGCTGTACCCCGCGTCCGGTGCGGGATTCGCCGTACTGCCGGTCCATCCCTGGCAGTACCGGCTGCTCCAGGATCACCACCGGCTGCAGGAGGCCGTGGCCGCCGGCGATGTCGTCGACACCGGAGTGAGCGGACCGGAGCTGGTGCCGACCGCATCGGTGCGCACGCTGTACCACCCCGACAGCGACACCTTCCTCAAGTTCAGTCTGAACGTCCGCCTCACCAACTGCGTCCGCAGACACGCCAGTTACGAGCTGTCGGGCGCCGTCGCCCTCAACCGGCTGCTCCAGCCCCTCTTCGCCGGGCTGGCCGGCCGCTTCCCGGGCTGCGCCGTCCTGGCCGAGCCCGGCTACCGCACGCTCGACACCGGCGGCGACACCGCCCTCCTGGAGGGTCTCGGCGTCATCGTCCGCTCCGGACTGCGCCACCACCTGCGTCCCGGGGTGACACCGCTGCTCGCCGCGGCGATCGCGGACGAATACCCCACCAGCACAGCCCACGTCTCCCACCTCCTCGCCCGCGGCGACGGGGACGTCCTGGCCTGGTGGGACGCGTACCTGCGACTGCTGCTGCCACCGGTGCTGGCCGCCTACTTCGAACACGGGGTCGTCCTGGAACCCCACCTGCAGAACGTCGTCGTCGGTGTGAACCCCGACGGCACCCCGGCGCAGATGCTCTTCCGCGACCTGGAGGGGACCAAGCTCCTGCCCGGGCATCACCGGCGCACCCTCGACGCCCTGCCGGACGACGTCCGAGGACCCCTCACCTACGATCCCGAACACGGCTGGAACCGGGTCGCGTACTGCCTCCTGGTCAACCACACCGCCGAAGTGCTCGGCGCCCTGGCCGACCTCGACCCGACCCTGGAACCCGCCCTCTGGGGCCTGGTCCGTGACCACCTCACCGCCTACGCCCGCACCGCCGCCGAACCGCCACGCCTGCGCGCGCTGCTGTCCGGCGTACCGCTGCCCGCCAAGGCCAACCTGCTCCTGCGCTGGGCTCGCAAGGCCGACCGGCACGCCGGCTACGTCCCCCTGCCCAGCCCACTCGGCGCGGACTTCCCCCGCGAGGTGATCCGGTGAGGGCCGCCCTGCTCGACCACGTCGGCCGACTCGCCGACGACGACCTGCCCGCCTATGTCTACGATCTGCCCGGCCTGCGCGAGCACGTTCGGGCGATCCGGGCCGCACTGCCGGACCGGGTCGAGCTGCTGTATGCGGCCAAGGCCAACTCCGATCCCGCGATCCTGCAGACTCTGGCCGGATGCGTCAGCGGGTTCGAGGTGGCCTCCGGCGGCGAACTGAGCCACGTCCGCCGGCTCACTCCCGGCGCGCCGGTCGCCTTCGGAGGTCCTGGGAAGATGCAGACGGAGCTGGCCTGTGCGATGGACGCCGGAGTGGAGCGCCTGCACGTGGAGGGCGCACACGAACTGCGTCTGCTGACCACCGTGCTGGGCGATCGGAGGGTCGACGTCCTGCTGCGCGTCAACCTGCCCGTCGACCTCGGCCAGGTCGCTCTCGCCATGGGCGGCCGGCCCAGCCCCTTCGGAATGGATCCCGCACAGCTGGACGACTGCCTGGAGCTGATCGCCTCCGACCCACGGGTCCGCCTGCGCGGTCTCCATCTGCATCTGGCCAGCGGACTCCAGGCCGAGGCCCAACTGGCCCTGGTCGAGAAGGTGTTGATGTGGGCCGAGGAGTGGGCCCAGGAACGCCGGGTCGACCTCGCCGAGGTCAACGTCGGAGGCGGCATGGGCGTCGACTACGCGCAACCGCACAGGACGTTCGACTGGCCCGCCTTCGGTGCCGGACTGCGCCGGATCCTGTCCCGGCACCCTCACCTCACGCTGCGGATCGAACCCGGCCGCTCGGTCACCGCCTACTGCGGCTGGTACGTCACCCAGGTCCTGGACATCAAGGTCAGCCGCGGGCAGGCGTTCGCCGTGCTGCGCGGGGGCACCCATCATCTGCGCACCCCGGCCGCGAAACAGCACGACCAGCCCTTCGAGGTGATTCCGGACGACGTCTGGCTGCGGCCCTGGGTCCGCCCGGAGGCGCGCGACGAGCCGGTGACACTGGTCGGACAGCTGTGCACGCCCAAGGACGTCCTGGCGCGCCGGGTCATGGTGAGCCGGCTGCGCGCCGGTGACCGGGTCGCCTTCGCCATGGCCGGCGCCTACGCCTGGAACATCTCCCACCACGCCTTCCTCATGCACCCGCACCCGACCTTCCATCACGTCGACGACGCCCCCGTGTCCAGCACCGGCGACTCGTACGCCCGTCAGCCGTCATGAGCGCGGGCTCCCGCACGCCGGTGGCGGCCGCACTCGCCGTCCGGAACTTCCGTCGCTACCTGCTCGGGCAGCTGGCCTCCAACGTCGGCACCTGGATGCAGCGTGCCGCGCAGGACCTGCTCGTCCTCCACATCACCGGCAACAGCGGCAGTGCGGTCGGCATCGTGACCGCACTGCAGTTCCTGCCCCAGACCCTGTTCGGCCTGACCGGAGGCGTCCTGGCCGACCGGTTCCCCAAGCGGCGGCTTCTGCTCCTGACCCAGACCGCCATGGCAATGCAGTCGCTCCTGCTCGGACTGCTGACCGTCACCGGCGCGGTGAACCTGGTGTCCGTCTACTCGTTGGCCTTCGCCCTCGGCACCGCCACCGCCGTGGACAGCCCCGCCCGCAACGCCTACATCTGCGAACTGGTCGGCCGGGAGCGCGTGGCCACCGCGGTCAGCCTGAACTCGGCCCAGTTCAACGTGGCCCGCACCCTCGGCCCCGCCCTCGCCGGCCTGAGCGTCGCCGCCTTCGGCACGGGCCCGGTGTTCCTCGCGAACGCGGCCTCGTACCTCGCCGTCCTCTACGGCCTGGTCACCATCCGTACAGAGGAGCTCGCCGACCACGGCCGGCCGCGACCAGGGGGCCGGGTCCGGCTGCGCGATGCCTTCCCCGCCATCACGTCCACCCCGGAACTCCTCCTGCCGATCACCCTCGTCGCCTTCGTCGGCACCTTCGGCCTCAACTTCCAGGTCACCATCTCGCTCGTGGCCATCACGGCCTTCCACACGGGCGCCGCCGCTTTCGGCTGCCTTTCCGCCGCGTACGCCCTGGGCGGCCTCGCCGGCGCGCTCCACGGGGCGAGCACCGGGAAGCCACCCACCGCACGCCGTCTGATCTCCACCACGATCGTCTTCGGGGCGCTGGAAGCCGCGCAGGGCCTGATGCCGGGCTACGGCACGTTCCTGGCCCTGCTGATCCCCACCGGTTTCGCCGCGGCGATCGTGACGACCACCGCCAACGCGCTGACCCAGCTTCATGCCGGCCCACACCTGCGGGGCCGTGTCATGTCCGTCTACTTCCTGGTCCTTCTGGGCGGCACCCCGGTCGGCGCTCCGCTGGTCGGCCTGGTGTCGGACACCCTCGGCGCCCGCTCCACCCTGGTCCTGGGCGGCGTCATCTCCGCGTCCTCGGCGCTCGCGCTCCGCGCCTGGAGCACAGGCCGGATCCACATGCGCACGCGAGCTGCAGGAGCCGCCTCCGTGGTCGGCTCACCCCTTGCGTCAGCCCAGCCGACAGGTCAACGGCGGAGCGACCTCTGACGTGTCCGCGGCGGCACCTGTGCCTCGAAACCGCGCCGGCTCGCGGGATCGGGGCAGGTGACGACGGCAGTCAGGATGCGTTCAGGTCCCCCGATGGCACAGTCCGGCAGCATGACCTATGAAACGTCTGAGAGTCCTGTGGTTCCAGCGGCAGGCATCCAGCAAGGAGACCACCAGCGAGTCGCCCAGCAGCCGGCCGGGGCGGCCTCTCACCGCCGCTCCGCCGGGCGTCTTCGGACGCCTGCCGGGCAGATGCTGAACAAGGTTCCCGAGGTCACGATCTGGTTCTGGATCATCAAGATCCTGTGCACCACGGTCGGCGAGAGCTTCGCCGACTGGATCAACATGAACCTCGGTGTGGGCCTGATCAACACCGCACTGATCTTCACCGTCGTTCTCGCAGGCGTCCTGGGCTGGCAGCTCAGCACCAAGCGCTACATCCCGTTCGTGTACTGGCTCACCGTCGTGGTGGTGAGCGTGACCGGCACTCTCTACACCGACATCCTCACCGACAGCCAGGGCGTTCCCCTCGCGCTGAGCACGAGTGTGTTCGCCGTCGTCCTCGCCGTTGTCTTCGGCGTCTGGTACGCGCGCGAGCGGACCCTGTCGGTCCACACCATCACCACCCGTCCCCGTGAGCTCTTCTACTGGCTCGCGGTCCTGGTCACGTTTGCCCTCGGCACCGCCACCGGTGACTGGACCCTGGACCTGACCGGCTGGACCGCGGGCGTCTCCGTGCTCCTGCCCCTCGGGTTGATCGTCGCGATCGTCGTCGGCTGGCGCCTCGGCGCCAACGCGGTGCTCTCCTTCTGGCTGGCCTACATCCTCACCCGCCCGCTCGGCGCCAACCTCGGCGACTGGCTCGGCTCGTCCAGCGGCGACGGCGGCCTGGGCCTCGGCACCGCGGTGACCAGCGTGATCTTCCTCGTCGCCATCCTCGCCACGGTCGTGTACCTCACGCTCAGCCGGAGCGATGTCATCGAAACCCAGGACCTCAGCGATGCCCCACGAGCGCTGAACCCGGCGCGTGAGCGGATCATGCTCGGTTACTACGCCGTCGTGGCGGTCGCGACCGCGGCGCTTCTCGTCTGGGCACACGGCCAGCCGCACGCGGCCGCGGCCAGCGAGTCCGACCCGCCCGCACCTGTCACCACGCACCTCACCCCGAAGCAGGCGACGGCACCCTTCCCGCCGGCTGAGATCGCGAAGTTCCGCACGATCACAGCTGACACCCTGGCCAAGCTCAACTCGGGCAACCAGTCGGCCGCGACTACCCGAGTGACTGACCTGGAGACCGCTTGGGACGACGGCCAGCCCACTCTCGAGCCCAAGAGCGAGCAGTCGTGGCACTTCCTCGACAGTGAGATCGACCAGGTCCTGAAGGCGCTGCGTGCCCCGAACCCCGACAAGGCCACCGAGGTCAAGGCGCTCAACACGCTCCTCACCTCACTCGGCTGAACAACCGGGACGACGGGCTGCCCCCGGCACATCCCCTGCGCCGGGGCAGCCGACATCCCTGGCCGTCACAGGTCATCCATTCGGGTGGTGTCCTGGACGGGTTCCCGACGCGCTGATCACGTTTCCGGGTATCCCTGAGTCGGCCGGCATCCCCACCGGTCGCCGGCCTTCACTGGTAGTCCTACACATCGTAGGACTACCCTGTGCTCGGGACTGCCGCGTTTCCCAGCGCATAGGTGTGCCCGGCGAACGCGAGCCGGTGGATCGCGTCGGGTCGGCGCGAACGGCACGACATTCCGTCCGGCGCGCGCGTCCCGCGACCTTCGCGGGACCTGCGGGGGGAAACCGTACGGGCGTTGGTCGGTCGCAGGTCCGGTCACGCACGGCAGACACCGACACACGTCTGGAGGACACATGGCAACAAGGGACAGCCTGGCCACCCAGCCGTCCGAGGGGGAGGTGCTCATCAGCGTCGTCCTGCCGGTGTACCAGGTGGAGGAATTTCTGCCGGAATGCCTGGACTCCCTGCTCGGACCGGCGCAGTCCTTCGAGGGCATCGAGGTGGTGGCCGTGGACGACTGTTCCCCCGACGGCAGCGGTGCCCTGCTCGACGCGTACGCGGCCAGGGACTCCCGGCTGCGCGTCGTGCACCTGCCGGAGAACGTCGGACTCGGCCGGGCGCGCGGTGAGGGCCTGGACCGGGCCAAGGGTGACTACGTCTGGTTCGTCGACAGCGACGACCGGCTGACCACCGGGGCGCTGTCCGCGGTCGCCGAGCGGCTGCGGCGGACCCGTCCCGACGTGCTTCTCGTCGACCATGGTCTGGTCAACCCGGACGGAAGCGTGCAGCGGAACGTGCGCGCGCACCTGTTCCGGGACGCTCCCGAGACGTTCACGCTCGCGGAGCGGCCCAGCACCCTGGACCTCGTCATGACCGCGTGGAGCAGAGTGCTGCGCCGGGACTTCCTGCTCGGCCTGGACCTGGACTTCGGGCACGGATACTACGAAGACATCTCCGTCACCTATCCCACGCTGCTCGCGGCGCGCCGGATCAGCATGCTCGACCGGGTCTGCTACCACTACCGGCGCGGACGTCAGGGCGCGATCACCAACACCTCCAGCCCCAAGCACTTCGATCTCTTCGGCCAGTACGAGCGGATCTTCGCCTTCATCGACGACGCGACCACGACCGCCGAGCCGTTCCGCAAGGCGGTCTTCGACCGCACCGTGCGCCATGCGACGACCGTGCTCGCCACCCCCGGCCTGGTGCCGCAGCACCTGCGGCGCGACTTCTTCCTCCGGGCGGCGGAGCACTTCCGGCGGTTCCGGCCGCGTGACTACACCTACCCGTCCGGGCTCCGCGGCGTGCAGTACCGGCTGGTGGAGCGAGGGGCCTATCCCGCCTACGCGGCGCTGGAGCCGGTGAACCGGCTTCGCCTCGCCCTTCGTACCGCCCTCGGCCGGGCGCGCGGTGCGGCCCGCCGGACACCCCGGCTCGCGGCGACGGCGCTGCGGCGGGCCTACTACCGCGCCTGCCTGCGGCTTCCCGCCGACGACACCCTGGCCGTCTACGCCGCCTACTGGAACCGCGGTTACGCCTGCAATCCCGCGGCCATCTACGAGAAGGCCCGCGAACTCGCGCCCGGCATCCGGGGAGTGTGGGTGGTCGCCAAGGACAGGACGGCTTCCGTCCCGCCGGGCGTGGAGTACGTGGTGGAGGGAACCCCCCGCTGCCTGCGCACCATGGCACGGGCCAAGTACCTGGTCAACAACGTCAACTTCCCGTACGAGCTGCCCAAACGGCGTGGCGCGGTGCTGGTGCAGACACAGCACGGCACCCCGCTGAAGAAGATGGGCACCGACCTGCGGGACCACCCCGCCGCCGCGCGCGGCATGAACTTCGACCGGCTGGTGGAGCAGTGCGGCCGGTGGAACGTCCTGGTCTCGCCGAACCCGCACACCACCGAGGTGTTCACCCGGGTCTACCCCGGTGGTTACGAGGTGCTCGAAACCGGCTACCCGCGCGTCGACCGGCTGGTCAACGCCTCACTCGACCGGGTGCAGCGGGTACGGGGCGAACTCGGCATCGCCCCCGGGCAGACCGCGGTCCTCTACGCCCCCACCCACCGCGACCACCAGGACGAGACGGCGTCCGTCCTGGACGTGCGGCAGTTCGCCGACCAACTCGGTGACGACCATGTCCTGCTGGTGCGCTCGCACTACTTCGAGCTCCCGGGGACCTCCTCGTCACGGGGCGTCGTGGACGTCTCGTCCCACCCGTCCATCGAAGACCTGTGCATCGCCTCCGATGTCCTGATCACCGACTACTCCTCCGTGATGTTCGACTACGCCGTCCTGGACCGGCCGATCGTGATCTACGCGCCCGACTGGGAGGAGTACCGGCGCTCACGCGGGGTCTACCTCGACCTCCTCGCCGAGGGTCCCGGCGCCGTCGCCACCACGCAGGAAGCACTCGTCGAGGTGTTCCGGAGCGGCGAGCACACGGGGCCGCGGGCGGCGGAGCGGCTCGCCGGGTTCCGGGACCGTTTCTGCCCCCATGACGACGGACGCGCGGCCGAGCGGGTCGTGCGCAGCGTCTTCCTGGGGGAGGCGGCCGACTCCAACAGCCTCACCCCGGCCAGGGGTTGAACACGTCGCCGGTCAACGGCGCGTGCGGCGGGCGAGTCGCCCTGCGACGACGGTGCGCATTCCGGCGAGGCCATCGGCGACGCGCAGGGCGAGAGCCCCGCTGTGGGTGGCATACGGCTGGATCAGCAGCACCCGCCCCCGCCGGCCGAGCCGCACCAGTCGCCTGAGCCCTGATCCGGCGCGCAGCGGCCTCGTGACCGTCGCGCCGTCCCGGAAGGCCAGGGTCACCCAGGCGTCCCATGTGGTGATCGCGCCGTCTTCGCAGAGCGCCCCCGCGTCGACGGCGACGACGGCACGCCGGCCCGCGCCGCCGGGCACCGCCTCCCACACCCCCTCGCACCGGTGCGCCGCGTCCGTCACCCGGTGCCGGAACGCGACGATCGCCCTCTGCGGGCCGGCGTGCGCGGTTCTGCCGTAGAGCTCGGGCAGCCGTAGTTCGAGCAGCAGCCGACGCCCTGCCCTCACATCCGCGGCGACGTACCACGGGAGCTGCTCGATCGGGGCGTCCGCGAGCCCGTCGAGCACGATCTCGTCCGCCCCGTCGGGGGCGGAGGTCACCTCGTCCCACAGCGGTCGCCGCGGGTCACCGGCGTACGGCGGCGACAGCCGCGGCGGGTCGGCCGCCAGCTCGGCCAGCCGTCGCAGACCGGCGGCCTGCCGCTCGCGGCCGAGCAGGACCGCGGTGCGCCAGCGGGCTGCGGGTGTGGCCCGGGACACGGCCTCCTCCTCGAAGGCGCGTACGTGCTCGCGGGAGATCCGCCACCAGAGGTCCTGGTACTCCGGCGCACGCTGGGGCAGCTCACGCAGGTAGACGGCGAGATCGAACTCCAGGAACTTGGTCTGCGCCGCGAGCAGCAGATCCCGCTCACCGCTGTCCCGCATGATCTCCAGCACCTGCTGATGCGCGGCGACCCGGTCCTGCCAGTTCTGAATCCGGTCCCGGCGCAGTGAGATCGAGGCCTGACCGGTGCCGTAGCGCACATGCCAGACGTAGACGGTCTCGGGGGTGACGGCGAGGCGCGGGCGGGCCGCGTAGACACGCGCGGTGAAGACGAAGTCCTCGTAGTGCGCCGCGCCGTCGGGGAACCGGATCCGCCGGGACAGCAGGAACTCCCGGCGGTAGATCTTGTTCACCGACAGTGTGTCCCACAGCGTCTCGGGGCGCCCGGCCACGCCGTCGTGCACCGACTCCGCGGTGAACAGCTGTTGCTGCCAGGGGATCTCACGTCCCCCGGGCAGCTCGCGCCGTACACACAGACCGGCTGCCACATCGGCGTCGTGCCGCCGTGCGACGGCGAGCAGCGCGTCCACGGCCTTCGAGGGAAGCACGTCGTCGCTGTCGAGGAAGACGAGCCACGGGAAGCGGGCCGCGTCGATACCGTCGTTGCGTGGGGTTCCGCACCCGCCGCTGTTGCCGGCCCGGCGTACGACACGTACCCGAGGGTCGGCGGCTGCGAGCCGTTCCAGCACGTGGGGCGTGTCGTCGGTGGACGCGTCGTCGACCACTACCACCTCGCCGACCGCATCCCCCTGAGCGAGAGCCGAGGTGACCGCCTCTGCGACTCGTTCGGCGTCGTTGTAGGTGATGACCACCACCGTCACGACGCCATCGTTCACGCTGGACACCTCTGATCTCCTTCGTGCAAATGAACTCCCACACTATGTGAGACCAATGAGTGATGCCGAGCGAGACCGGATGCGTAGGGCCGACGGCCGGCGCCTCACTGCTCCGTGCATCAAGTGTTCGAGGCTGAAGAACTCACTCGAGTCTTACCTGACGCACGTCGAACGAGCGACCAACCGTGCTCTACTGGGCCGCCACATGTAAGGAATGGGCGTTGCGCGCCGCACGCGTGCGTCGGCGCTGCGCGCCTCCCGCGGCGTCCGGAACCGAATCCGACCGGAGCCGCTGTGCACATCACCGTCTACCTGCTTCTCCTGGCCTCGGTCGTCCTGGCATTGCTCGGTCCGCAGCTGGGACGCCGGCTGGCCCCCGCTGCCGCGGTGCGCGCCCTGACCCTGCTGAGTCTCGTCGCGACGGCCGCCCTGGTGTGGGGGATGACCGCCGTCACCGTGGGCGGACTGGGCCGCACCGACGCCTTCCAGGACCAGGCTCACAGCAGCCCTGTCGCCCTCGCGCATGACGACCCGGTTCCCAACGTCCTGGGCGCGCTGGCGGCCGGACTGCTTGCGGTGTCGCTGCTCAGGGCGCTCACGGTGCTACGGCGCCGACGGTCGGCGCTGCGCGGGCTCGCTCCGCTGAGAAAACGGCCGGCCGCCGGTGACCTGGTGGTGATCGAGGCGGACAGGCCGGACGCCTACGCGCTGCCGGGCAGGTCACGGCGAGTCGTCGTGACCTCCGCCATGCTGCGCGCCCTGCCCGCCGACGAACAGGCGGTGCTGCTCGCTCACGAACGGGCCCATCTGCTCCACCGACACCACCTCTACGCGGCGATCGCCGAGACGGCGGCCGCCTGCAACCCCCTGTTGCGGCCGGTGCGCGACCTCATCGCCTTCCACATCGAACGCTGGGCGGACGAGGAAGCCGCGCGGACGACCGGCAGCCGTCTGCTAGCCGCCCGTTCTCTGGCCCGCGCCGCACTCGCGATCGCCGATGCCACCCGAGCGCGGGAGCCGCAAGGCGTCCTTGCCTATCTGCGGCACAAGGTCACGGCGCGCGTCGGCGCTCTGCAGGCCGAACGTCCGACCAGTCACTGGGGCGCGGTCTCGCCCGCCGTGGCGGTCACCGCCCTGACCGGTGTGGCCTTCGCCGAGGTCACCTCGGACTTCGCCCGTTGCCTGCACGTTCTCCATCTGTTCTGACGCCGAGCGGAGCCGCGCGCAGGGCACCCGTGCCCCGGAACAGACCGTCCCTTCGCGGGTTGCGTCAGTCGCCAGGACCGAGCAGGGCGCGCAGCGCGGCCTCGTCCGCGGGGTCGAGGGCCTCGATGAAGCGCTGCAGCACGGCAGTGCGATCGTGGCCGCGGTCCAGCGCGGTCTTCATCTGCTCGGCGGAAGCCTCGGCCGCTTCCCGGCGCGGGAGATAGGCGTGGGCCCGTCCGGCGCGCTGGCGTTCGAGCATCCCTTTGGCGTGCAGTCGCCCCAACACGGTCAGCACGGTCTTGTAGGCGAGCCCCGGTGCGAGGGCGGCCTGCACGGCGGCGGCGGTCATCGGCCTGCCGGAGCCCCAGAGCACGGCCATGATCTCGGCCTCCAGAGCCCCGCTCGCCCGGCGGTCGGCGTGCTCGCCCTCGCTGTCGTGAGCCATGCCCGACCCCTTCTGTGCCGCCCGTACGCGCGCCTGCCTCCCGTACGCGCGCCACGATCGATCCTACGCGTCGTGGGGCTTTGCCCAGAGGCGGTTGCCGACGCGGTCCGGGCACCGGTTAGTCTTACATTTTGTAGGAAACTGGAGCTTCAGTCCGCGCCGGTCCAGGGCACCCGTCGCAGACCACATCGGTGTGGCGGGTGCGGCTTCGCGGTGACGTGCGGGCTCGAGCCAGGTCGAGGAGTGGCGAAGATGGGCGGACACCGGCGCAGGCCGTCCGGCAGGACGGGGCCGCACGGCCCTGACGACTCGCGGTACGGCGTCCGGGCCGCCCAGGCCGATGACGGACGAGCGGGACGTCGGAGGGCGGACAACCGGCGTCCGAACACCAGGCGTTCCGGCCGGCGCGGCCTCATCGACTACCCGCGGGCGGGCAAGCGGGGCCTGCGGCGGTGGCTGCCCTCCTGGAAGCAGGTGTTCGGCACCTTCCTGCTGTTCTTCGGCGGCCTGCTGGGGCTGTTCGGTTACGCCTACGCCACGACGACGATCCCCAGCGCGAATCCCAGCACGCAGCTGCAGAGCAACACCTACTACTGGTCCGACGGCTCGGTGATGGCCACCCAGGGGTCGACCAACCGGCAGAACGTCGACCTCGCCCAGGTTCCGAAGCTGGTCCAGTGGGACTTCCTCGCCGCGGAGAACGCGACCTTCTACACCGACCCCGGCGTCGACATGCAGGGCATGCTCCGGGCCGTCTACCACATGGCCACGGGTGGTGAGGTGCAGTCCGGGTCCACCATCACCCAGCAGTTCGTGAAGAACACCTACCTCAGCCAGAACCAGTCGGTCACCCGCAAGCTCAGGGAGATCATGATCTCCCTGAAGATCGGCGGCCAGATGTCCAAACAGCAGATCCTGCAGGGGTACCTCAACAGCTGCTACTACGGGCGGGACGCCTACGGCATCGAGGCCGCGGCCCGGGTCTACTACCACGAGCACGCCTCCGAACTGACCGTCAGCCAGGGCGCGTTCATCGCCGCCACGGTGAACGAGCCGAGCCTGCTGATGCACGCCGACACCGACCCGCAGGCCAAGGCCCAGGCCACGGCGCGCTGGACGTACGTCCTGCAGCGCATGGCCAAGATCCACAAGATCACCGACGCCCAGGAGCAGCAGTACCTGGCCGCCGGGTTCCCCACGCCCAAGCCGTACACGCCGTCGGCGGGGATGTCGGGGCAGACCGGTTATCTGGTGGACACCGCGAAGAAGTACGTCGAGGCCCACTCGTCGATCACCGAGCAGCAGCTCGGCCGCGGCGGCTACCAGATCTACACCACCTTCGACAAGAAGAGGGTGAACGCGCTGTCGGCGTCCGTGGCGGCGATGGAGAAGAAGCACCTCGACCCCGCGCACCGCTCGGCCGACAAGGACGTCCAGGTCGGCGCCGCGTCGATCGATCCGTCGAGCGGCGCCGTCGTGGCCCTGTACGGCGGGCCGGGCTGGGACAAGGGCCACTGGACCGACAACGCCGACGCCACCGGTGTGCCGGTCGGCTCCACCTTCAAGCCCGTCGACCTGGCCGCGGCCCTCGACAACGGCGCCGTACTCTCCCCGGGTCAGCCACCCTCGACGATCACCCCGGACTCCAAGTTCAACGGCGACGACGGGATCACGATCAAGAACCAGCAGGGCCAGGAAATGCCGGACTCCGGCGACCCCACGGGGCTCCTGCACCAACGCAACGACGTTCCCACGAAGTGGGGTTACATCACGCTGCGCAAGGCCATGGAGCAGTCGGTCAACACCCCCTACGTCCAGCTCGGTGAGTACGTCGGCTACACCAACGTGGAGAACGAAGCCCTCAAGGCGGGTCTGCTGCGCAAGAGCCTGCAGTTCGACACCCCCGGCTTCTACATCGGCACCTCCACCCCCTCGGCGATCCGTATGGCCGACGCGTACGCCACTTTCGACGACAGCGGCGTGCAGCACGAGCCGTACTCGGTGACCAAGGTCATCGCCGATGGCCAGCAAGTGCCCGGCTTCGACAAGCCCAAGGGCACCACGGCCATGCCCGCCTCGACCGCCGACACCGTCACCGACGTCCTGCAGGGTGTCGTCAAGAGCGGCACGGGCACCCACGCCCAGGCCCTGGGCCGCCCGGTGGCCGGCAAGACCGGTACCACCGACGACTACAAGTCCGCCTGGTTCATCGGCTACACACCCCAACTGGTGACGTCCGTCAGCATGTTCAAGGAGGACCCGAAGAACTCCGGGCTGCAGTCGATGAAGGGCGTCGGCGGTTTCTCCAAGGTCTTCGGCGCCGACATGCCCACCGAGGTGTGGACCGGCTACATGACCGACGCCCTCCAGGGCCAGCCCGTCCAGCAGTTCCCGCCCGCGCCGCAACTGGGCAAGGGCACCGACGAGAACGGCGCCCCCTCGCCCACCCCCACCCCCACCGCGAGCACGCCGCAGGCCACCCCGACCACACCGGCCACGCCGAGCCCCTCCACCGGAGCGTGCCGCCACCACAGGAAGCAGTGCCCCGGCCCGAGCCCGACGGACACCTCCGGCACCAGCGCCGGCGGCACCGGCGGGGCGGCCGGCGGTACGGGTGGTGGTGGGCTGCTCGGCGGTACCAGCGGCGGTGGCACGTCGGGCGGCGGCACCGGTGGCGGCGGCACGGGTGGCGGTGGCACGACCGGCGGCGGCACCACGGGGGGCACCTCGCCCACGCCCGGTCCCACCTTCGGCGGCCAAGGCCGACGTGCGTAGCGGGACGCTCACAGCTCCCGGGCGTCCACAGCGCCTTGTGGTAACTGACTGCCCGCAAGCAGGCCGATGCGGCGGCGCCCGCAAGGGCGGGCTCTGGCCGTTCGCCGCCGCCCGCTGAGGGAACTGCTCTGTGTCCGCGCGGAGCTCGCCCCACGGCGTTGCCGTGCCGCTCGGCGACCGGGTGAGGGCGGCCGCACCGTTACGGTCGGTGCTCCCTGCGCTTGTGCCGCTCATGGCCGCCACAGCAGGGGCCGGACGGGTGCCGGTGCTGCATCGCCGAGCCGGCAGGACCGGCCTGGACCACGCACTGTGCCCACTGCGCACTGTCCACCATGTGGTCGCTGTCGGATGCGGCGTTGGCCAGGCTGGCACAGCAGACCGCCAGCAGCAGGCCCCCCGTCACCAGGGGCAGACGTCGACGTACCGGAGGCGGGGCCAGCAGGGCCTGCACCCGCTGCGGCACCGCCCCGCCTGTCACGGCCAGGGCGGCGGGACGCGGCACTCCGGCCGATGCGAGAGCCGCGCGCCCGACGGCATGGGCGACGACCCTGCGGTCGCCGACCCGCTCGGCGGCCTCCTCGTCGGCCCAGCGCTCCAGTACGAAACCACCGGCGGCGACCAACGGCCGCAGCAGCGGGTTCAACGCCGCGGCGAGCCGCCACACGCTCTCGAAGAGATGGTGCCGACCACACAGATGCGCCCGCTCGTGTGCGAGCAGAGCCTCGCGCTCGGCGTGGCCGAGACAGCGCAGCATCCCCCGGGAGACCACGATCCGTCCCGGGGCGCCAGGCAGGGCGAAGGCCAGCGGGACGTCGTCGTCCACCACCGCCAGTTGGGTGTCTCCGGGAAGATGGGCGCATTCCCGCCGCGCCCGCACGAGGTGACGGACCTGCCGTACGGCGGCCACGACCAGCGAGACCATGCCGACCAGCAGCACCAGGGTGCTTGCCGCCGCGACGATGCGGTACACCGGGTCCTCGGCGCGCAGCGCTGCCACGGACCAGCGGCCCTCGGCGGCGACCTGCGGGACCTGCGCCACGCCCGTGAAGGCGAGCAGGGCGAGTGACCCTGCCCAGCCGATCGCCGTCACGACTGCTGCGCAGGCCAGCGCCCAGGCGGCGGGGCGCGGGGGCAGCCGGCGCGCGAGCCGGGGCCCGAGTGCGGCGAGCACGGCCGTGACCACGAACGGAATGTAGACGCTGATCAGCATCCGGCTCACCGCTTCCTGCGGGAGCGCTCACCCTCGGCGGGTGTCTCGTCGTGCCCGGACAGCAGTTGGTGCAGCAGGTGCTCGTCCTGCGCCGACAGTTCCGACACGAACCGGGCCAGCACGGCCTCGCGGTCGGAGCCGCCCTCGAGCAGGGAGTGCATGCGCTGGGCGGTGTGGGACGCCTCGTCGCGGGCGGGCTCGTAGGCGTATCCGCGACCCTCACGGTGCCGCACGAGCATGCCCTTCTCATGAAGCCGGGTCAGGATCGTCAGCACCGTCGTGTAGGCCAGGTCGCCCGGCAACTGCTCCCGGACCTGGCGTGCTGTCAGCGGCCCGTCGGCGGCCCAGAGCGCGGCGAGCACATCGCTCTCCAGCTCACCGCGCGCCCGCCTGCCGGCTGTCCCTCGGGTGCCCCCGTGCCTGTGGTCCTCCACCGTCCGCCTTCCTCCGTTCGCTTCCGTACAGGCTACCCGTCAGCCAACTACTACTTGTAGGAGGTATGCTCCGCCTTCAAAGATCGGACTACTACATCTCGTAGAGTTCTCTCGCTCCCTTCACGCTGCGGAGGAAAGCCCATGCCCCACGCCGGAAGTACGGCGCCTGGAGTCGCCCTCGCGGGCGCGATTCCGCAGCAGCGGGCCGCGACGCGTCACGCAGGCAGGATCGCCGTCGTCTCCGCGAGCGTCGGAGCCGGTCACGACGGCGCCGCCGCCGAACTCGCCCGACGCCTCACGGCGGACGGCTTCACGGTCGACCGGCTCGACCTGCTGGATCTGCTGCCGGCCCAGCTGGGCCGCGCCGTCCAGGAGGGCTACCACCGGATGCTCGTCCGCGCGCCATGGGCCTATCAGCGGATCTACTCCAGCACCGAGCGCGCCGGAGGCGGCGGCCCGATCGCGCGTGCACTGCTCCGCACGGCCGAGGACCGGGTGCTGCGTGCCCTTCCCCAGGGCACGGGAGCGGTGGTCTCCACCTACCCGGGAGCCAGCCGGGTCCTGGGCAACCTGCGCCTGAAGAAGCGCCTGCACATTCCCGTCCTGACGTACCTGACCGACTTCTCCGTGCATCCGCTGTGGGTGGCGGACGGCGTGGATGTCCACCTGGCCGCCCACGCCGTGCCGGCTGCCCAGGCGCGGACGGCAGGGGCGCGGGACGTGCGGGTGTGCGGCCCGGTCGCCGACCCGCGGTTCCACCCCTGCGGCGCAGAGCAGCGGGCCCGGGCGCGCGCGGCGTTCGGGCTGCCGCAGCGGGCCCCCCTCGCCCTTCTGGTCGCCGGGTCATGGGGCGTCGGACCGGTCCGCAAGGTCGCGCTCGAACTGCGCGACTGCGGCGCCGCCGTCCCGGTCGTCGTGTGCGGCCGGAACGAGGCCCTGGCCGAGCAACTGCGCGCGGACGGCATCGAGCACGCCTACGGCTGGGTCGACGACATGCCCAGCCTGATGCACGCCGCGGACGTCCTCGTCCAGAACGCCGGCGGGCTCACGTCGCTGGAGGCGTTCGCCTCGGGTCTGCCCGTCGCCAGCTACCGCTGCATACCGGGACATGGGCTGACCAATGCGGCCGCCCTGGACGAAGCGGGTGCGGCGGTATGGGTGCGTGACCCGGCCGACCTCAAAGCGGTGCTGTGCGACCTGATCGGCGGTCCGCTCGGCGAGCAACAGCGCGCGACCGGCCTCGCCTTGTTCGCCCAGGCCCCGGACAGCGGCCCGGCGGCCGAGATCGCACGCGTCCATCGAACGGGCCTCTGCGACGGGGATCAAAAGCCCCCGCTGCCGCGGCGGAGGCGGCCGCGTCGACTGGCTGCCACCGCCGCGATGGCCACCGCTGTGTGGGCATGCGCCGTCGGCACGGGGACGGCGACGACGTACGACGGTCCGGGCCTCATGCACGCCATCGGCAACGGCCTGGTGGACCGCCTCGCGGGCCACCACACCCACCGGCAGGGGGAACAGCACTCGTGAACCTCCCCCGCACGCTGCGCTCGGCCGCGGCCGCGGCCCTGCCCGCTCTCGCCGCCGCCCACGCCGCCCCCGTGATCTCCACCTTCGGGCCGCTCCGCAACCGCCTGATGCCCCGACTGTCGGGCCGGGGCCGCCCCGACCACGTCGCCCTCACCTTCGACGACGGACCCGACCCCCGCTCCACCCCGTCCTTCCTGCGACTGCTCTCCGACCGCGGGGTGCACGCCACCTTCTTCCTCCTCGGCAGCGAGGCACGCCGCTCTCCCGCCCTGGTCCGGGAGATCGCAGCCGCCGGCCACGAGATCGGCATCCACGGCTGGCTGCACCGCCCCCTGCTCCTGCGTGGACCGCGTGCCACCCACGACGACCTCGATCGGGCCCGCGACCTCGTCGCCGACCTGACCGGCCGGCCGCCCACGCTCTTCCGGCCCCCGTACGGAGTCATGTCCACCGCCGCCCACCTCGCGACCCGCCGCCTCGGACTCACCCCGGTCCTGTGGACCGCCTGGGGAGAGGACTGGACCGCACGGGCCACCCCGGCTTCCGTCCACCGCACCGTCACCGACGACCTGGACGGCGGCGGCACGATCCTCCTCCACGACTCCGACTGCACCTCCGCCCCCGGCGCCTGGCACTCGGCCCTCGGCGCACTTCCCCTGATCCTCGACACGTGCGAGGAGCGGGGTTACGGGGTCGGACGGCTGAGTGACCATGGATGGCCGCTGTCGGAGGCGATCCGTCACGAACCTCCCTCGGCTGCTCATCGTCCGCACTCCCGCGGCCGGTCCGTTTCGTCGTAGTCGCACACCCCTCCGCCACCGCGGTAACTCCGTTCCCACAGAAGGGCTTGGGCCTTATGACCCCCACGCTGCACCTGGCGTCCCAACTCGCCGTGAACGTGCTCGACGCCCAGTCGCTGCTGGCCGCCTTCGGCGTGCTGGGCGTCGGCGCAGTGCTGTTCGCCGAGACGGGGCTGCTGATCGGGTTCTTCCTACCGGGCGATTCCCTGTTGTTCACCGCCGGCCTGCTGTGCACGGGAGCAGCGGACCGGCCGGTGAAGCTGTCACTGGCACCGCTGCTGGTCGTGGCGGCGGTCGGCGCACTGGCCGGGGCGCAGTGCGGGTACCTGATCGGTCGCAAGGCGGGCGGGGCGCTGATCTCCCGCAGCCGGTCGCCGCGGTTGCACGAGGGAGTCAAAAGGGCCGAGGAACTGCTGCAGCGGTACGGACACGCCAAGGCGGTCGTGCTGGCCCGGTTCATCCCGGTGGTGCGTACAGTCCTCAACCCGATCGCCGGCGCGCTGGAGGTTCCGGCGCGGACCTTCACCCTGTGGCAGGTGGCCGGCGGCCTGGTCTGGTCCGTGGGGATCATCCTCGCCGGATACGCGCTGGGTTCATCGATCCCGAACGTCGACCACTACCTGCTCCCGCTGGTCGCGCTGATCGTCGTCGTGTCACTGACCCCGCTTCTCCTGGAGTTTCTGCGCAGCCGCCGGAGTACCGGGCCGGAGGAAGCAGATCGGTGATCGTGCCCCGACATGTCCGAGGATGCCGGCTGCGGTGTGGACGCGGCCGGCTGCTGGGCTGAGGCCTCCAGCCGTGATACCGCAGCGCCGCACCAGCACATGGTCGCAGCTCTCCGGCGGCCATGACCAAGTTTTTGAACAGGGCGCAGGCATGCGAAGACGGGTACGGGCGAGCATCCCGACACATGATCAAACGGCTCACTCGTCGCCGGTCGCAACGTTGTAGCAGCGGCGACCGTTGTGCCCGTCAGCGGGAACGGCCAAGAGTCCGGCCTGCGGGTCGGTCGCTGCCCTGCCATGGAGCAGCCGACCCGGCGGCGCCGTCCACGAGGCCGCCCTGACGCATACTGCCGCGCCGGCAAGGCGATTCCAGGGATCGTCCGTGCGCGGAAGAGCCATGACCGAGTACGACCCAGAGGCTGACCTTGACGACTGACAACCACGGATGGGTTCTTCGCCCTGCGGACCGAGGCAGGACAGCCGCATCCGGGGCTCTGACCGGTGACGGACCGCCCCGGCCTCGCACAGCCCTGTCGATGGCCGGGGCAGGCGTTCTGCTGTTCGGGCTGGTCGGTGCGAGCGCACCCAACCGCAACACGCTCAGGACGCCGATCACCTGGTTCCACCTGCCGTCGATGTCCGGTGCCGTCTCCGAGGCGGCCACGTCAGTCGCCATAGTGCTGTCCTGCGTCGGAACGCTCCTCCTGCTCCACGCCCACACCCAGGGGTGGAGGCCCGACCCCGGCACTCTGTTCCGTGCCGGAGCATGCGCCGTGCTGTTGGTCGCGGATCTCACCCCGATCGGCTCGTCCGACACCGCCAGTTACGCCGCCTACGGCCGCATCGCCGCTCTCGGCGGCGATCCGTACGTGACGACACCGGCCCAACTGGGCGGCCTGTACGCCCATCTGGTGAGCGATGCGTGGCGCAACACCCCGTCGGTGTACGGGCCGGTCGCCACGTGGTGGCAGGCCGCTGCGGCGTTCGTCGGCGGTGACCAGCCGTGGCTGACGGTATGGGCACTGATGCTTGCCAACGCTGCCGCGTTCCTCGGCACCGGCTACCTGTTGATCCGGGCCGCCGACGACCCGGTCCGGGCGGCGCTCCTTTGGAGTGCGAACCCCCTGCTGATCGGCGTACTGGTCGGGGGCGGCCATCTGGACACCCTCGTGGCGGCCCTGGCCGTCAGCGCCGTCCACCTGGCGCGCAAGGCACGCGGCTGCCACGCGGACCTGGCGGTCGGCGGACTGGTCGGCCTCGTCTGCGCCGTCAAGATCAGTGCCGCTCTGGTCGGCGTGGGTCTGATGTGGCCGTTGCTGCGCGGCGGCGCCTGGCAGCGGGCCGTCCGCGTGGCGGGCGCGGCCGTGCTCACGCTGACCGTCCTGTACGCCATGTACGGTCTGCATGCCCTTGATCCGCTTGCCGCGGCCTCGCACATGGTGTCCAGGCCTTCGCTGTGGGCCGTGTTCGACGACTTCGCCAGCACTGTCGTCGGTCCTGGTGGCGCTGCGACAAGCGTCAGTATCCTCTGGCCCGCGCTGATGCTGGGACTGGCCGTGCTGCTGCACAGACACCTCCCTGCGGAGGCCCCTTCCGTTGTCACCGTTCCGTTCGCGCTCGCCTTCGCCTGGATTCTCACGGCACCGTGGTCGATGCCGTGGTACGCGGCGCTCGCCTGCGCCCTGACGGCGCTGTTCTGCGAACTCCGCCTCACTCAGGCGCTCATCGCGGCCACCACCGTCCTGGCCTTGTTTCACAACAGTGGCGGTCACGGCTGGTGACAACGCGGCCCGCGCGGGTGCGGTCCGGCCGGCGAGCCGCCGGTTGGGCAGGGCATGCGTTGACGATCCCACCGGGGTGACCCCAACTGGCCCCGATTCAGGGAGCCGACCGGTAGAGCAGCGCGAGGCGGGTGGTCCACGGCGGCAGTCAGGATGTGTTCAGGTGCCGGGTGGCACGGTCGGGCATCATGGCCTACGACACGTCCGAGAGCCAGGCGGTTTTGAAGGCCGGCCGGCTCCCGCCCGGCAGCGGGTGCGCTGGAGCAGGGTGCCCGAAGTCACCGTCTACTTCTGGACCATCAAGGTGCTCTGCACGACGGTCGGCGAGACCGCCGCCGACCTGCTCAACGAGAAGGCCGGTCTGGGGCTGACCGGTGTGTCGGTGCTGATGAGTGCCCTGCTGGCCATGGTCCTGGTGGTCCAATTCCGGTCCAGGGGTCACCGCCCGGGCGTGTACTGGCTCGCCGTGGCGCTGATCAGCATCGTCGGCACCCTGGTCAGCGACAACCTCACCGACACCATGGGCGTGACGCCGGAGACCACCACCACGGTCTTCGCGATCACCCTGACGATCGTCTTCGCCGCCTGGTACCGCACCGAGCGAACCCTGTCGATCCACCGCATCGACACCACCCGCCGCGAGGCGTTCTACTGGCCGGCCGTCCTGTTCACCTTCGCCCTCGTCACCTCCGCCGGCGACCTGGTCGCCGAGAAGTTGGACCTCGGGTACTGGCTGTCCGCCTTCCTGTTCGCGGCCGCCATCGCAGCGGTGGCCATCGCGCACTTCTCACTGGACCTGGACGCGGTGTGGAGCTTCTGGATCGCCTACATCCTCACCCGTCCCCTAGGTGCGTCCATCGGTGACTACCTCTCCCAGCCCACCGGCGACGGCGGCCTCGGCCTGGGCACCGTCATCACCAGCTCCCTGTTCCTGGCGGTCATCCTCGGGCTCGTCGTGTTCCTCTCCGTCACTCGCAAGGACGTCACCGAACCGGAACCGGGGCAAGGAGCAGTGCGCGCTGCCTGAACTGCGGGCGCCCGATCGCATCGATGAAGAGCTGAGAGGTTCATCGGTCGCTGGGAGTAGGTCCTGCGCCTCAGGCGCGCTTCGCGCCTGCCTGGCTAGGGTCGGTCCTCATGGAGACCACAGGAATCGTTCGCCGGCAGACGGCGGAGCGTGTGCGCGAGGTTCTGGAGCGGCTCGTTGCCGAGCGGGACGTATGGGTCTCGACGGCTCACCCTGAGCACGGGCCGCACCAGGTGCCGCTGTGGTTCTCGTGGGACGGGCGAGCAGTGTGGATGTGCACCAGCGCCGCTTCCGTGACCGCGCGGAACCTCCGCAAAGAGCCGCGCGTGCGCCTGTCACTGCCGGACACCTTCGACGTGGTGCTGCTCCAGGGTGAGGCGGAGTGCTTCCCGGACCAGGAGGTGCCCGAAGGTGCAGCGGAGGCGTTCGCCGACAAGTTCGGCTGGGACCCGCGCGTGGAAGAGGGTTCCTTCCTGTATGTACGCGTGGTCCCGAGGACGGTGCGCGCTTGGCGCGGCGAGGCAGAACTACGCGGGAGAGTCATCATGCGCGACGGGATGTGGCTGGAATAGCGGCCGTGCCTCTCCGACGCGCCTGGCTCGGAACACTGTTGACTCTCCCGGTCACCGCCTCGTAGCCCCGCTCCAGGGCGCGTTGTCTCAGGACCTGGCTGGCTCCGGGACTTGCGCGCCAGGAGCTTTCGCACGCCCTGGATCGTCTATGTCAAGTGGAAGCGCCGGCCCATCCCCAAGGGAGTCGATCATGAAATTCCTCTACGACGACGAGTCCTTCTCCTTCGAGGCACTGCGCGCCGCGGGCTACGCCGCGTATGCCGGCGCCGACCTCGGCGAGGTCCTGGTCACCTGCCGGCAGATCCCGGAGGGAGACGAGGAGGCCTGGTCGGCCCAGTGGGCCGCGACCGCGGCGCGCATCGAGCGCATCGGCCGGGACGCGCTGGCCGCCGGTCACCGGGTCAGCGCCCGGGAGGCGCTGCTGCGCGCGTCCAACTACTACCGCACCGCCGACTTCTACCGCCGCGAGAACCCCGCCGCCGACGCCGAGTCGGCGCGGCTGGCCAAGGCCTCCCAGCAGACGTTCGCCGACGCGGCCGCCCTGCTCGACACCCCGGCCCGCGCCCTGCGCATCCCCTACGAGGACACCACGCTTCCCGGCTACCTGTTCCTCGCCGACGATTCCGGCACCCCGCGCCCGACCGTGCTCTTCCACGGCGGGTACGACTCCACCCTCGAGGAGGACTACTTCGCGCTGGCCGCAGGCGCGCTGCGGCGCGGCTACAACGTCATCGCGTTCGACGGCCCCGGCCAGGGCAGCACTGTCCGCGAGCAGGGCCTGCACTTCCGGCCGGACTGGGAGGCCGTGGTCACCCCGGTCGTCGACTTCGCGCTCACCGCACCCGAGGTGGACGGCGAGCGGCTCGTGCTGATCGGCATGAGTCTTGACGGCTACCTCGCCGCGAGGGCGGCGGCCTTCGAGCACCGCCTCGCCGCGTGTGTGCTGTACGACGGCGTCTACGACTTCCACGCGGTCATCGCCGCAACCGCGGGCCGTGCCGCTGCGCTGCCCGGCGGTATGGAGGCGTTGATGGCGCAGGACACCATGGTGCGATGGGTGGTGCGCAACGGCCGGTGGACCTTCGGCGTCTCCGGCATCGACGAGCTGGTCAAGGCAACCGAGGAGTACACCATGGCGGGTATCGCCGACCAGATCACCTGCCCGACACTCGTCCTCGAAGCCGAGAACGACCAGTTCTTCAAGGGGCAGCCGCAGCGTCTGTTCGACGAGCTGACATGCCAGAAGGAGCTGATCTCCTTCCGTGAGGACGAAGGCGCGGGCGAGCACTGCCACGAGGGTGCGATGTTCCTGTTCCACCAGCGCACCTTCGACTGGCTCGACACCCTGCTAGTCGGCTGACCTCGCAGGCCGGCCGCAGTTCGTGTCGAGGGCGCGGGGACGCTTTCTCATTGCCTTCCGGGGCCTTCTGCGGCCCCGTCCGGGCTGACAGAATGCCGACATGCACGTTCGGGGGGATGCGCAGCCGTGCCTGCAGCGGTTCGCAGCCAGGCCGGTCGGGGGGATCGCGGCAGCGGCCGCGGCGCTGCTGATCGCACTGTCGGGCCGCTACGGCTTCCAACGCGACGAGCTGTACTTCCTGCTCGTCGGCCGGCACCCGGCCTGGGGCTATCCGGACCAGCCCCCGCTCACCCCGCTGCTGGCCAGGCTCGGCGCGGAGCTCTTCGGCTCCACCCCGACCGGCGTGCGGATCGTGCCCGCGCTGCTCACCGCGGTCACGATCACGCTCACCGCGCTGATCGCCCGAGAACTGGGCGCCGGACACGGCGGGCAGGTGCTCGCGGCAGCAGCCGCGGCCTGCTCGGGCTATACGCTCGGCATCGGCCACCTGCTCTCCACCGCGACCTTCGACCTGACGGTCTGGCTGGCGGTCGTTCTGCTGACGCTCCGACTGTCGCGCACGGGTGAATTCCGCTGGTGGCCTGTACTGGGAGCGTTGGTCGGGATCGCGCTGCTGAACAAGCTGCTGGTGCTGGGGCTGTTGCCGGCCCTGGCGTTGGGAGCGCTGACGGCAGGACCGCGCGGTTTCCTCGTACCGCGTCCACGCGCGCTGCTGGGCCCGCTGACCGCCGTCCTCGCCGCGCTGCCCTTCGCGATCCCGACCCTGTGGTGGCAGGCCGTGCGCGGTTGGCCCGAGCTGACGGTGGCTCACGGCATCGGCGCCGATGTCGGAATCGGCGGACGCGTGCTGGCCCTGCCGATGCAGCTGCTCCAGTTCTCGCCGGTGCTGGCACCCCTGTGGCTGACCGGGCTGAGCCGGCTGGTGCGCCGACCGGAGCTGCGCTGGGCCCGACCGGTCGCGGTGGCCTGGGTGGTGCTGTGCCTGCTGGTGCTGGCCGGCGGCGGCAAGGGCTACTACCCGATTCCGCTGCTGTACGCGATCGCCGCCGCCGGCTGCGAGCCCTATGCCCACTGGATTCGCGAGCACCGCGCCAAGCTGGCAGGTGTACTGCTCGCGGCCCTGCTCACCAGCGCCCTGGCCGCCCTGCCGGTGTTGCCTGCATCGGCACTGACCGTGCCCATGGCCGTCGACCCCGACCTCGGCGAGGAGGTCGGCTGGCCACAGCTCACCCGCGCCACCGCCACCGGCTGGGAGACGATCCCCGCCGACCAGCGGGCCACCGCCGTGCTGCTGACCGCGAACTACGGCGAGGCCGGGGCCATCGCCCGGTACGGGCCCGCGCTCGGCCTGCCCGCACCGTACTCCGGCCACATGGGCCTGCACGCCTGGGGCCCGCCACCGGCCACCGCCACCGGTCCGGTGCTCCTCGTCCACCCGGCGGGCTATCCCGAGTTGGAGCAGCACTTCACCGCCTGCCGCACGGTGGCGCGCGTCGACAACGGGCACGGCATCGCGAACCAGGAGCAGCACGCGGCCGTCGTGCTGTGCGCGGGGCCGGACCGGCCATGGTCCATGCTCTGGCCGCTGCTGCGCCGATACTGAACAGTCACGCTGCTCTGCAGGTTCAGCGGTCCTCCACGGGTTCAACCTCAGTGGCCGCTGATCGGGAGGTGGGCGAGTGGGGCTCCGAACGGTGCGGCTCCGCATCGGCCGTGCCGTACAGGGAACTCGGGCGTCCGGGGACGGAAACCGCCGGTCGGCGGAGGAGGTGCCGTTGCCGTGGACGACTGGGAGACATGGGAGAAGCACGACGAGGTACGGCTGTCGCTGCGTGAACGGGTCGTGCTGCTGCAGATCGAGGCCCGCCTCAGGCAGGACCGCAGGTTCGCACGCCGTATGGGCGACACGCAGCGCGAGGTGTGGCTGCCGGTGGCGGTGCTGCTGCTGGGCATCGCCGCGGCGTTCGCTGCCGTCATGGGTGTCCGCACCTCGGACCCCGCACTGCTGTGGTGCTTCGCGCTGTTCTGGCCACTGACCCTTTTTTAGGCGTTCCGCCTCCTGCGCCGAGCGGGCCGCCGACGCGCCCGCTCCAGCTCCGGAGGTGGGGAGAACGCGCGGCCGTGGATCTGAGAGGGAGGGGCGGAGGGCCGGCCTGGGTTGTGCTGGGGGCGTGCCGGGTGACGCTGGTGACCGGGGCGCCGTCGCTTTGGGCAGCAACTGGCGTCCGTCGGCGGACGGGAGGCCCCTTTGATGTTGATAGTTGACGAACCTGGCATGCGGCGCGGCCGCCGTGGAGGAGCGGCCCGAGTGCGACGGCGACGTGCCGCTGACGGCGCCGGGCCACCGCTCGACCTCGGGTACTGGGCCGGCGCGCCCCGGTGTCGCCCGACCTGGGCCGCAGGCCGACGGCGCGGGAGCGGGCCCGACAGGCCTCACCCGGCCGACGGCGCTGGAGCGGGCCCGCCGGGCCTCACCCGCCCGGCGGTGTGTCGGCTGAACCGTCCCGGGTGCGACACGCCCGGGGAGAATCGTTGCATCAGGCGTGGGGCGGGGGCACAGTGAACCTCCCGGTCAAGACGCGGCTGGCTGATCCTTCCCCATCCAGGAAGCCCGATGTCCATGGAAAAAGGTCAGCTGTCCCGTGCCCGGGGCCGCCCCGGTGGCCCGGCCCCGCTGCTCCTGCAGACCGTGCACGAGCACCGGTCCGAGGCCGGCGCCGTCAGCGTCCTGAAGGCGCGGGGCACCGTCGACGCCACCAACGCCACGGAGTTCTCCGAGACGCTCGCCGAGCACATCGCCCAGGCCGACCGGGCCGGGGAACACGCCGTGCTGGACATGACCGAGGTGTACCTCGCCTGCGCGGCCGCGGTGCGGGCCGTGGACCGGGCCACCGGGGTCCTGGCCTTCTCCGGCCGCGCCCTGCCCGTCGTACAGCCCCGGCCGCACGTGCGGGAGGCGCTGCGCGCCGCGGCGCTGCCGGGCGTCCGGGTGCACGCCACCATGGCGTCCGCCCTGAGCACCCTGGAGGCCCCCAGACGCGCCGACCCGCGGCCCGGCGGCACCGCTTGGTGAGCACACCGGCCCGCCCCGTCCGGCGTGGCGGGCGCGGCGGGCATGGCGGACCGCGGCCGGACCCGCACCGTGCGCAGTGGTCAGGAAGAGGCCGCCCGAGTTCGTCGCACCGTCATGTCCGGGTGATGCCATGAATCCCTCTTCCGACCCGTCCGCCGCCCCGGCACCGCTCGTCATCGAGTCGTCCGTCGTCGACGGACTGCCCGCCGAGGCGGCGCTGTTGCTGCGCATGTCCGGCAGCCTCGACGCCGCGGGCGCCCAGGCCTGGTCGGTCGAGCTGCGGGGCCACCTCGAAAAGGCGGACCGCGCGGGGCTGCGGCCCGTCCTGGACATGGCCCATGTGCAACTCGGCGGCGCCGCCGTGCTGCACACGCTCAGCGAGGCCACCCGGGCGCGCACCGGACGCCCGGACCTGGTCATCGTGCGCGCCCGGCCCGGGGTGCGCGAGGCGGTGCACCTCGCCCGCCTGGACGGGGTCCGCCTTTACGCGACCCTCGACGAGGCACTGCGGGAGCTGGCCAGGGCCGCCTCCCGGGTGGAGGAGCTGCCCGCCTGGCGGTCGCAGATGGCGGATCCGCTGCGGCCGAGCTACGAGGACCTGCGCAAGGAGGTCCGTGCGCTGCGCGCCCGGGTGCGCACCGCCCCGGTCATCGGCATGGCGCAGGGCGTGCTCATGGTCCGCTACGGACTGCCGGACTCCGGCACCGCCTTCCGCGCGTTGCGCGAGGCCTCGCAGCGGTTCAACGTGCCGTTGCGCGTCCTCGTCTCCGCCGTGGTCGCGGCCCGGCCCCCGGACGGCGAGGTGTGGTTCCCGGGCCGCCGCTCCCTGCCCGTGCCGCAGCTGCGGATCCTGGCCCGCGACGGCCGCGACCCCCGCTACCGGCGGCAGATGATCGACGCCGTGCTGCACGAGGCGCTGGCCGTCGGGCGGGCGCCGGCCGGTTACGTCCGGTTCGCGGACCCGGCCGTCAACGCGCTGATGCTGGAGACCCACCACGGCTGCGCGGAACCGTTTCTCGACCATCTGGTGCGCGGCCGCGACGAGGGCACGCCGGACGCGCTCGCCCGGTTGCGCGGACGCCGGGTGAGCGTGCCGGACGTGGCCGCCGACGCGCTGCTCTCCGAGGAGGCCCGGCGCGTCCTGCTGAGCACGGGCACCGGAGCCCTGCAGAGCATCCCGGTGCTGTCCTCGGCCGACTCCTGCACCGGCGTGATCACCCTGCACTGGCCCGACGCCGGGCACCGGCCGACCGCCGCCCAGGCCGAGGCCCTCGGTCTGCTGGCCTCCGACACGGCCGTCTGGCTGAGCTGGTACCACCGCTCGGTGCTCCTCGACGCCCTCGAACACCTCCACCGGACGGTGACCGGTTCCGCCGCGCCCGCCGAGGAGGGTGAGGGTGACCCTGGCCGTCCCGGCAACCCGGACCGTCCCGGGAACCCGGACCTCGTCCACACCACGCACCACCTGGAGGGAGTCCGGCGCATGGCCCATCCGCAGCAGCCCGAACGGCGCCGCGGTGACAAGGGGGGCGCCACCCCGCAGTCCAGCGGCGAGCTGAAGGCCCGGCAGGCAGCCGGCCGCGATGCGGGCGCCCGCCCGCACGGCTCGGACAAGGGCGACAAGGGCGGCGGGGAGGGCGGAGGCGTGCCTCCGGCACAGCGCTCGGATCAGCCGTAAGGACCCGTCCCGCGGGGGCGCGGGGCGGTGTCCGATGCGTGGCGGTGTCTGATTCTTGGCTGCCGCCGTGCGGGCGCGCCCAGCCACAGCCGGTCCGCACTCGGTATCCGATAGCATCCGGCAACATCCGACAAGGGGTCCCTGACCGCAGCCCGGCTACGCTCTCCCCATGCGCATCTCAGTCGCCTCCGACATGGACGAACCCGTCGCCCGCGCACTCGTCGAGGACTTGCGGCGGCGCGGCCACGACGTGTACCCGCATGGTGCCCTGCGCCCCGGCGCGGATCCCCAGTGGGCGGCCTGCTCGGAGGCGGCCGCCCGGGACGTGGCCGAGGGGGGCGCCGATCAGGCGGTGGTGTGTTGCTGGACCGGCACGGGCGCGTCCATCGCGGCCAACAAGGTGCCCGGCGTGCGCGCGGCGCTGTGCACGGACGCCGTCACGGCGGACGGCGCGCGCCGCTGGAACGACGCCAACGTCCTCGCGCTGAGCCTCCGCCTGACCTCCGAACCCCTGCTGAAGGAGATCCTCGACGCCTGGTTCGCCGGCGAGCCCAGCCAGGACCCCGAGGACCGGCAGAACGTGGCCCGCGTCGGCCGCCTGGACGCCGCCCGGTAGACGGTCAGTGGGCGCCGAGTCCGCCGCCGCCGAACGAGCCGCTGGAACCCCGGCTCCAGCGCGGACGTTCCTTCGAGGGGCTCGGCCGGGAGTCCTGGTTGCGCAGCTCGTACGGGGTGAGGGGGCGGCCCCCCTCGGGGGTCTGGGGGACCTCTTCGTAATCCCTGTTCTCGCGCACCTCGCGCACCGGACCCTCGGGCGGCAGCGTGGGCTGTTCCTCGGGCCGCGGCCGAGGCGACTCGCGGTACCTGACGCGTGAGGTCATCCAGTAGCCGCCGGCGAGCATCACCACCACGCCGAGGCCGATCACGACGAACAGCACGAGGACTATCAGGCCGCTCGTCGCGGCCAGCTGCATCGATGCAGTGTTCATAGGACAGGAATACCCCACACAGAACCGGACGAACCGGACACTATGCGTGACCGGTGGCGGACGGACGGCGACCCGGCTCCTGTCGACAACCCGTCCGGGCGCGTCCGGGGCGCCCTCCGTTCCCGTGCAGTGGTTTGTGGCTCTGTGCCCCGGGCTACCCGCACGGTGTGACATCGCCGACTGCGCAGCAGCTCTACCGGTTCCTGGAGGACCGCTTTGCCTGTGCCCAGGCGTGCACCGAGTGCGCCCGGGCCTGTGCGGTGAGCGCGAGCCTGGTCGACCCGGACGGCAGTGACCGCCATGAGCGCGTCCGCAGGCTGGGCATCATGTGCGCCGAAGTGTGTGACGCCACGTGCCACGTGCTCGGCGAGGAGGGCCGGCAGGACGAGGGTGAGATCCGGGTCCGCCTGGAGTGGTGCCGCTCGGTCTGCCTGGAGTGCGCCCGCGCCTTCGACGAGCAGCCCGGTGCCGAGTCGGCGGCGGCCGGCTGCCGCGCCTGCGCCGACGCCTGCTCCGAATTCCTGCGGAGCCTCGCCTGACCCCCGGCCCCCGGCGTTCCTGCGGAGCCTCGCGGGACCTTCAGCGGAATTCCCCCAGGGCGCGTCATTCCCTATTTCTGAAACACGTTCTACGGTGTGCGCCGTCAGGACCGCCCGTGGGGAGCCTGGAGGCGCCGTGCACCTCGACCACACGCCCGAGCAGCAGCGACTGCGCGCCGAACTGCGCGCCTACTTCGCCGAGTTGGTTCCGGACAACGCCTACGCCCGGTATGCCGACCCGGTCGCGCAGAAGCGGTTCTACCGCGACACCATCCGCCGGCTCGGCACCGACGGCTGGCTCGGCGTCGGCTGGCCCGAGGAGTACGGCGGGCGCGGCATGACGGCGATGGAGCAGTTCATCTTCTTCGACGAGGCCGCGCAGGCCGGGGTACCGCTGCCGCTGATGGCGCTGAACACGGTCGGCCCGACGCTCATGCGGTACGGCACCGAGGAGCAGAAGGCGTACTTCCTGCCGCGCATCCTGTCCGGCGAGATCGACTTCGCGATCGGCTACAGCGAGCCCGATGCCGGCACCGACCTCGCCTCCCTGAAGACCCGGGGGGTGCGGGACGGGGACGAGTACGTCGTCGACGGACAGAAGATCTGGACGACCAACGGCGACACCGCGGACTGGGTGTGGCTGGCCGTGCGCACCGACCCGGCTGCCCCGCCGCACAAGGGCATCACCATGCTGCTGGTGCCGACCTCCGACCCCGGCTACTCCTGCACCGTCATCAACACGCTCGCCTCGCACGACACCACCGCGAGCTACTACGAGAACGTCCGCGTCCCCCTCTCCCGCCGCGTCGGCGAGGAGAACCAGGGGTGGCGGCTGATCACCAACCAGCTCAACCACGAACGCGTCACCCTCGCCGCCCACGGCACCATGGCCATCCGCGCCCTGCACGACGTGCAGCGCTGGGCCATGGAAACCAAGCTCGCCGACGGCCGCCGGGTCGCCGACCTGCCCTGGGTGCGCCGGCTGCTCGCCCGCACCCACACCCGGCTCGACGCGCTGAAGCTGCTCAACTGGCAGATGGTCGGCGCCGTCGAGGACGGCACGCTCACCCCGCAGGACGCGTCCGCCGTCAAGGTCTACGGCTCCGAGGCCCGCCGGGACGCCTACGCCTGGCTGATGGAGATCGTCGCGGCCGCGGGACCGCTGAAGGAGGGCTCGGCGGGCGCCGTCCTGCACGGCGAACTGGAGCGCGGCTACCGCTCCGCGGTCATCTTCACCTTCGGCGGCGGCAACAACGAGATCCAGCGCGAGATCATCTCCTGGATCGGCCTGGGGATGCCGAGGGTGCGGCGCTAGCCTGCTTGTGACGAGGCTTTTTAGTTGGCACAAAAGCGGGATAGTTGGCACCGGTCTGAAGTCGCGGGCCAGTGGGTAGCGGGTCTGGCGCGCCGACTGTGTCAGGTAGCTGACCTGCTACTTTCTCTGAGTTGCAGAGGTTTGGGAGTACTTTCCTTACGCGATTTCTGCTCGTTTGATCGTGCGCACGGAGACGTGGAGGGCCAGGTTCTGGTCGCAGGAAGTCCCGAGTTGAGTCGCGCAGAGGTTCAGGCATCGGCGAAATCATGTGCTGCAGTTGACACCGGATTCGTGGACAGGGGGCACCGCGAGGGCTCGGGACGTGTGTTCTCGCGGCGGACGATGATCGACAGTTTCAGTCTGAATTACCGCTGCGTCGTCGTTCAGTGTGCGGCCTGCCGGTCTTCGCATCGAGGTCTGCCTCGGAGAGGATGTCGTCGATACTGACCTGGCGGTCGGTCTCACGGTCGCAGGCGCTCGCCAGCTGTGCCGCGTAGGCGTCGAGTCGCCTACGGAGATGGAGTCGGGCGCCGCCCATGTCGTCTCTTTGAAGAAGGAAGATTTCCTTGGTGAGAGAGGTGACGTCCCTGTCTTTGCGCTCGGATTCACGGACGATGGGGCTGTAGGAGGGTTCGCCCTGAGTGGCTTCGCCCCATGCGAGGGCGGTTCCGACGTCAGGGCCGACCTGCTCGTGAAGCGGTCACGTCCGCTGGAGTGGTGTATCGACGGCCACTCGGTGATCTCGATTTGAGGCTATGCCGTGAGTTCGGTGGGCAGGTCGGTCTCGTCGGTTTCTGACTCGATCGGGTGGAGGCGGGCCTTGGCGAGCAAGTCGAGTCCCATGTAGCGGCGGGCCTCGGTCCACTCGTCGTTCTGTTCGGCCAGCACGGCGCCGACCAGGCGGATGACGGCCGTGCGGTCGGGGAAGATGCCGACCACGTCGGTGCGGCGGCGGATCTCCTTGTTGAGCCGTTCCTGCGGGTTGTTCGACCAGATCTGCCGCCAGATCTCGCGCGGGAAGGCGGTGAAGGCCAGCAGGTCGTGCTGGGCGGTGTCCAAGTGGGTTGCGGCCTTGGGGAACTTGGCCTCCAGCGCGTCCAGAACGTGCTGCATCTGGGCCTGGACGGCGTCGGTGTCGGGTTGTTCGAAGACGGTCCGCAGCAGCGTGGCCACCCAGGGCTGGGCCGATTTCGGGACCTGGCTGAGCAGGTTGCGGGCGTAATGCGTGCGGCACCTCTGCCAGCTCGCGCCGGGCAGGACCGCGCCGATGGCGTCGACCAGGCCGGCGTGGGCGTCGGAGATGACGAGCTGGACGCCGGACAGTCCGCGGGCGATCAGCGAGCGCAGGAACGCCAGCCAGCCGGCGCCGTCCTCGGCGGTGGCGACGTCCAGGCCGAGGATCTCGCGGTGGCCGTCGGCGTTGACGCCGACCGCGATCAGGGCGTGGACGTTGATGATGCGGCCGCCCTCGCGGACCTTCTGGGTCAGCGCGTCGACCCAGACGAATGCGTAGGGTCCGGCCTCCAGTGGCCGGTTGCGGAAGGCGGCGACCTGCTCGTCCAGGTGTTTGGCCATAGCGCTGACCTGGGACTTCGACAGCTGGGTGACGCCCAGGGACTCGGCGAGCTTCTCGACCCGCCGAGTGCTGACACCGAGCAGGTAGGCAGTGGCGACCACCGAGATGAGGGCCTGCTCGGCCCGGCGACGGCGTTCCAGGAGCCAGTGCGGGAAGTAACTCCCGCTGCGGAGCTTGGGGATGGCCAGCTCGACGGTGCCGGCGCGGGTGTCCCACTCACGCGGGCGATATCCGTTGCGATGATTGACTCTCTCGTCGCTGACCTGCCCGTATTCGGCATTGCAGAGGGCGTCGGCTTCGGCGGACATGAGCGCGTCGGCGAACGTCTTGACCATCGCGCGCAGCAGATCGGGACTCGCCGCGGCGAGGTTGTCCTCGGCGAGTGCATGCAGGGGCAGACTGTCGGGTGCGGTCATCGTGCTGATCTCCTTCGGGCTTCGACACCTCGAAGATCAGCCGGTGGCCGTTCATCTATGCGGGCATCAGCCCAACGCCGGAGCAAACCCCCGGATCAGGTCGAACCCGTACACCATTTCCATGGACGCAACCCGTGAAAGCCTTCGAAGGCGCGGTATCCCGCCGGTCAGGAGGTGCCACTCTTCACTCGGCATGCGCCACTCGGCCAGGCCCTGACGGCGGTTCGCATAGTTGATCCGTTCGTCGCTGACATCGAGGTGATCTGCGATCTGGTCGACTCGGCGGTCGAACTCAGGCCATAGCTTTACAGGTTCGAAGCGCTTGGCGAGGTTGGCCAGGAGCTTGGCAGCCATCTTCGGAGTGAGGCCGAGAGGCTCGGCGCATCGATGCCAAGAGAGTCCGGTGGCGAGTTTCACCAGCTGGAGAGAGGCGGCTCGGCGTAGCGCGCGCATCCTGGGGCGTTGATCTTCTGGCATGTGGTCGAGGAAGCCGTCGAAGTATGTGTCGAACCAGACCTTCGGCAGGTAGGCCGGGACCTCCTCAACCGAGTACCGGTGCTTCCGGGGCGGTGTCCGCAGACTGCGGTGCCCGTGGGTGCCATAGCTCTTCGTCGCCAGGGCTTGGGCGAAGCGAGGGGAGATATTGAGTGACCGGGCGATCTGGCCGTAGTACATCGGGGCACGGGACCGGACGGTTTGGACCAACGGCCGGATCTGTTCGCGGAGGGATGTCTGGTCCCGCTCGCCGAGCAAAGTGTCGGCCGCCAGCAGCAGTGCTGCTCGTTGCGAGGTGTCCGCAGGGGCTGCACGGGCACCGGTGCGGCGGGAGGGTATCCCCATGGCTTGGCCAGCCTGGATCAGTTCAGCGATCGGTGCGGCGTGCTCGTCGAGGCGTGTCTGCAGGTAGGGAGAGGGGATGAGGTCTGCAGCGGTCGGCCAGCTGAGAGTGATCAGGTGTGCGGCCAGGATCAGGTCCTCGAAGTACGAGGTGCCGTCCGGTTCTTGTTGGTCTCCGAAGAGACGTCGGTCGATGCGTTGCTGGAGGGCGAGCAGCCGGTCGAGATCGGAAGCGGTCAGGCCAGGCGGCGGGTCTGAGGCATAGTCGAGGCGAGTACCGCAGCGGAGATTTCCGCAGGCCCTGGATGCCGCGTCCTCGATGCGATTACGGCATTGCAATGCGTGCAGACGCGTGCCGGGGCTGGTGATCAGGTTGAAGCGTCCCGAGCTGGAGGTGTTGAGCTGCCGTCGGCAGCCAGGACAGACCGATTCCAGCAGACGGTGGTGCTGGGGGCAGACGAAGGCTACGGGCAGATGCCACTGGAGTTTCCACGGGCCGCCCCATGCCTGTTGGATCGCGCTACCGTTGCCGCGTAGACATGGGGGGCAGTAGCGCGGTGAGAACTCCATGGCCCAGCGGGTGCTGAGCATGGTGGTCGTACGGTGCGGGGTACGGTACGCGGTTCGCAGAGGCGAATAGTGAAACTCGAACCGTCTCAATGTCAGCGCTTTGACTTCGGCGAGGTCGAGCCCCGTGGCCAGGGCGAAGTTCTCGGCCACGGTGCCTGGGAGCTCCTGCAGAAGCAGGGTTGGAATGCGGGCGTTGTGCACCGAGTGCTCAGTGAGGCCGCATCGGACCGCGAGCCAACTGGGCGGCATCTCGAGTCGGCTGGAGAGCCGTAGCAGGAAGCCAGGCAGAGATTCTTCCGGCAACGGGGCCAGGCTCCGTGCCAAGGGGCGGAAACCCATAGAGATGCTCCGGTGGTTGCTCGGCCGACCGGAGTGAGCGTCCGGGTGGCCTCGTTGGTACCGGGAGTGGAGAACGGTGGTCGCGAGTGCAGTAGCAGTTGGTGCAGGCCCAAGCGGAGCGTAAGCGATAGGCGGCGGGAGCGGGATCTCCGCGCTCTGAATTCACTCGCTTCGGAGGAACTCAGAGCACCAGAGCGTCCGACGATCGGGCAGGCATCGACGGCGGATGTCAGTCTTCACGTGGAGCGGTTGGATTTGTCTGGTTGATCCACGACAGCCCTCCGAGTTCGAGGCGTTGGCGTGTGCGGGTCACGGCGACATAGGCCAGGCGTGCCTCGCTCTCGTCGATCTGGCGTGTGTCCGACTGCTCGTCGCCGGGATCGTCGGGAGCTGTGGGTTCGAAGTCGCCGGCGATCCTGACCGAGGCCCATTCCCTCCCTTTGGCTTTGTGCGCGGTCGACACCGTCACCTGCGCGGTGCTCTCGGGCACGAGGCGGGCGACGGCCGACAGGATGGCCTCGGGGCCGTGGGTGTCCACGAGGTCGACGAAGGGCTGCAGGTCCCGGCCGTTGGGGTCGTACGCGGCGTAGTCCTGCAGGTCGTGCCAGGTGCTGAAGAGCAGGAGTTCGGGGTGGTGGGCTCGGCGGCCCTGTTTGAGGTCGCGCGCGGCCAAGGCCAGGGCCTGAAGCCCCTGGCCGCCTCCCGCGAGGGCCACTCGAAGACCGGCTGACATCAGCTGCATTACCTGGGCCATGGCGCCGACATTCGTGCGGCACAGCACCGCGTCCGGGCGGATGACGGGGCCGAGCTCGGTGGCGATGGTGTCGGTGCCGGTCAGGCGCAGGGGAGCGTCGGCGAGCGCGAGCCACCGGTTGGCTTCGGTGGCCAGGCGGGGGCCGAAGCGGAAGGACTTGGTGAGGGTGAGGCGGGCGCCGTCGAAGCCGGTCATGATGTCCCTGGCGCCGCGCCAGTGGTAGATGGCCTGGGCGGAGTCGCCGACCATGACCAGCTGAGCGTGGTCGCGTTGTGCCAGGAATACCTGCTCGACGACGGGGTTCGTGTCCTGGGCCTCGTCGAGGAGGAGGAAATCGGCTTCGATTCGTGGCTGGGTGAGGGCCCAGATCTTGAGGTAGTGGTCATGGTCGAAGCGGACGACGCCTTCGTCGATGTACTGAAGATCCCGCCACGCCTTGCGGGCGAACGGGACGAGGAACTCGGAGAGTTCGGCATGGTGGTCGGGGTCGTCCAGGCCGCGGAGCCGGGGCACATGGTGGTGACCGATGGTGCGCTCGGCGGTGTGGCAGAAGCGAGTGACGGTGCGCAGGGCAGCGTTGGAGAGGGTGCGTTGGGAGATGTCGCGATCGCCGATGCGGAGGGAGTCGGTCAGGCCGAGGTCGCACCCGGTTCGCCAGGCGGGGCGGCGTGGGGAGTTCAGGCGGCGCGTATAGCGGTGGCCAACGGCGGCGTAGGCGAGAGCGTGGGCGGTTTTGCAGGTGACGGTCGCGGGGAAGCGGGTGCGGGCGTCGTCGGCGATGGCGCGGTTGTAGGCGAGGTAGCGGCCGCGACGCTGGGTGGAGCGCGCGAGCAGCGCGAGTGTGGTGGTCTTGCCGGTGCCCGCGCCGGCCTGCAGCGCCAGGTGGTTGCCGGCATGGAAGGCGTCGGCGGCAGCGGCTTGCTCGTCAGTGGGGTTCAAGAAGGGTGTCCTCGTACTGAGTGGGGCATCGCATGTCGGCCGGGGGACAGCAGGAGGGAGGGCGCAGTCGGCGGTCGCGCGAAGGGGCGGATTGGTTGATGCGGCTTCAGGTTTCCGGTGAGGCGGGTGCCGTATCCGGCAGGTGGGTGTGGATGTGGGCATGGTGGAGGAGCGGGTCGAAGACCTGCCATCCGGCCAGCGTGAGGTCGGGGGCGGTGCTCGCGACCATATGGGCGGGGCATCGCTGCGCTCGCCACCGCAGCTGCTCCGCGTACGGTGCACGGCTCAGGCTGTACAGGACCAAGTGCTCTGCAGGCACAACGAGTTGACCGATGGTCGACAAGACGGTGGTCAAGGTCCAGACGCCGCTCGGGGCAGCCGGGTCCAGGACCGGGTGGGGGCAGCGGTGACCCCGGCGGGTCTGGGACACGCACCGCAGCGCATCGAGGGGCCGCTCAGCGAGATAGCGGATGTGGAGGATTTCCACGATCGGCAGCACCGGGCGCTTGTCCGGCTGCACCGTGGTCAGGCCTGCGACCGGGGGCGGCGGGGTGAAGAGCCCCGCGTCGATCCGTCGCCGGGTGAGCACGGCCAGGCGGCGACGAAATTCCGTAAGAGCGGGGGCGAGGTCGGTATCCGGAGTGCGCCCCGGGCAGACGGCGGCGTGCGGGACGCGGCACCACGTGGAGTCGGCGCCGCGGTAGGCGACGCCGCAGCTCAGATGCCAGCGGCAGGCGGTGGGGACGGGGCAGGTAGGCAGCTCGTGGGGATGCAGGCCGATCGGCCGGTGATCGGCCCGCGGATGCCAGTCGACGAGGTTGCCGCACTCCCGGCACCTACTGCTCTGTCCCCGGCGCAGGAGGCGGCTGGGGCTGGAGGCATCGACGCGCAGGCGGCGGCGAGGGGGCATGGTGACGGGGCTGCCGTCCCAGCGGCGGGCGAAGTGGTGCGGTTGCATGGCGAGCAACGTGCCAGGTGGCGCGCTGCGATCCAGCGTAGAGGCCGCCGTAAGTCATGCGAATGGCCCCACCTGCCGCGACAGGTGTACGAAGCGAGGTGCGGATGTTCGAGGATGGATTGCCGTTCGGGTGAATCGCGGGATGGGTTTGGGGTGGGCTTCCTCGCGCGAGGAAGCCAGTCAGGACTCGGCGGCGTCAGGTGGTTCGTGCCCGTCGCAGAGTGGCTCCAGCAGCTGGTCGATGGGGAGGCCGAAGGCGTGAGCAAGGGCGTGCCACGTGGTGATCTTTCCTGTGGTGCGGCCGTGCTCGAGGTCGATGAGGGTGCGCCGTGCGAGGCCGCTGCGATCAGCCAGCTCGTCGAAGGTCCACCCGCGCTCGCTCCTCATCCGCACGAGCTGGATGCGCAAGGCGTCGAGGTTGGGGTCGGGAGGGAAGATCGTCACCCCACCATCCGATGGTGCAGACCCATGCCCCGTCAGTGCAGAGTTCTGCACTATTTGCTAGGGAAGGGGTGATGTTCGCCGGGGCGCCGAGTTGATGTCGTGGTGCGCCCCAGTTTCCCCTGCCTTGCAAAGCCGAGCCCTGGACAGGAGGAAAGCGGGAGCGATGAGGGTCTCCCTGCACGCTGTGGTCCCTCGGGTGTGGACCGTGGAGTTGCGGTCGAGTGTGGGTGGTCCGCAGCTCATGTGCCCGCGCTGTGGGCCCCGGAGCGCCCCGCCGCAGGCGGCCGCTGCTCAGTCCGCTGCCCTGCGGCATCTCGCTGCCCATGCGCGCGGCGATGAACTCGCCGGGCACCTGCGCACCTGTCAGTGCCGACAGCGGGAGTGCCGCTGGCATCCCCGGCACCGCGGCTGCGCCGGCCCCATCAGGCTGGTGCTGTCTCGCGACAGGGCGGGGCGCAACTGGCGGCTGGCTGACGTCTGCACCGCCTGCGCGCACGCGACGCCTCGCGCGGCCGTGGTGCCCGACGCCGTCACAGTGGTGGCCGCACCCGGGGAAGGCGCTGGCCACGGCGGAGCGCAAGGAGCCGCGCCGCACCCCGGACCGTCGTCGGCCATTCGGGTGCGGGAGATGCTCGCGTACCTGGCCGCTGCCCTTCCGGCGTGCACGAGCGCCGCAGCCCGCTTGGTTGCGGTGCAATGCGCTCTCCGCGCCGACTCCGGCGGGCGCGTTCTGCTCTCGGGCGGCATCGCGAGAAGCATGCGGCTGGGGCATCTTCCCGTCATCTGGGACGAGTTGGAACAGGCAGCCTGGCTGCGCCCCGCGTCCTCGGCGCAGGGTGCCCGCCGTCTCGACCTTCTCGACCCCACCGTGCTCACACAGGTTCCCGGCCGTCAGGCTCGTGCCCAGGCGGCCGACTGGGCTCTGCGCCAGATCTGTCGTCCGACGGTCCGGCGGCAGCGAGCCGTCGCTCGCCTGGTGGCACTGCAGGTTGCCGCGCATACCGACGATCAGGGCAAGGGCAGCATCGAAGCCGTTCACTTGACCCGGACGGCAGGTCTCTCCTCCGTGGCCGTGGCCACGCTGCTCGACCGGCTCGCCATGGCGGGAGCGCTCGGCCACTGGGGGCTCGACACGGCAACCGATGAGATCTACTGGGCTTCGGGAGTGGGCGCTGGCCGGGGCGGCGTCGTTGGCTGACCGCCGGCGCGTCAACAGAGGGCGGAGGTTGCGGGTCCGGTCAGGTGGGGTGCAGAGCGGCGGATGCATGTCCAGACCCCGACATCTTGCCATCTCTTGTTGACGATGCCCGAGCTCCACGGGAAGGAGAGGCCGGCAGAGTCGCACGCGGCACCGAGTCGTACGGCGTAGCGTGCGATCCGGTGCGGAGTACGTGGCGGCCTCCCCGCTGGTTGCCGGGAGTGAAGAACGGGGAGAGCCCTTCTGTCAGTGTCCTGGGCGTCCTTGGCTGCTTGACCGCGCCGCGCCAGGTGGCCAGACGCGGGCACAGGAGGTGATCGGCCTGGGTGGCTTCGGCCCGCGTCAGCACCGTGCCGAGGTCCGCACCGTACTGAGCGGTGAGCCGCTCTGCCTGGCGCAGACCAGAGCAGAGCGTTGCCTGCAGCGCCACGGTCACGATTCCGGCACTGGCCGAGGGGCTCGGCGTCAGCCCCGATCGCTTGATCGAGCCGCTGCAGCCCAGACGAACTCGGAGACCTGATCTACTCCAGCGCTCCGCCGGCACCGGACGCGACAAGCGGGACACGAGACCGGGCGAGGACGTGATCGCCGTTCGTCCCGTCGTGTCGACGGATGACCTGCCACCGAACCCCGGCGTACGTGCCCCGTTCCTACCGGGACTTGACCTCGCGCAGCTGTGCAGCAGTTACCTCGAATTCGAGGATGCCAGTCTGTAGCGAGGCAACCTGTCGGTCGCAGGCGGTGGCGAGGAGGTCGGAGTACGTTTCGAGACGGCGCAGGAGCTCGCGTTTGCCGCCCTTGCGGGCTGCTGGGGTGCGGAGCTGGTTGATCGACGCGACCAGGCGCTGGGTGCTGCAGCCCGATTCCCTCAGGGCGCCGAGCACGGGGCTGTGGAGGTGGTCGCCCTGGCTGACATGAGTCCAGATCAGCACGGTCGCGGTGTCACGGGTGGGGGAGGTGACACCCTGGCCGAACTCGAGATCGCGGCACAGTTCGGCCCAGTCACCGGCCGGAACCTGCCAGGACGAAAGAAGCTGTCGGCGTCGCCCGTAGTGAACACGATCCGTGTCCCAGTCCAATTGGCTGGCCACACTTTCGACGGACCGCTCAAAGTCCGACCACAGATCCCGTGAATTCAACTCCTGCCGGATGACTTTGAGGGACTGCTGCGCCGTGTTCCACGGGATGCGGAGAGTCTTCGCGCAATCGGGCCAGGTGCCACCGCCACTCATCTCTGCGAGCTTGAGCGCTGAAACGCGCCGCAGGTGCCGCACCTTCCAGTCGGTGTGGTGCGCCCAGTGGGACAACAGGTCGTCGAAGTGGGCGGAGAGCCACTCCTGCGGCAGGAGAGCAGGCACATGCTCGATTCGGAAGCGGCTCTGGCGTGAGGGAAGGCTCTGCCGCGCGTGCCGGTGGCCACCGGCACGGTAGAACCCCTGGGTATGGCATAGCAGGGCACGTGCCATCGCAGGGGAGACGTCCATGCGTCGCAAAGAGGCGCCGATGGTGGCCGGATTACGGCTGAACGCGGACGCAGCGAGCGGCCGGATGCGATCGGTCATCCCGGCGTCTTCGCGTTCCTCGTGACCGAGGAGGCTGTCGGCGGCAACGAGCACCGCCGCGCACTCGGCTGGGTCCTCGGGGGCATGCCAGGCGATGGGCATGCGTCCGTCGGGCCCAGGGGTGTGGCGGCGAGCGGCAGCGGAGGAAACGTGGCGGTCGATCAGGTCAGCCAGCGACGTCGAGGAAGCGTATCGCGCAGCGTCTGGCCAGCTGAGCCGGATCAGATGTACAGCGACGATGAGATCGGGAAAGAAGTAGCGATCCGAGGCCGACTGACCCGCATCGGCCGTGGATTGACCACACGTCAGACGCTGATCAATGCGGTGCTGCAGGGCAAGAAGAATGGACAGATCGGCTTCAGGCACGCGCGCGGCCTGGCGGTCGTGGTCCAGGCGGGCAGCGCAGGGAGCAGCCGGAGTGCCGTTCACATCAGGCACAAGACGCCGGCATTGGGCCGGGTGCAGCCCGCTCGTGGTGCGGTACGTGATCAGCCCTTGGCGCTCTGTATTCGTCGGCCGATTCGGCGTACCCCCACAGCGCGGGCACGTATGGGAGAGCAAGGTGCGGTGCGTGACGCAGGCGTATGAGATGGGAAGATGCCAGCGCAGTTTCCAGGGACCGCCATAGAGAGTCTGGACCGGACTTCCGTTCCCTGAAAGACAGGCGGCGCAGTATCGGCTGGAAATGCTGGCAGCCCACGACTTCCGCGCGGCCGCGGTGTTGCGGCTGCCGTCGATCCGAACGGACGCCAGGGGCGGGTAGACGGCAGCAAAGGACGACAGCGTCAGTGCGTTGGCCTCTTCCACGTTCAAGCGGGCGGCCGCGGCGAATGGCCCGATCCGATCGGCGGGCAGGGAGATCAGGTACTCGCCTGGGAGCCGATTTTGAGGATGGATCAGTCCGCACAGGCGTGCAGCCCGGGCGGGAGAGCGCTCCATGCGGTAGGCCAGCCGCAGGAGCAGGCCGGGCAGTGATTCCTCGGGGAGCGGACTGAGGGCGCGGGCAAGCGGGCGGACGGTCATCGAGCCGCGGCCAACCGGTGCGTGATGCATGGCCCGACACGAGTTTCACACGTGACGGGAATATCGGCATCCCGGCCCTCATCATGGGCTCGTGCCATCAAGTCCGTATAGCACTCCAGTCGTTGGGACAGTACCGAATACGAGGTTCTCCGGCGGCGGGTGATCGGTCCGGCGGTGCAGGTGATCCGGGCAGGCGCCGTGCTGGCGGCGCGGTGCACGGTGACAGCCGGGATGCGCTGCTGTCCACCGCTGTTGATCCCGCACGGTTCCGAGATCCCGCCTGGTGAGCGGTTCAGGCGGTAGGCGAGGTGGAGGAGGTAGCCGGGGAGCGGCTCCTCGGGTAGGGGCGCGAGGCTGCGGGTCAGCGGCCGGGGTGTCACCTCCGTCAACCGGTCTCGCCGGCCGCGGCGGGGCCGTCATCGTCGAAGACGGTGTTGCGGCCCTTCGGCTTCTTCTTCCCTGGGGTTGGCTTGTGCGGCGGGATCTTGGGCTGCTCGCCGGACTCCGCGTCCAGGTCGGGCATGTCGCCGGGGGTGACGGTGAACTGGTTGAACAGCTCTTTCGTCAGCCGCTCGCTCTTGTCCTCGATGGCCCGTCGGCAGCCGTGCTGGATGAGCTTCTCCAGTACGCCGACCACGCCACCGGTGCGGTTGAACAGGTACTCGGGCATGTCGTTTCCGGTCAGCATTCCCTTGGTGTCGTTCAGCAGCCGCAAGTGCCCTTCCAAGCGGGCCAGGTGATCCATCCAGGCGGCCATCTCGGGTCCGGCGGTATAGCGGAACGGGTCGAGGTCGACGATCTGGAAGCGTCGCTCATGCTGGCTGGCGGCGTGATCGTTCGGGCTGCGGCCGCGGTCCTTGATCGGCTGGTAGATCCATTCCATGGTCTTGGGGTCGCGACGGCCCTCGCGCAGCAGGCCGGAGGCGGGAATGCCGACGCCGACGAGAATGAGCGTGACGGGCATGCTCATCATTTCGCGGATCAGGTCGAGGACGTCCTGGTCGGCTTCCCGGTGGAGTTTGAGGCGGGTGATGTCGTCGATGACGAGTGCCCTGGTGGCGTGCTCGACGATGGCGGTCTTGACGGTGCGGACCAGGTCCTCCAGGCGCATGCCCTTGTAGTCCTCGCCGTAGAAGTCGAGGATGCGCTGGCAGGTAGAGATGGGTGTGGCCTTGACCGGGCAGCGTACGTAGGCGACGGGGGCGACCAGGTCGCGGGTGCCGGGCATGGCATCCGGGTTCATGTAGTTGTTCAGGGCCATCCACGTCTCTTCGAAGACGGCCAGGGCCTCGCACACGGTCTCGGTCTTGCCCTGGGCGCCGTCGCCGTTGACCATGATGCCGCCGCGCGTGCAGGCCTTGTGGCTGAACGCGCCGTCCTCGACGCGGGCCAGAACAGCGTGGGCGACGCGCTCGCTCATCGGAGTCACGTCGATGGGCAGACTGCTGTGTGTGGCGAGCCGGTGCAGGTTGTAAACGCGTTGCTGGCGCGACGACTTGAGGGCGAACTCTGCGGCCGTCAGCACGGGCGCGGGGATGAACGCCCTGCGGGTCGCGCACCAGCGCCGCCAGCCCTCCCAGGTGGTGCGGTCGATCGGCGGGCCGGGGAGGAATGACGGACCGTTGTACGGGGGATTCACGGGCTGACCTCTTCCTCGGCAGCGGCTGCTGCCGCCGCACGGGGCTCGTCTGTGTCGTCGTCGAAGTCGTCGTCGGGCAGGGCCAGCAGGCTGGTGGCGCGCAGCCGCTCGGACAGATCCTGTGGTGGCGGGGTTGGGCGTTCGGGGACGGCGGCTTCACGGCGGCGTCGTCGTTCGTTGGTGACCGCGTCATGTCCCTGCTCGGCGCGTTCGCGCCAGCGCAGCGGGACGACCTTGCCGTCGTCCGAGCCGGTGCGCGCCGCGGGCACGGCGGCGGGCGTCGACTGTGCCGCGGTGGCGTCGGCGGGGCGGTCGGCCGCGGCGGCCGCGGCCTGAGTCACTTCGCGGGCGTGCTCGGTGCGCTGCTTCTTCGTCAGTTGCGTCGGCCACTGCTCGACGGGGATCTTCCCGCCGATCACTTCGAGGAGGACCGGCAGGAGTTCCTTGTCCGACTTCGGCGCCAGCCCGCGCTTGCGCAGTTCGCGCATGGCCTCGCGGACGCGGGCGTCGCTGAAAGCGGGGAACTGCCCTTCCTCGGGCAGGCCCACCCAGCGCAGGGTGTGCCAGTCGTGCGTGCGGGGGTCCTGGAAGAATACGAAGCACGGATCGCGCGGGTCCCGGCGGATGACGTAGCGGTTCTTGTCTTTGCCGCCGCGCCGGGAGAGCTCCCCGCGGTACGGGTCCAGGGCCTCGCCGTCGTACCACAGGTTCTTGATCTTCACGCCGCGCTTGCCGTGGACCATGACCCGGTGGCTGGGAAGGAGCTGGTAGTACAGCTCGGGCGAGGGGATCCGCAAGGCGAAGCCGCCTTGCGTCATAGAGGCAGCGAACAGGCTGTTGGGACTGTGGTCGCCGCCCGGGTCCCAGCTCGGTGCGTAGGAGTCGAAGCGACGGTTCTGCCAGATCCGCACGATCCAGGTGGCGATGAGGTGCTCCATCTCCGCCACGGTCAGGCAGGCGTCGGCCTCCGGGTCGACGCCGCGGTCGGCGGTGTCCACGCCCTGGTAGCCGAGCAGGGGAGCGAACAGCAGGGATCGGATGGCGCCGAAGGCGCGCTCCACGGCCTTCTTGTCGGTGGGGCGTAGCACCCGGCTCGGTTTGATGTTCGCGCCAAGGACCCGCTGGACCTCGACCAGGTGGTGGTTGCGGTAGACGGAGCCGTGGTCGGTGGTGACGGTCTCCGGGGCGAAGAACGGCAGCCCGGCCACCTCGTACCCGGCGAAGTCGGCCACCACCGTGCCCGGAATGCCGGGATAGGCCCACTGCATGTCCTCACCCCAGTCCGGGCGCATGGGGAGCGGCATCGTCATGTCCCGCAGCACCATCGCCACGTCGATCGAGGAATCGGAGACCAGGCTGAGCCGGAACGCCACGATCGAATGCGTGTACACGTCGAGTGCCAGCGTGAGATGCACGGAGACGGGATCGCCGAACACGTCTTCCAGGACCTTGACCGGCAGCACGGTGGTGTCCAGGGCCACCACCTGCCCGGGCCGGTGCACCACCACGTGTCGGCCCGTCGCGTACTTCTGCGCCATGGCCGCCGAGCGTGCGTAGCGCTGCCGCCCGCCGTTGGAGCCGAACCAGTCCCGCCACACCCGGCGCAGCACGTCGTAGCTGGGGACGTTGGTCTTCTCTCCGAAGGTCTCCCGTACATACTGATGGATCAGGCGCTCGCGGTCCCGCGCTGTCAGCTTCGCCCGCCGCAGGCTCTCATCACGTACGGCGAACAGCGCCTCGCGCACCTCCGGGGTGATCCGGTGCCCGGTCGCCTCCCGCAGCCACCGGTCGTCCGAGAGACCGATCGGCCCGAGCTTGCGCCGTGCCGTGTCCCAGCGCACCAGTGTCCGCGTGCTCACCTTGTGCAGGGCCAGCGACTTCGCCAGCGCAGGATCCATGGCCTTCGCCTTGCGCAGCTCGGCCTCCTTTGCCTTTCGGCGCTGCGTCAGCGTTGTGGTCGCCGGGTCGTACTGTGGGAGAGGCTCGTGCGGCAGCGCAGCGTCCGGATCGCCGCTGCGGTAGCCGGTCTCGACCTCCCGGATGTGCTCCAACCGCCGCAACACGTGCTCTTGTTGAACCGGCAGGAGGTCTGCCATCGACTTCGGCTGGCGGCCCCGGCTGGCGGCCGGGAGATCCTTGCGGGTCCGGGTGGACGGCCGGCAACCGGGGCGGTGGATCAGCTCGCTCAGCTGCACCTTCCACGGCGCGCCCTCGTCCCCGATCAGTGTCACGCGACCCAGATGCGGCAGACACGTCTCGACCCGCCACGCCTCACCATCGATGATCAGCTCGGTGCCAGGCTCCAGCGCCCATGTCGATGCCGTCTCAGTACTCACGACCGCACCCCGCGAGGCTCTACGGGTGCGAGCCGGATCAGGCTCGCGTCCCCGTACGGTGCGGAAAGGTCCGCACCCAGCTCTCTACGCCACAGCAAGTGCAGGGCATGGGCCCGGGCCACTGCGGGGATGGAGCACCGCTCGACCAAGTCACCTAGCGGCAGCGGTCCTTGGGAGGCAGCTGCGCGCAGCTGGCCGTGCATGTCGAGCACATTGGTCAACGGCCGCCGCTCGGCGGAGAACGCGTCCACCGTTTCCCATACGTGCCGACGCCAGCCGGTCACCACGCCGTAGCGCCACCCGGCGGCCAATGCGGCCTCGAACGTCGCGGCGAACTTCAGCTCGTCCTCGGGGTGAATCTGACCGGCCGGCCGCACATCGATCACGAATGGACCGGTATCGGTCAGCAGCAGGTAGTCCGGCGTGTGATCCACCCGCTTGCCGCCCGCGTGGAAGCGCAGCCGGAACGGCTGCGAAAGCGCCTCACGCAGCCCGGCCGCGAAGTCGGCGACCAGGAGCAGACACTCCTCCTCGAAACTCTCGTAACCGTGATGCCGACGCGTGGACACCATGTACTCGAGCCCGGGCCGGTGGTACTGGTCGGTCCGCCAAGTGAACCGACGCACCGGCACGGTGCGTGAGACGTCGACCTCGTTGAGGTCGCGCACCGAGTACGCGGCGGCGGCGTCCTGCCCGAACTTCCACCTCGTCGTCCAGCGCCGGGCCCATCGTTCGTCTAGGTCCAGCTGGTGCGCGTACTCGGTGAATCCCCGATGCAGGAGCGCCAGATCCTCCAGGCGACAGGAGTCGGACCACGTATCCCTCTGTGGTGCTTCCGGTACCCGGAGGACGGAACTCGCCCCACAATCCTTCGTATGCACGTCCACTGCTCCTCAGCAGATCGAACACGGCCGCCAAGATCAATCACGACGCTACGGTGAGCAGCGTCCATGGCTCGACCACATCAGCGCCCTTCACACGCACGAGTGATTCCGCATCGATGACACCAACGCGGCCTGCACGACGGCTGATGGACTCCCCCCCACGAGGAGGTGGCCGTTGACGGCCAGGGTGGATTGGGAGGAGATGACGGCAAAGCGCCCCTTGCCACGTGTTCTGGATCAGTCCCCCGGAGAGTCCCTGCCGGGTTCGCTCCTTCGCGTGGCATTCCGTCTGGGACTGTCTCCCGACCGTGTTGCGGAGCTGTGCGGACTTCGTGAGATGGGAGGGGGCCTATCCCGCACTTCTACCTTCGCTATCTCCCTGGACCACGAGCCACGGCGTTGAGCTGCTCAGCAGGCTTGACAGCCGCGGAGGCCAACAACCTGACGCTTCGGCTCTTCGCGTACGGGTTCCCGGCCCTGACCGGCTCCGTGTGCGACCTCCACATCGAGTGAGTTGACTGCCAGGAGGACAGCGGAGTTCTTGTGCTGTACATACCGCCGCAGACCTCGACGAACAAACTGTTCGTGGTGCCTGCGACGGGCTCCAAGGGGCGCGAAGGTGTGGCCGTACCCCTCCGGTCTGGGGACGACACCACGTGGCTGAAGCCTTCCGAGTTGCAGCGGCTGCTGGCACTGGGCTGGTCGTCCACTGGTGGGCGCCGGGACCGTTGTCAATTGCCGTTGCCGATCAGACCACCGCGGCCCGTCTGCTGCAGGTGATCCCTCTGGACGCGCCCTGGATCAAGCATCTTCGAGGCGGCGGCCTCTTCCATCGCATCCCCGTGGCCGTCACCGAAGCGATCCACGAAGCACTGGATAGCCCGGAGGGCGAAACGCTGCGTTTCCGCGACCCCGACTTGGCGTCTGCCACGGACAACTTCAAGACCGCCGTTCACGAACTCAGCAACGTACTCGCCGGATTGCACGCACCTCTGGACGGCCCGCTCACCTACTTCGAGGTGCCGCCGGAGTGGAAGCGGACGGATCGGGAGCGCTTCTATCAGGCCCTGCAGGAGAACTCCCGAGCTGCACCATCGGCGCTCAAGGCCCACCAGGACTGGGGGAACACGCTCAACGAGAAGGGCCTGCTCATCTGACCCGCACAAAGATGGGCAGAACTGCTCAGTACGACACTCCGTCACCATGCGCTTACCGGACTCCCAGTGCTCGCATCTGCACGCTGCACACACTTCAGGACAATCACCCAAAGCAATCCGTTGGCCAATTAACCTCGCAACTCGCCCAACGACTGACCGTTTTGTCGGAGTTTTTGTCGCCTGGCTTCACGTGCGCCTCATCTCGCTCGCGAGGGCTGACCAGTTCCGACCAGTTGAGAATTACGCGTTCAGCTATGTGGCAAATACTTTCGATTGCCGACCTCTGAACAGACATCCACCCTGATGTGTCGAATATGCCGCCGACCCCTGCGCGCCTCGCCGAGCAGGGGATATGACCCTGGGGGGATGCGTGAGCATCGTGGACGTCGCGGGTGTGGGGGCTGCGGCCCTGGTCACCGAGATGGCCAAGAGCACGTGGGAATCCGTACGGGTCGCGCTCGCCCGGCTCTTCCGGCGGGGCGGTGAGGAGAGCGCCGAGCAGGAACTGCAGTTGATCGACTCGGCACGGCAGCAACTCCTCGGCAGCGCGGCCGGTGAACGCGGGTCGGTGGAACAACAACTGCGAAGCGAGCTAGAGATGCAGTTGGTGGTGTTCCTGAGGAAGAATCCCGACGCAGTCCAGGAGCTGCAGAACCTGATTGACCAGGTCAAGGGGGCGGACGACGGTGCCGGGGCGCGGACGAGCGTGCACCACATCACCGAGAGCATGGTCGTCGTCTCCGGCGGCGACATCAACGCCTCGGGGGGCTTCCACTACCGCGCTCCGGAGCAGAGCCGGTGAGCGAGGAGACCATTCCGGGGGCCGTCCCTTCGCCACCGCCACCGCCTGCCGCCCCGCCGACGCCCGGCCAACAGGTGGAAATCCGCGACACCCAGAACTCGAAGATCATCGTGGCCGCGGGGTCTGTCACGATGACGAGCAAACCGCCACTGCCGGTCACCGACATCCCGCAGAGCGAACTCGACGCCGTACGCCGGGCGTGGGTGGAACTGACCGTACGAGACGAAAGGGTGCGAACGGCATCCGACGCTCTTGAACGGCTTACCGGGGGCGGGCCTCGGCTGGCCGTCGTCGCCGGCCCTCCCGGATACGGCAAACGCGCTGCCGGCATCAAGGCGTTGTGGGAGGTCTCGCAGGCAGAGGAGCGCTCCCGGGGCAAAGCGCTGAAGCTCCAGGCGATCGCGCCCGACTGGGAAAGGCCCCGGGTTCCCGGACATCGCCGAGATGCCCGACGATCCGGGACGGTGCTACCTGCTGGACGTGGCCGCAGAGATCAGTTCCTGGCATAAGCCCGGCCTCGTCGCCCAACAACTGGTGGCTTACGCCGAGCAGCTGAAGTTCTCGGGTTCCTTCCTCCTCGTGATCGCCGACGAACACGGGTGGCCCGAGAGCGTGTCAGGAGCCGTCGCCGGCGTCGTCGTCCGCGCAACGGCCCGGCCCTCCCCGCACCGCGTGGCCAGGTCACACCTGGAGTACCTGCACCGCCTGCCGGACAGAATCCGCTGGCTCGATGCCGCGCCGGCAGTGGAAGGCTCGGCCGGCGAGGCCGGGCATCTGCTGACCGACAACAGCCATCCCGACGATGCCGCCCGACTTGCCGCCGAGCTCGCCTGCGCGGAGGGCTCCACAGACGGCATCAAGAATGCCCTGAGCTCCTTCCGGGAGTGGCGAACCGATGTAAAGAACGTCTTCAAGAAGACCGAGGACAAGCCCGACGACCGCGCCCTGCTCATCTCCTCACTGTTTCTCAACGGCAAGGACGCGCTCACCATCCAGAACAGCGCCCGAACACTGTTGGGCGAAGAGCCGGAGACGGACGTCCGCACCATCCTGACCGGGCCCGATCTGACCGCCCGGCTGACGGAGATGGGGGCTCAGGTCAGCGGACGGACAGTCTCTCTCGATCACAAATCCGGATACGCCCGTGCCGTCCTACTCCACCTGTGGCAGCAGCGGGCTGACATCCACCCCCACTTGTTGCAGTGGCTGGACACCATCACCGCGCCCAAGGGGCCGGGGGCCGACCGGCTGGCCGCGATCGGCGAACTCCTGGTCGAACTGGCCGTCGCGGAGAACGACATCCGCGTCGTCAAGCAGATCCACGCCTGGATCGACAAGGGCGCCGACAGCGCCGAACACCGCGAATTGATCGCCCGTGTCCTGACCGTCGCCGCCGAAGCGGACACGCTGGGAGTCCAGGTCCGTGCCCTGCTGTTGGACTCAGCCCAGGACGAATCGGAGGCCGTTGCGACCGTGGTCGCGCTGGTCTGCCGGGGCGAGTTCGCCGAGCACTACCCGCGTCAGGCCCTTGTCCGCCTGCGGCACATCCTCGACCGGCCCGAGACGGACGAGGCCGTACAGACAGCGCAGGCGGCCTTGCGGGACATCGCTGCACGCGACGGTCAGCTGCCCCGGGTGTGGAGCACAGTCATCAAATGGGCCACGGAGAAGAAGCACCTGGCGGGGCACCGGGCCTTCCTGTCGCTGCTGGATCCACGGGTGGACCCCTACGTTCTGCAGGTCATGCTGGCGGCAGCCGAGCAGAAGGAGGAGATCAAGCAAGCGCTCCTGGACGGCTGGAACGCGGCCGTGGCCGATACGCGGGTCGAGGCCGAATGCCGGCAAGTGCTGACCGCCTGGACCGAAGCGCGGAAGGCAGCGGACATGCCGGCCGAGCTCCTGACAGACCTCCTCAATCAGATCATGCTGGGCCACCTCCTCGCCTCACCAGTCTCTGCGCTCATCTTCGGCGAACCCGGAGTCGCCGACAGCGAGGCAGTCATCGAACTACGCAAGGAACTCCGGCTGCCCCCAACGCTGTCGTCCCTGATCGCAACACACGAGCACGCCCCGGCGGAGTCCTGACCGATGGCTTCCACACGATGGTCGCGTCGGCGTGCGCGCAAAGCAGTGCGGCGCAGCCTGACCCGCTTCGAGGTCCGGCTGCGCAGCGCCCATCCCGGGATCGGCTTCACCGCCCGGATCACGGCCACGGTGCTCACTGAACCGCCCTACCCCAGCCCCGTCGAGGAGATCGCAGGGGCAGTGCGCACCACCCTCAGGGAGACTGCGAACGAGGTTTCGAAGAAGTGCGACCCGGCCGACCTCGCCACGGCGCGGGACGTCTGCAGTCAGCACCTCGCCCGACGGCGTCAGCTGCCCATGGACCCTCCCGTCCAGTTCACGGCCGCGCTCACACTCGACCTGCTGCCGGACGACCGGGCCGCAGTGGCCGCGCTGCTGGCCGCTCAGCGCCGACAGGCCGTGATCGACACCCTGCGGCAGCAGAAGACGCACGCCCTCGCCTCTGAACTGGCCGATCCGGCAGCCCTGTTGGCGCGTTGGATCGAGCGCGACAACGCCGACTGGACTCAACTCCCGGACGTCGCCGAGAAGGTGGCTACGGTCACGGAAGTGTTCGCCCGGTATCGCCCCGAGAACGAACGCAGCGTCGAGCACGAGGCCGTCGAGGTGTTGCGTGAATTCCTCGCCAGCTTCCCTGACCACACCCAAAAACGCATGCTGTACACCCTTCTGGCCGCGGGCATGGACCGCGCCCAGCGGCCGCACCACGCCGCGAAGGCACAAGCCTTGGTCAACGGGCACGCCGCTGCAGAGCCGGAGGGCGCATCATGAGCGCGGCGGCTATCCGCCCCGGCCGCGCGGGTGTGGTGGTTCGGTGAGCACGTCAGGATGGCGATGGCTGCTCTCGCCCTGGACGAGCTGGCGCGCGTGGCGGCTGGCACGGGCCAGCCAGGGCAACCTCTCCTTCGACGCGGCGTGGCGACGCGCCAGGCTGGAACAGCACCCGGACGAGATGCCGTACCAGCAGCACGGCCATCTCGCAACGGAGAGCGAGATCGACGACCCCACCGCCCGGCAACAGCGGTGAACTCGGGGCATGTCGTGCGAAGGACGAGCGACGACGGCCGGCTACCCGCGCGCGGCAGGTACGGCATCATGGCCTCCATGGACCGACGTCGGTCCTGACCGGAACGATCACCGGCAAGATGCCATTCCCACCTACGAGTCGTTGTCCGCCGCACAGGTGCTGCAGGCTCGCTACCGCAGTCGGCTGCCCGATCAGTTGGAAGACCTGACCGGACCTCGGCAGGGCACTGTCGAGTTGCCTCTGCACGTGGTCTGGTCCGGTAGCAACAGCTACTCCCTGGAGTCGCCCCGGGCCCGGATGAGTCTCTACCGTGTCAGACTGGCCGAGGGTCAGCAGCAGGACCTGGTCCGCTTCCTCAGCAAGGACCTGCTCATCGCCCAGTGGCCGGTACTGCGACGGCTGGTGAGTCGGCATCTTCGCACCGTGTGCGAGGAGGCTTTCCCAGAGCTGGTTGCATCACTGAGCGCGGGCTTCGCCCTGCCCCTCGAGCCGACGTGACCGGCAGCGAGCCGGAGTCGGCAATGATCGAGCTTAAGTGACGTTCCCGGAGGCCCTGAGGTTCTGGTCCGCGGCCCAGGAAGCGAGCAGCCGCAAGGCCTCGCGGGCGGGTGAGCCGGGTGGCGCGGTCCAGACGATCAGCTTTTGGTCGGGATCGGTAGCGGAGGTGAAAGTGTTCCAGTCGAGGGTGATTTCCCCGATGACGGGATGACGCAGTCGCCTGATTCCGTTTGGTCGACCCCGAAGGGAATTTCCGCGGCTTGCCAGGGGACCGTTCGCGCGGTCTCAATCGGCGGGCCAGAGGGCCCGGCATGCGGTGGAACGGAGCTGATGCTCGACCACCTGTCTGTGTGTGCCGCTCGAGCACGGGCCCCTGTACTGGCGGGCCTATCGATACCACCACGGTGTGAGCCTACGCAGGTGTGTCCGGACGGTGTCGATGTAGGCAGTCTCAAAGGGGTGCAGCGAACTCAGGTCGATCACAGCAGGCAGGATGTTCATAGCTGTGTCGGTCTCGATGGGCGGTGCTTCCCAGGCTTCACGCATCGCCGACCCTGCCGTCATGCGTACCTCCTGGACGAGTTTCGCGTAAGCCTCGCCCACCGCTTCAGATTCGATCTTTGTCCAGGCGAGGTGGTAGGAGAGGTTGGCCTGGACCTCCCGCAGTGCTTCCGACAGCCGGACCCGTTCTTCGGCTTGGACGTCGGAGCGTCGGCGCCGGATGGCGTACGGCATCTCCTTGTAAGCGCTGTACGCCGCGAAGGCTTCGGAGAAGGAGGCCCGCAGGCGGTTGAGTTCTTCTTCCCGATTCTTGCGCCGGGCGAGCCAGATGTTGATGGCCGCGGTGAGCATCGCGGCGAGGAACGCTCCGGACAGCACGGCTGACAGGAGGACACCGGAGTCGAACCCGGAGGTGGTGGAGCTCGCCGGAGGAGGAGCTGACGGAACAGCAGTGGCGGTCGAAACATGGAGGGTTGGCGAAACCAAGCCCGCCTGTATGAGCGTCATGCGACCTCCAAGGTAAATACTCCGGGCACGACGATTCTTTACGTGCCGTGGGGGGCTTCCTCACCAGGCCATTCGCCCGTGCTGCGCCACCACTCCTCCCGCAGCAGGTGAGCCACGACATGTCCGAGCAGGGCAGCAGACCCGTCGCTGCGAGTCCAGCGAAGTTCGGGTGGATCGTACGGAAACCACATACACAGCGCACCGTCGGAGTACCGGTGAGGGGATTCAGACGGTCCGTCGGTGTACACGTACGGCATCTCGGGTGCCGCCGGGTTGAAGACGATCGTGACCGTCTGTTCGGTGACGTCCGGTACGTCCAGCTTGATGGCCAGGGCGAACCCGCCGCGGTGTCGGCGAGGCGGCCGGATGGCCTCGACAGGCTGTACGCAGGCGGCGAGCCGGTGCTGGAACGCAATGCGCGCCGCCGGCCTGGTGTACCAGGCCGGCCTGCGCCATGCGGGGCGGCGTGTCACGCGTTCTGGCCGGTGTCGCCGTAGGCCCGGGTAGGACGTACGGCGGTGGCCGGGCTGCTCAGCCCCAGCGTCACCGTCGTCACCGGCGAGGTCTGGCGCAGCGCGGCGATCTTGCCCGCGAGGCTGTTGGATGCCGGGGCGTCCACGTATCGGTAGAACACCCGGGACAGAGCCGACAGCACCGCGTCGCGGTCGTCGTCATGCGCCAGTGCCTCGGCCACACCGTCCGCTGCAGTGCGCAGCCTCCGGGCCGCGACCTGACGCTCCACCAGCAGCTTCACGTTTGGTGAGACCCCGGCCGGGTCCTTGGTGGCCTCACCGGCCTCCACGCGGGCCGCAGCCTTGGTCAGCACAGTGCTCAGTGCCTTCGCCATGCCCATCCCCGGCTCCACGAACTCCCACGCCCAGACTGTGAGGTTGTGGGAGGAGAAGCCCGGCTGGCCGTACTGCTTGTTCCACGCCTTCGTCAGACGCACCACGCGGCGGCGTGTTCGACGGAGCGACAGTAGCCCTCCGGTGAAGAGCTCCACGTGACACTCCGGGTCGGACGCCTCCCACCGGTTGGTCTCCAGGTTCGGGATCCACAGTCCAGATCCCTCCCTCCGGGTCAGGGCGACGACCAGGTCCACGGTCGGATCCTGGCCGTCCACGGGCCGCCCGAAGGTGATCTTCGGGCCGCGCTTGGATGTGCCGCAACGGGTATTGGGATAGACCTTGCGCACCGCGGGGCCGAGCAGCGCGCAAAGCTCCTTGGTGATGTCGGCCGGCGTTTCGCCGCCACCGTCCGGACCGAGCCGCGGATACACACGGCGGTCCAGAACGACTCCGCCGTCGCCGTCACCGACCGGATGGATGAAGGTGTTCTGTGGCAGCGAACCGCTGCGGTAGGTCCGCAGCGCGCCCGGGAAGCCGGTAGCGCTGGAGCGGACCAGGTCCAGCCGCTTGCGGGCCTCCGCCAGCGGCTCCGGGTGGGCATCGATCTGACCACGGATGTTGTTGAGGATGTCGTCGGTGTTTCCCATGTGGACTCCCATCAGGTGAGGGGGCGCCGCGCGTCGCCCGGGATGTCCCGGGCGGAGCCGTCACTTGGCGGCTCACCCTCCTCTGACGTCACACCGTCGAGATCGTCCGGCTGCTGTGTCCGGGCGATGCCCGGACGGGTCAGGAACAGTCGCGGCAGGTCGTGTTCGCGCCCTCGAACCGGGACGGGGCAAGGACCATGAAGCAGCTGTCGCAGGTGCGGTCTGTCCGGCCTCTGGCGGCGGTGCAACCACAGTGCCCATCCCCGCACCGGGGCTCGGCGCATTGCGCACAGGCCAGCTCGGTGATCTTGAACGAGTCCCCGCACGTCTCGCAGTCCCACCAGGAACCGAAGCGGGAACTGCCGGTGTTCGGGCGCGGTACCGCGAACGTGCGCCATGCCACGCTGTCCTCAGCGAGCACCGCGAACAGGTAGTCCTCGTCGCACCAGGCTGCCTGCCCGTACAGCAGATTGCTGTGCCCGCCGGTCCGGTAGACCACGTACGTTTTGTCCCGCTCGATCGTGGCGCGTGTACGCAGGGCTGCGGAGACGAGCGGTGTCTCTGACTGGTCGGATCCCCGGGCCGGCGGGATCACGCCGCGGGCCGCGGCGAACAGCACCTGGCCGGCGGCGTCGAGCAGCACGACCGCGCCGCCGGCCGCCAGATACTCTGCGGCCCGGACACAGCACGCCTCACGAGATGCCTGGGACGTGCGGAACATCGCGACCACATCTTCCGCGGACGGCCCTCGGCGGCGTACGTCCTCGGTGACCCGGTCATCAGGCAGGAGTACACGGGCAGCGAACACATCGCACGCTGCCTCCTCCAATGCTTCCGAGTCCTCCCAGATGAACAGGTGTTGCCCCAGCGTCAGGTCGGTCTGCTGAAGGTGATGACCCAGTTCGTGCAGTGCGGTAAACCCACGGCGCCGAAGAGACCGGGCGGCCCCGACCACGAGAGTCGGGGGATCGGATTCGGACCGGTAGCTACCGGCGACCGAACAACGGCCGCCGCCCTCCGCCTCGGCGGCCAGCGACACCCGGATGTCGGTCCAGAGCTGCAGCTCGGCCAGCGGATCCGCGCGCAGCGCTTCCATCGCCCCGGGGTGGAAGCGTTCGAGAACGGAGACCATCGCCTGGGCCTGGCGCGGAGCCTCTTCAACGAACCGGCGCCGTGTCATGCCTGGTCTCCGGCGCCATTCTCACCGCGAAGGAACTGCCTCAGGCGCGCGTCCCAATCGGCCGCCCCTCCACCCGTCTGGCGAGCCGCGAGAGCGAAAGCACCGTAACCGCCTGACAGCCGTGCCTCCGCTTCGCCGATCTGTAGACGTCGGGCACGGCGTACCCAGGCGGACCGCCACCGAGGGTGCTCCACAGCGAGTACAAGATCAGCAGGCAGGGCACGGACCGTACGGGCGATCTCGTCCGCAGACAGCCCTGTAGCCGAGGCAACCGTGCTGATCTGACCGGGGGACAGCACCGCTTTGCCTCGAAGGAGCTTCATGACGTCAGCCTGCGGCAACCGCAATGCGGAACACAGCGACGCCAGGTCCAGCCGATCACCAAGCAGCGACGCCAGGCTTCGCGTGGCTTGCCCCGGTTCCTGAATGGGCAGGCTGGGCGCATCCCGCAGGAACTCCAGATCATCAGCAAGCCCGGCTCGTACCTCGGCCGCCGGCTCCAGAACCGACCGGATCGGCTGTCCCGCTCGAACTCCTGCCACAGTCGGTCCCGGCCGGCCCCGCGCCCATTCCACAGCGCAGTCCACGATGTCGTCCCCCCACACGTCCACCACGCGCTCCAACACGCGAAGGGGAACAGAGGAGACAAGGCCTGTCCACACGGTGGCGTCCACATCGAAGGCCGTACGCGAGCCCTCCACCACCACGCTGGCCTCGTCTTCGCCCGGGGGGTCGATCGTGACGGGAGCCGCGCTCACCTCGCGCGCTCCCACCCCTACGACCAGTACGAGCACACTGACTCCGTCCCAGCGCGCGCGCCACACTTGACCAGCCTCAAGCTCCACCTGAACCGGATCACCGAACCGCTCCCTCAGCCCTGCCTCCGACAGAGCCCGCGGCCCTCGTCCCCGCTTCGCAAGATCGAGAAAACGCTGCGGTACCCCCAGGTCACTCATGGTGTCCTCCCGCATCAATCGACTGAGCAGGCCTCCACCACGGACTGACGTCATAAAGGGCAGTGTGTCCGGTCCTGGTCCAACTCATCGCGTCTCCGCCGCTCCGCCGCACAGCCGGATCACCTCCGACCCTACGGAACGTACATCGTCGCCGTCCCCGACAAGCTGGCGCAGCTTCTCCTTGAGACGTGTTGCGTGGTGATACGCCTGGGAACGACCGCACCCCAGCAGCCTCATCAGCCCCCCGGGACGTTCCAGGTGCGGGACCATGAGCCGCTCCTGAGGGCTCAGCATGTCCACTATCAGTGATGCTACAGAGGCAGCCTGAGCGTCGCTCTCGGCACCAAGGACGGCCTCCTCCGGAGACATCTGTGCACCGAAGGCGAACTGCGATATTTCATCGACGGGAAGGGCAACCACAACCGGATCCAGCACCACCGGAAACCGCGCGACGAACACTTCGACCAACTGCGCGACCTCCACCGATCCCGCGGCAGCTGACAACACCGCTTGGGCCACCGCCTCCATGGACGGCCTGTCCGCGACAGGGGCGCGCCGGGTATCACTGGTCCATTTGGGGATCTCGACGTTCGGCACAGCATGGGCGGCTTCGACGAGCAGATCGAGGGGGCCCGACCAGGGCGGCGCAGTGCTGCCGGCCAACCGCCACCTGCCAGCACCCTCCGCACCCGCGGGCACGGTCTCGAAGGAATCGCTGTCCTTGAGCATGCTCGTCAGCGAGCGGCCCACCGATCCGACCGCAGTCTTGCGGGCCCGGTCGATCAGCCAGTGCCGGATCGACGTCCGCAGCAGCTTCCCTACAGAATCCTCATCCGTGGCCAGCGCCAGAAGGTTGGCCGTGACGGGCTCGAGACGGTCTACCAGAAAGTCGCCCAGCAGATCCTCCAGATCGACCTGCTGCCAGCCTGCCGGAGGCGTCAGAACCGGCAGCCGTCCCACTTCCTCTCGGATCAACTTATTGATCAAAGATAGACACTCGGGGCCCAGGTGCCCCAAGTCGTGCAGCTCATCGAACACGGAAATGGCCGGTACCTCCCCTTGACGGCCAAACCGTACGCCCGGAGAACGGCGCCAGTACGCACTTTGCGTATATCCCGGCTGCATGAGCCGCCGTGGGCGATACCAGACCTGAAGATCAGGACGTGCCGAAGTGCCGGTCTGTCCGTTTCGTGATGCCTATCGCGCGGCGTGGCTCTTGCGCAACCCTCCTCGTGTGTTTGGTCCACCGCGTTCGCCGCCGACCCGAGCACGCCGGCCTCTGCCTGGCGCGCCGGGGAGTCAGTCGATTCCGCCATGGCGCCCGGCGCGTTCACCCACTCCATCGGCATGCGCCTAGCGATCGTCCCTACCGCCCACCTCCAGGCTCGCGACCTCGACCACGGCCTCGAACTCTGCAACCGCAGCGTCGACGTCCTACGCCCGCGTCCAGTCCAGCCGGGCCAAGGACTACGTGGTCAACACGGCTCTCACCCCTGGCGGCACGAGCTGGCCGTCCGCGAGTTCATCCGCCGCACCCGCAAAGAACCCTGCGTCGCCGCCTGAAGCGCCCTCACGGCCCGGCGGCGAACCGTGACGGCAGAGCCGGTCGCCGGGGGCGTCTGGCAGCAGAACCAAGCTGCCCAGATCGACCGGGAGCCTGGCTTCGCACATCAGGTCCTTCCTGCCAGCCGGATGGGGGCTTGCGTGCACGCGCGGCTTCTCGTGGCACATCGAGCGGGCGGATCAGCCGAAGCCGGTACGCAACCCGCCCGTATCAGGCCAAAGCATCAGTGTTGTGTGCAGGGGCCGGACGGTAGGGTGAGAGCCGTTCTGTAGCGGATTCCGCGGCGCCGCAGTGCAGGTAGGGAGGGTCGGCGTGACTCTGGAGCCGAGCGCGCTCGAAAGCCGGTTCACGGACCTGGCTCTCGCGTCAGCCAATTTCGGATTCCTGCTTCCCTACGAGCCCCTTCTTGTTCTTCACGGCGCATCCTGTGAGGCCCGCGCGGCTACTGCTCCCGCTGATGCGGTGGCGGCGGCACGCCAGTTCGGCGAGGTTCTCGCCGCTGAGCTCGGCCACCGGACTGGGGTGCGCCTGCCCGCGGGCGATCAGCCGGCCCGTCTGGACCTTCTGTCTCGCGCCGGGGTCTTCGCGCCGCGGGTCCTGGACGCGTTCAACGACCTTCATCGCTTCGACGGCGGTACACGCGAGGGGCGGGAGGCGGCGGCGCATCTGGTCGAGCGCTGCTTCACGCTGGGCGCCTGGTTCTTCCGTGCCCTGACCGGCGACGCGGAACCGATGACCTTCGTCCACGCTGCCGCGTCCGATCTGAGCGTTCTGGCGCAGCGGGTCGCTGCGCTGGAGGAGGACCTGCCCCGTCTGCGCCGCGAATTCGACCTGCGCGTCTCGCCGGCGTCCCTGGCTGTCGCCGAGCGTGAACAGCTGATCGTCAGCGCACGCGATGCCGCTTATGAGCCGCTGCAGGAATCCGACATTGCCGCGGAAGTGCAGCGCAGGCTCGCCAAGGCGGGATGGGACGTCCTGGGCGCTGGTGAGGAGACTCAGCTCAACCGTTCCCTCGGCTGCGTCGTGGTGGAACCTCGCCTGGCCGGAGGACTCCGCGCCGACATGCTGTTGACGGTCGGCGGACAGGTGGTCGGGATCGTCGAGTGCAAGCGGGACGGCACCGATCTCACCGACGCCATGGAGCAGGCGGGTGCACTGGCCGAGGTCCCGGCGGGCTCCTTGCCGTGGCCCGTGTGGCGCTCGCCGCTGCCGTACCGGTATGTGAGCGATGGCCGGCGTCTGCTGTTCTGCGACGCGAATGACCCCGACCCCCACGCTCGCCTCGTGAGCGGCTTCCACCAGCCCCGCACGCTGGCTCGCTGGCAGCGCGAGGCGGAGGCGGACGACGCGGCGCCGACCTACCGGGCCCGACAGGCCGCCTACCTGCCCCGGCAGGACGAGGGATTCGACCAGCTGCGCATCGCCCAGCACAGGGCTCTGCGGGCCATCGAGCAGGCCCTTGCGGCCGGTCAGCGGCGCGCGCTGGTGCACATGGCCACAGGCTCCGGGCGGAGCTTCACCGGGGTGTTCACCGCCTACCGGCAGCTCCGGTACGCGCGCGCGAGCCGGGTCCTGTTCGTGGCCGACCTAAAGCTGGCAGTGCAGCAACTAATTGCTCAGCTACGCCAGTTCAGCATGCCGGACGGAGGGCGCCGTCTCGATGATGTGTACCACGTCCAGGAGCTGACCGCGGACGGCCTAGCCCCGTCGGCTTCCGTGGCCGTGGCCACGGTGCAGCGTTTGTCGGCCATGCTCGCCGGCACGCCGGCACCCGAGGACGCATCGGACCGCGTGTCGGCGTACGAGACTGCCGAACGGCAGGCGCATCCCGATGCCACACCCCTGGAAGTGACCTACTGCGAGGCGCTGCCGCCCGATGCGTTCGATCTCGTCATCGTCGACGACTGCCACCGCGCGCTGTACGGACAGCGGCGTGCCCTTCTTGAATACTTCGACGCTCCTGTCGTCGGCTTCAGCGCGTCGCCGACTGCTACCGCTCTGGGATTCTTCAAGGGCAACCTGGTTGACTCCTACAGCTATGAACAGGCCGTCGCCGATGGCGTCGCCGTGGACTGCTCCGTCTACGAGATCCGGGTCACCGACGACCGGCAGCCAGCAATCGCCACCCCCGTCGACGCTGTCGGTGTGGAAGCCAGGCGCTCGCGCCGCGCCCGGTACGAGGACCTGGACGAGGAGCTGGCCTCCACCGGAGGGCAGGGCCCGGCACGAGCTATCCCCTCCGAGTACCTGGCCGCGGTGGTGAGGGCTTTCCGCGACGCGCTGCCGACCTTGTTCCCCGACCGGACGCAGCAGGGCGGCGCGCTCGGCGTGGTCCCCAAGACCGTGGTGTTGGCGCAGGACGGACCACATGCGGACGAGGTCGTGGAGCGCATCCGCGACGTGTTCGGCGCCGGGGACGTCTTCTGCCGGCGGATCACGCACCGCGACGCTCATGCGGTGCACCTGTTGCGGGAGTTCCGCACGACACCGCAGTTCCGGATCGCGGTCGTGACGGATCTGATCTCCGGGTTCAGTGACATGCGGGCGATCGAGTGCCTGCTGATCCTGCGCGAGGTGCGCTCCGCCGCCTACTACGAGCAGCTGCTGGCCATGGGAACTCACACCATCGCGTCCGCGGAGCTACGCGCCGTCACCCCGGGGGCGGTTGCCAAGACGCAGCTTGTGGTCGTCGACGCGGTGGGCGCTTCGCTTCACCTCCAGCCACTAGTGAATTTGACTGATGCATCCGGGCAGGCGGGGCAGGCCGCCGTGGAGCGCCTGCTGAGCCGTGCCACGGACGGGCTGGTGACGCCGCAGGAGACGGCCGAACTCGCCATCAGGCTCGCCCGGCTCATTCCCGCGCTCAGTGACGCCGACGGCGCCGAGATCCGGAAGCTGGCGGGCCAGCCGCTGCAGGAGCTGGTGACCCGTCTCCTCGACTCGGTCGACTCGGATCGCCTGTCACCACTGCGCCGGGCGGGAGGCAAGAGAGCCGTCGAGGACGAGCGGCGCGTGGCCCTCTTCCCGCTCGCCGAGAACCCCGAACTCCAAGAGAAGCTGCTCGGCCTATACGACCGGCCGGCCCCTTTGCGGGTGACGGCATCCGAAAGGCGTCGCCGAGAAGCGGAGACGGTGCGCGGGCGTCTGGCCGAGTTCATTGAGCGGGCCGGACCTTTTAGCTCCGCCCAGCTGTGGTGGATCGAGAAGATCGCGGACGTGGTGGCCGCCGAGACCCGCTTCGCCCCGGCGTATCTGGACGGCGTCCCCTTCTCGGCGCGCGGCGGCACGGACGGCTTCCTTGACGCCTTCGGGCCCGACGCCGCGATCGACCTTCTGGACGAACTGCGCAGGGCCCTGGCGTGATGAATGACGTGCCTGCCGGCTGGAAGGTCATCCGGCTGGCCGACGTGCTGAGCGAACCGCTGGTCAACGGCCGTTCCCCGCGCCCCGGCCACGACGGATTGCCCGTACTGCGCATGACGGCGCTTCGGGCAGCGACCGTGGACTTCACCCAGTCCAAGAGCAGCGACCACAGCGACGACGGCCGCGCGATACTCCTGGCCGAACACGGGGATGTGCTGGTCGGCCGGGTCAACGGCTCACTCTCCCTGGTCGGCGAGGGCGCCCTGGTGCACGGCCCCCCGACCCCCACGGCCATCCCCGACACCATGATCCGAGTGCGCGTGCGCCCGGATGCGGTCGATCCGCCCTACCTCGCACACCTGTGGAAGTCGCCGATCATGCGGCGCCAGATCGAGGCACGCGCCCGCCAGGGCGGCGCAGCGATCTGGCGGATCAACCAGCGTGATCTGGCCGACGTCCTACTGCCGCTCCCCCCTGTGGTGGAACAGCGCCGGATCGTCGGCCTGTTGGAGGACCACCTCGCCCGCATCGAAGCCACCACGATCCGCACCGGCAACGCCCTCGACCAGGCCGACGTCCTAAGCCGCACTCTGACCGCGCGGGCAGGGCGCGGCGCTCTCGCCGAAACCGCTCGGGTTCCCGCGAGCCTGCCCCGGGTCGCGGGCGCCGCTGACGGGACACTGCCCCACCTGCCCGCGCACTGGCGATGGACCCGCCTGCACGACGTCGCCGAGGTCACCCGCGGCATCACCCCGCCCGGCAAACAGCAGTGGAATCCCGCCGATGTGGACGTCTCGTGCCTGCGGGTCGCCAACGTGCAGCGCGGCCGCCTGGACCTGGACGACGTACGCACGATCCGGCTGCCCCAACCACGGGCACAGGCAGCCCGGCTGCGAGCGGGCGATGTCCTGCTCACCGGCGGCGGATCGAGCGACACCCTGGGCCGCGGCTGGATCTGGGAGGAGCAGCTGCCCCACTGCGTCCACCACAGCCACCTCTTCCGTGTCCGGATCACCGCCCATCAGCTCCACCCCGTCCTGCTGGCCTGGCACGCCAACGGCTTCGGTCGCCAGTGGTGCAACCGCAACGCCACCCAGAGCGTGGGGACGGCGTCCATCAGTCTGGCCAGGATCCGGCTCATGCCGGTGCCCGTCGCGCCCGTAGAAGAGCAGCACCATCTGGTCGCGGTGGTCCAGGCACACACTACGGCCCTGAACGCGGCATCCGCGGCGGCCGAACGCGCTCTCGTGGTGGCCGGACGGCTGCGGCGCAACCTCCTGGAACGCGCCTTCACCGGTCATCTGTCCCATCCGCTTCCCCCGTCCGGGCAACAGGAGTTTGTACTGTGAACCCCACTGTCTCCTCCCGCCTCGGACACGACCAGGCCCTGGTGGAACGGCTGTGGAACTTCGGTAACGTGCTGCGAGACAACGGCACCTCGGGCCTGGAGTACATCGAGCAGCTCTCCAGCCTGATCGTCCTCAAGCGCGCCCAGGAACAACGCCAACGCCCTCTCAACTGGCAGGACATACTCGGTTTCGACGCCTGGGCACAGCTCACCTCGACAGAGCGCGACCGCCTGATCCCGGTTTACGAAAAGATCCTGGACCAGCTCGCCTCCCGGCCCGGAACGCTCGGGCTGCTCTTTCGCCGGGCACAAAACCGCATCCCGGACCCTGCCCTCCTACACCGCTTGATCGTCGATGTGGTGGACCGCTACCAGTGGTCCTCCGGCGACATTGGTGCGGTCTTCGAGGCGCTTCTGGCCCGCATGAGCGCCGACACGAAGACCGGTGCCGGCCAGTACTTCACCCCCCGGCCGCTGATCGAGGCGATCGTCCAGTGCGTGCAGCCCGGCATCGACGACACCATCACCGACCCGGCCTGCGGCACCGGAGGTTTCCTGATCAAAGCCTTCGACTACCTGGTCGACAACTTTCCCCCAGATGTCACCGCGGCCCAGCGCAAGCGGCTCAACCAGGGCGCCTTCTTCGGCACCGAACTCGTCGACGCCACCGCGCGGCTGGCCACGACGAACCTCATCCTGCACGGCATCACCCGGGCCGACGAGGCCCACCCGTGCATCACCGTGGGGGACGCGCTGGCCCGCCCGCCGGTCAGGCGCGCGACACTGGTGCTAACCAACCCCCCGTTCGGCCGCCGCTCCACCAGCGAGGAGCCCTACCGGGAGGACTTCTGGACCACCACCACCAACCGGCAGCTCAACTTCCTCCAGCACATCCACAGCCTGCTGGAGACCGACGGCCGGGCGGCCGTCGTGGTGCCCGACAACGTGCTGTTCGAAGGCGGGCCCGGTGAGCTGATTCGACGCCGCCTGCTGGCCGCGTGCGACGTGCACACCCTGCTCCGGCTTCCCACGGGCATTTTCTATGCCGGCGGCCTCAAAGCCAGCGTCCTGTTCCTCGACAAGCCCGACCCGCGCCCCGACGGCAGCCCGTCCACGACACGGCTGTGGGTGTACGACCTGCGCTCCCCGCACACGGCGACGGCCAAGGCCACGACGCTGACCGGCACCGACTACGCCGACTTCGTGTCCTGCTACCAGCCCGGAAAGCCCCGCAGCGAACGAGTCGAGACACCCCGCTTCCGGTTCTTCCCCGTCCAGGACCTGCTCGCCCGGCCCGGCGTCAACCTGGACCTTCAGGTCGCCGAACCCCCGCCCGAGCCCTTCACACTGGAAGAGCCCGAGGCCGATCTGTACCTCATGGCCCAGGAGGTCACCGCTGAACTGAGCGCTGCCCTGGCCGAGTTCGCATCCCTGACCGAGGCGCTGCGCCCGTACGGCGTGCACACGGACAGCCCGGATCGTGAGGCGGAGCGGTGACCACGACCAGGGGTGCCACGACCGGGGGGATGACGTGCGGCTACTCCGACTGAGCCTTCCCTCCTACCGGGGCCTGCGCCAATTCGAGCTGGACCTCACGGGCGCCCTCGACGGCGGCCATGCCATCGCCACCCTGATCGGCCCCAACGGCGGCGGCAAGTCGCGGGCCCTGCACGCGCTCGCCGAGATCTTCGGCGCTCTGCACCGGCCGGGGCACCGTGCGGGGTTCGCCTTCGAGCTCGACTACGAGGTGCACGACCGGATTGTCCGGGCCGTTCAGACCTCCCCCGAAGCCTCCCCCGAGCTGACCGTGACCACCTCCCTGAGCCGGCCGATACGCGTGGCCCGCGCCGTGTGGGCGCAGCATCTGCCCGATCACGTTTTCGGCTACCAGGCGCATTCCCAGGCCCCCTGGACCAGCGAGTTCGACCAGCACCGCCGCGCCGCCGCGCGCCGCATCGGCCAATGGCGCCGGCAGTGGATGAACGACTTCGACGAGTGGCGCGCGCATCACTCACCGGACGAAGGAGACCTGTGGACTGAGCAGCTCACACTGCCCATCAACTGCCCCCTGTACACGCCGGTGTTCCTCTGCACCCTTGCGCACCTGCCGCTGCTGCTGCTCGCTCAGACCACCCACTGGTCGGACTCGTTCGGCACCTACCTGCGCCGCCACTCCTACCTCCAGCGAGTGGCCTCCGCGGTCCTGAGGATCCGGGCGCCTCGTGCCGCACGCGCCTCGCAGCTGGCCGCTCTGCCGTACTGGGGCCTGGGCGGGCCCGCCCGCACCTTGTTTGCGGCCGCCGCCGAGTCCGGCCGGTTCGGCCTCATCCCCGACGCCGATCCCATGGACGGTGCAGGGAGCCCCGCCGACGGGTTCCAGATCGTCCTGGGCAGCGCGGACGACGTCCGCGCCTTCCGCAACCTCTTCGACAGCGACCTGTCGATGTTCGGCCTGCTGGCCACCCTGCTGGACGCCGGATACCTCACCGTCGACGTCCGCCTGGACAAACCCGGCGCACTCACCCTCGGCCTGGACGATCTGAGTTCGGGGGAGCAGCAACTCCTCACCATTTTGGGCCTGCTGAGACTGCAGCGGGCGCATGAGTCGCTGTTCCTTCTGGACGAACCCGACTCCCACTTCCACCCTGAGTGGAGCCGGCGCTGGTACTCCTCCGTGCGCAGCGTGCTGGGACCGCATCAGCACTCCCAGTTCCTCACCGCGACCCACGAACCGCTCTTGGTGGCCAACATGACCCGCGAGCAGATCCGCGTCGTCACCACCAACGAGGAGGGCCAGGCCACGGCGGTGATACCCCGGGCCAACCCGCGGGGACAAGGCGCCGGCGGCCTGCTGACCACCGACCTGTTCGGGCTACCCACCCAACTGGACGAACATACCCAGGAACTGATTGATCGCCAGTACACGCTGCTCCCTGAGGCGGACGGCGACCCGGTCAAACAGGCCGCATTGCGCGACGTCACCGCCCAGCTCGACACCATGGACTTTCCCACCTCCGACCGCGATCCGCTCGTGACGGCCTTCCTCGCCGAGCTCCACCGCAGACGCCTCGCGCTACTCGCGGCCGCCCATGGACCCAATCCGCCCTCGCCGGAACGACTGCAGGCCCTGGTCGCCGAACTGTTCCACGAGCGCTTCTCGTCGGTGATCTGACGCCGATGAGACACGTGAACATGAAAGGGCTCACCGCCCCGCCGGCCTGGGAAGCCAAGACTCGACGCACCCTGGACGCAGTCAGAGCCGCGATGGCCGCCAACACCGAGCGAGTTTTCACCACGCACTGGACCGAGGACGCCGTACGCGACCTGCTCCTCGAACTCGTCGGCGCCAAGTGCTGGTACTGCGAGACCTTCATCCTGCGCGCGGACGTCAACGTCGACCACTTCCGGCCGAAGTCCGAGGTACTCGACGTGCCCGGTCACCCGGGGTACTGGTGGCTGGCCTACGACGTGTCGAACTACCGCATCGCCTGCAAGCACTGCAACAGCGGCGGAGCCCGGTACAACGGTGTCCCGGAAGGCCGCGCCAAGGGCAGCCAGTTCCCGCTCCTGTCCGGCACCCGCGCCCGCACGTCACTCGACGACGTGGAACGCGAACAGCCGCTGCTCCTGGACCCGGCCTGCAAAGGCGACCCCGACCTGCTCGGCTTTGACACCGCCGGCTACGCCCGGCGCACCAACATCCCCTACTCGTCAGCCGAGGCGAAAAGCGGCCTGTGCCGCGCCGACGAAACCATACGGATCCTGGCGCTCAACGACTCCCGGATAGCCCCGCTCCGCAGCCGCCTCATGCGGGAGGTCAGGGTGCTCGCCCGCTTCGGGGACGCGCCCGACATCCAGCAGCTGATCGACGACAAGGTGGGGCCCAAGGCGCAATGGAGCTCGGCAGCGGCCGTGGCCCTTGCCCTGCAGCGCGCCTGCGACCGGCCCGCCGCCGCGTTTGCAACGACGCCCGGCGGCACACCCGGCATCGACCCGGCACGCTCCAGAGTCGACCTGCAAGACCTGCTGCAACATCTGGATCCGGACGACCTGAAGGCCGGCATCACCCTCACAGGCCGGCACGAGAAGAAGGTGCATCAGGCGGTCCTGAACGACGAGGGCCAGATCAAAGTCCTGGGCCGTCCCTGGCGCACCCCGACCACCGCAGCCAGGGCCGCGACCGGCAGCAACAAGATCGACGGCTGGGATTTCTGGCGGGTGACCATCGCCGGTGTGGAGCAGACCCTCGCTGAGTTCCGAATCACGCATTTCCCGCCCACCGCACCGACGTGAGACACGGGTACGGGCGGTGAGGACGATGACGCGGCCCATGTCACTGCACGATCCGGCCGCCATCCCGCGTCGTCGCCGCACGGACATGCGGTCGGGACCAGCCCAACCGTGACCCAGCCTTATCGGGGCAGGGGTGTTGTTGCGGTTCCAGCGCGTGGTGGGCGGCGTTGGGGTCGCTAGTTGCGGTCCTGCAACGACTGATCGATCACCCGTGCCGGCCCCGCCTACGTGTTCTCGGTGACGGCGCCGAGAGGCGCTCGTGCGGACGCCGCAGCGGACCAGGCGGCCCACGATGTGCTGGTCGCCCTTTACCCGGCCAAGCGCGCAGGCGTGGACCAGCGGCTGAGCAGCCAATTGTCCGCGATTCCCAACAGCCCGGGCAAGCAGGCGGGCATTCGTGTGGGAGCGGAGGTCGCCCGCAGGCTGATCACCCTGCGGTCCAACGACGGATCCTCAGCCAAGCCACCGCGGTTCCGCCCCGGCGACAAAGCCGGTGACTACCGGCCCACCCCTCCCAATTTCCCGACACCGGTGTTCACCGACTGGGGCTCGGTCAAGCCGTTCGTACTGGCCGACGGACGGCAGTTCCGCCCGGCACCGCCGCCGGCCGTGAGTAGCGCCGCGTACGCCACCGCCTTGAACGAGGTCAAGAGCCTGGGGAGCAAGACCAGCACCACCCGCACTCCCGATCAGACGGCAGCCGCGAAGTTCTGGGCGGCGGCACCCGTATGGAACGTCTGGAACCAGATCACGCAGAACCTCGTAACCTCCCAGAACGCGAACCTGGAGAAGGCGGTGAAGGTCTTCGCCCGGCTCGACCTGTCCCTCGCCGACACCGCGATCGCGATGTACGACGCCAAGTATGTCTACAACGTCTGGCGGCCCGTGACCGCCATCCGGCTCGGCGGTACGCACTACAACCCGAGCATCGTCGGCGATCCCAGCTGGACCCCTCTGCTGCCGACCGCACCGGATCCGTCCTATCCCGGCGCTCACGGCGCTCTCAGCCAGGCTGCTGCAACGACGCTCGCCGGACTCTACGGGGCGCGGCATCATTTCGCGGTGACCTCGAAGGGCGTCACTCGAACCTTCACCGGCTTTCAGAACGCCGCCACCGAAGCGTGGCTCAGCCGGATCTGGTCCGGCCAGCACACCTCCCTTGACAACCACGCGGGCCAGCAACTCGGCACCCAGGTGGCCGACTTCGTGGCAGGTCGGCTCTGACCGCGCCGCCACGCTACAACCACGCACATGGTAGGGCCGAGAAGCCAGTGGTCCCGGCGCACCGGGTACCACTGGCTCGGGCCACGCTCAAAGGGCGGCCATCCTCCGCTCCGAGGGCCCGCAGTTGCTGGCCGGCAGGCCGGACGTCTGCCCGCAGGAAGTCCTGGCTTCCTGTCACCGCGACGCACTGACTGAATGACTGTCGCGGTCGGGCCCACCCGGTCGCCCCAGGTCGCTGAGCGCGGGCTCGCCCATGTCACTGTCGGCGGACCCGCAGTCGGGGGCCTCGCTCGAGTCCCCGTGGGTACCTCAACACCTGTGGGTCTGCAGGAGGTTCGAACCGCCGATCGGATCGCCCGACCAGTCGGTCAGACGCCGTGATCGTCGTCTCGGTCGACTACCGGCTCGGCGCTTTCGGCTGTCTGCGCTCCCCGGGGATCCCCGATGGCAACCTCGGCGTCTCCGACCAGCTGGCGGCGCTGCGGTGGGTGCGGGACGACACCGCCTCGTTCGGCGGGGCACACCGGCCATGTCACCCTGGCCGGCCGGCCCGCGAGCGCCCACAGCGTGCAGTGCCTGTTGGGCATGCCCGGGAGCGAGGGCCTGTTCCACGGTGCCATCGTGAACAGCACCTCGGCAGGGCTGGGCCTCGGCGAGGCCGACTACGCCAAGCGCGCCGCCGAGCGTTTCCTCTCCCGGCTCGGCACGAATCCGCGCGATGCCCCGGTGTCGGACGCCCTGGGCGCCCAGAGCGCCGTTCGCCCGAGAGGCCGCTGGCAGGCTCGGGCTCAACTCCGTCCACCGTTCGTGCCGGTCGCGGGCGTCGGCCCGCTCCCGGACGGCGGGGCCCGGACCGACGTTCTCACCCGCCGGGCACCCGGCCTGGACGTCACCATCGGCATCACCGAACGGGAGATGGCCGCCTTCCACGCCGTGAACCCGGTGCCGCGCCGGGTGCGCGAGGTCGCGTCCCGGGCTCCGCGCTCGCCGCCGACGGCGTGGAACACGCCGCGAGGGAGTTTGCCTTCGCCCGTCCCTCCCGTAAGCCGGCCGTCCATCTCAGTGAGGCGGGCGCCCGCGTATGGGCCTACCGGTTCGACGCCGCCGCCCCCGACTCCGTCTTCGCCGCCGCCCACTGCATCGAACTGCGCTTCCTCTTCGGCACCGACGCCGACTGGGCCGACGCCCCCATGCTCGCCGGCGCCCGCCCGCAGGACATCGAATCCCTCGGCCGCCGTGTGTGCACCGCCTGGCTCGGCTTCATCCGCACCGGCACCCCCACCACCGACACCCCCTGGCCGCAGCACACAGCGCACTCCTCCTCCACTTACCACTGGCAAGCTGAAGCCCCACGGTCACGGGACACGTGCCCGATGCACCGCCGACGTCTGCGGACGTGAAGCGAGGCTCGCAGCCGCACCGAGTGCCTGGTGCGCACACACGCCGCCCGGCCCCATGGCCGTCGCGCGACAGCCGTATGCCGGACTGCTATGAGCGAGTTCCGGCGGGACGTCGAGCAGCCGCGCCAGGCGCCCGAGCGGGGCCGTCACGCTCGCCGGCCGGGTACCCGGAAGTCTGCGTCACCGTCAGGGCCGGGGCAATGGCACGCCGGACAGCGGGGGTGGCGCCTCCACCCCCCCCGGCGGCAGTACGGCGCGTTCCAGTCGCCCGGGACGTGATCAGCGAAGGCGAGCTCGCCGGCCTCCCAAGATCACATGGGCCATACCCCCGGGCGGGACCATGATCAACGATCGGCCCGGCGTGGGTCCGTCCCCGCCCTGGAATGAACCATCAGGATCATCAGTCACACGAGGAACAACGACAGCATGTCGTTCCTCTCGGCTTGGAGGAGCTTTCCATGACTGCAGAACTGGACGGATCCACCGCTCTTGTCACCGGCGCCACCGCCGGCATCGGCCGGGCCATTGCCCTTCGCCTGGCAGCGTCGGGGGCCTCGGTCATCGTCCACGGGCGGGACGAGCAGCGGGGTGCGGAGACCGTCAAAGAGATCGCTGCCGCAGGCGGGAAGGCCCGGTTCGTCGCTGCAGATCTGAGCAGCTCTGAAGATGTCCTGCGTCTTGCCGCTGAAGCAGGCGAAGTGGACATTCTGATCAACAACGCCGGTATCTACCGGTTCGCCAGTACGCCGGACACCACCGCCGAGATGTTCGACGCTCAGATGGCCGTCAACTCACGCGCG
>NZ_JBSFIH010000046.1:0-79416 GCF_053597455.1 Streptomyces sp. NPDC001393
TCATGGCCCGCCACCTGGACCTGCCCGCCGTCGCAGGAGATCAGCGTGGACAGGATCTGCACCGTGGTGGTCTTCCCGGCCCCGTTCGGGCCGAGGAGCGCGAACACGGAACCGGCCGGAATGAGCAGGTCGATGCCGTCGAGCACGACCTTGTCGCCGTAGGACTTGCGCAGCCGGGTGGTGGAGATGGCGGCGGGCGACGTGTGACCGTCGGCCCGACTGGGCGTGGGCATGACAGATGAAGGCATGGGTCCTCCTGTTCGAAGGCTGAGTGAAGTGCGTACGAGGATGGAGCGTGTACGGGGATGGAGCGCGTACGAGGTGGGACGAGTCCGCGGGGCCGGGGTTCAGGCCTTGGCGCGGCGGATGTCGATGTTGCCGTGGCGGGTGCGGGCACGGACCTCGACGGTGTCCTCGGTCTTCTCCGGGCTGTCGGAGGTGTTGAGGGTGTTGCGCACCTGGCCGGAGCCCGAGCTGACGTCGAGCCAGGCGGCCGTGCCCTGGCGGACGCCGACCTCGATGGCGCCGTAGGCGGTCTCCAACTGGACCTTGCCCCGGGCCACTTCACCCACGCGCAGGGTGCCGTGGGCGGTGGTGGCGGTCACCGAGGCCTCGGCACGCTCGATGCTGATGTCGCCGTTGGCGCCGCTGACCCGCAGCTCGCCGGTGACGGCGCCGACGGTCGTGGTGCCGTGGGAGTTCTTCAGCACGGCGGGCCCGTCCACGAGGCCGACGCGCAGGCTGCCGGAGCTGGTGCTGATCTCGACCGGGCCTTCGGCACGGTCCACGGTGATCGAGCCGTGCGAGGCGGTCAGGTGCAGCGGGCCGGTCGCATCGAAGCGCACATCACCCGAAGAGGTCTTCACGCGGACCTCGCCGAGCCTGCCCTCGCCGAGCACCTGGGTCCAGGCACCGGAGGTGTCGATGCGCGAGCCCGCGGGCAGGTCGACCGTCACGTCGACGACGCCGGTGCGGCCGAACAGGCTGGACTTGGGCGTCCTGACGGTCAGCACGCCGCCCGCGTAGGCGACCTGGGTCTGCTCGGCCGCGCGCACGTCCAGGGTCTTCTTCGGGTCACGGGGCCGCACCTCGACGACCGTGTCGGCCCGCTCGCCCGCGGTGAACTGGATGGAACCGGCCTCCACACGCGCGGTGACCGAGATCGCTTCGGGAGTGTCGAAAGAAGGCATGGCTGTCCCGTCCTCATGGGTCTTCAGGACGTCCCCGCGGTGGGACGTGATGGGGTGTGGGCGAAGTGGCGCAGGCACGGGCGCCGCGGCTAGCGCACCCAGCCCGTGAAGCTCTGTCCGACGGCCTGTGCCCTCTCCGGTGTACCCGGACGGGCGCCGCCCTCGACCGCGGCCGACACGGCCCGCACCAGCCAGGCGTTGACCGACAGACCCTCACGGCTCGCGGCCTGCTCGGCACGCGCCTTGAGATGCGCGGGCAGCCGCAGGTTGACGCGGGCGGTGCCGCCCTCGTCGCCCTCGGCCGGGACCGGGGCCCGGAACGGCTCGGCGGGCGCGGTCGGCTCCGCGATGGCGCCGCCGTCGGTGGGCGGTGGCGTCACCACGAAGTCGGGGTCCAGCCCGCGCAGCCGTACGTCGACCGAGCCGGGCGCGAGCTCGCGGGTGATCTCGTCCATGGCCGCGGAGAGCACGTTGAGCAGGGTCAGCCGGGTCGCCGACTCCAGAGGAGCGGTGAGTCGCTCGGCCAGCTCGCGGGCATCCTCCCCGCCGGCCTCGGCGGCCACCGCGAGTTCACGGCGGAGGGTGTCGACATACGGCGTGAGGTCCATGACGTCATCATGGCAGCATCATGGCGCCATGCGCAAGTCTTCATGGCGCCGCGCGGCTACATCCTCCAGGGGAAACCGTTCTATCTGCGGAAACGCCGGGGCGGCGAGCTGGGCCATGACGGCGACAGGCGCGCTCAGGCTCCCTCGAAGGCGCGAAATGACACCGGATGGCGCCAGCTAACGCCAAGCGGTGCCATGCGGCGCCATATACGGACCGGTCGCCCGGTGTGGGGCTCGCAGGTCACTGGGGCTGGTTCCCGTGCTTGCGGGACGGCTGTGCCACGTACTTGGTGCGCAGCACGGCGAGCGCGTCGATCAGCCTGACGCGGGTCTCCGCGGGGTCGATGACATCGTCCACCAGGCCGCGTTCGGCGGCGTAGTACGGGTGCATGAGCTGGTCCCGGTACTCCTTGATGTACTGCTTGCGGGCGGAGGCGGGATCGGCCGCGGCCGCGATCTCGCGCCGGAAGACGACGTTCGCGGCGCCCTCCGCCCCCATCACCGCGATCTCGTTGCCGGGCCAGGCCAGCGACACGTCCGAGCCGATGGAGCGCGAGTCCATGACGATGTACGCGCCGCCGTAGGCCTTGCGCAGGATCAGCTGGATCCGGGGAACCGTCGCGTTGCAGTAGGCGTAGAGGAGTTTCGCGCCGTGCCGGATGATGCCGCCGTGCTCCTGGCCGACGCCGGGCAGGAATCCGGGGACGTCCACCAGCGTCACGAGCGGGATGTTGAAGGAGTCGCACATCTGCACGAACCGGGCCGCCTTCTCGCTGCCCTTGATGTCGAGGACTCCGGCGAGCACGGCGGGCTGGTTGGCGACGATGCCGACGACATGACCGTCCAGCCGGGCCAGGGCGCACACCACATTGGGCGCCCATGCCTCGTGCACCTCGAAGAAGTCGCCGGCGTCGACGAGTTCCTCGATGACCTCGCGCACGTCGTACGCGCGCTTCTCGTCGGACGGCACCAGGTCGAGCAGGGCCGGGGTGAGCCGGTCGGGCCGGTCGGCGCAGGGTTCCGACGGCGGCAGCTCATGGTTGTTGGAGGGCAGGAAGGACAGCAGGTAGCGGACGTCGGCGAGGCAGCTCTCCTCGTCGTCGTAGGCGAATCCGGCGACCCCGGACAGACCGGTGTGGGCGTCGGCGCCGCCCAGCTCCTCATGGCTGATCTGCTCTCCGGTGACGGCCTGCACCACGTCCGGCCCCGTGATGAACATCTGTGAGGTGCCGCGCACCATGAACACGAAGTCGGTCAGCGCCGGGGAGTAGGCGGCCCCGCCCGCGCACGGGCCCATCATGACGCTGATCTGCGGGATGACCCCGGAGTTGCGGACGTTGCGCTGGAAGATCCCGCCGTACCCGGCGAGCGCGGTCACGCCTTCCTGGATGCGCGCTCCGGCGCCGTCGCACAGGCCCACGATCGGGGCCCCGGCGGTGGCGGCCATGTCCATGATCTTGTGGATCTTCTCGGCGTGCGCCTCGCCGAGGGAGCCTCCGAAGATCCTGAAGTCATGGGCGTACGCGAAGACGACACGCCCGAAGACCCGGCCCCAGCCGGTGACCACGCCGTCGGTGTAGGGACGCTTGTCCTCCAGGCCGAAGCCGCTCGCCCGGTGTCTGCGCAGGCCCTCGACCTCGGTGAACCGGCCGTCGTCGAAGAGGAGCCGGAGCCGTTCGCGGGCCGTGAGCTTGCCCTTGGCGTGCTGTGCCTGCGTGGCCCTTGCACTGGGCCCTCGGCGCACGGCGTCACGTATGGCCTCGAGTTCGGCGACCGTGCCGCGCTGCTGCCCGACCGGCATGTCGTCCAGGGCGGTCATGGGTTTCCCCTTTCCGGCCGTCGTGATGAGTCAGCTGTCGTGATGAACCAGCTGTCGTGATGAACCAGCGGCCAGCCTCTTCCATGTCACTCGAAGCCGGTTGGAGCGCCGGACGACGACGACTTCGGCCAGGCCGGCCCTCCATCGCCCCGCGAGCATCCGTCGAGCGCGAAAGGTGATGCTCTCGAGTCGTGAGCTCCGATGTGCCGGCCATGAGCCCTCGCGGAGCCCCGAACCGCCCGTCGGCGCCCCCACCACCCCCCGAGGGCACCGGCGGGCTTCATGTGTGCCCGATGTGTGCTCGATGTGTGCCCGGAGCCGGCGGCCATGGAGCCGCCTCGTAGGCGTGTCCCGCCGGCGGGACAAGGCACGTCGGACGGCGGTGGGCACCGCCCCGGCACCGAGTTGTCTTGAACCGCTGATCCATGTGCCGGACCGTGGAGGTGGTGCAACGACGTGACAGGCGCAGTGGAATGAGGGGGAACGACGTGGCAGACACCCGCATGGACACGGACGTGGTGATCGTGGGTGCCGGGCCGACGGGCCTGATGCTCGCCTGCGAACTGCGCCTGGCCGGCACCGACGTGACCGTGGTCGAGAAGCTCGCCGAGCGGTCGGGCGAGTCCCGCGCCGGCGGGATCCACTCCCGCACCCTGGAAGTCCTCGACCAGCGCGGCGTCCTCGACCGCTTCCTCGCCGAGGGCGAACTGCAGCCGGTGGGCCACTTCTCCGGCCTCTACCTGGACTTCGACGAGTCCGAGTCCCGGCACCCCTACCCGCTGATGATCCTGCAGTCCTCCATCGAACGGCTCCTGGAGGAATGGGCCACCGGACTCGGCGTCCACCTGCGCCGCGCCTGCGAGGTCAGCGGGATCAGCCAGGACGAGGCCGGCGTCACGGCCGAGCTGAACACGGGCGGGACCACAGCCGCGACCCTGCGCGCCCGCTACCTCGTCGGCTGCGACGGCGGTCGCAGCACCGTCCGCAAGCTCGCGGGCATCGACTTCCCCGGCACCGAAGCCACCATGACCGCCCTCATCGGCGACGTCGAACTCCCCGACCTGCCCGAGGACTACGTCTGGGTACGCCGCACCCCGGTCGGCGACTACTCGGCCATCGCCTTCGAACCCGGCTGGCACCGGGTCATCACCTCCGAGTACGACCACGTCCCCGGCCGCGACGAGCCCGTCACCTTCGAACGCCTGAAGGAATCCCTGACCAGGGTCGCGGGCACCGACTTCGGCATCCGCAACCCCCGCTGGATCTCCCGCTTCAACGACGCCGCGCGCCAGGCCGACCGCTACCGGGCGGGCCGGGTCCTCCTCGCCGGCGACGCCGCCCACATCCACTTCCCCGCCGGGGGCCAGGGCCTCAACATGGGCGTGCAGGACGCCGTCAACCTGGGCTGGAAACTGGCCTCAGTCGTACGCGGCCAGGCGCCCGAGAGCCTGCTGGACACCTACCACGCCGAGCGCCACCCCGTCGCCGAACGCGTCCTGCACAACACCCGCGCCCAGTCCGCCCTGGTGCGGCCCGGCCCGCAGACCGACGCGCTGCGGGACGTCTTCGGCTCCCTCATGGTCTTCGACGAGGTCAACCAGTACCTGCGCCACCTGCTCAACGCCCTCGACATCCGGTATCCGGTCGACGGCGACCACCCGCTGACGGGCCGCCGCGTCCCCGACGCCGACCTCACGGCATCCTCCGACGGCGCCACCCGTGTGTACGAGCTGCTGCACGCCGGCCGCCCCGTCCTGCTCGACCTGCACGGCGACACCCGGCTGGCAGCCGGCGCCAAGGGCTGGAGCGACCGCGTCGACCTCGCCGAAGCACGCAGCGCGGACGAGCACTGGACCGTCCCCGCCATCGGCGACATCCCCGCCCCCGCCGCCGTCCTCCTCCGCCCCGACGGCCACGTCGCCTGGGCGGCCGACAGCGGCGACACCCCCGACATCGCCGCGCTCACCAGCGCCCTCACCACCTGGTTCGGCCCGGCCCTGCAGGGATGACACACCGCGCGAAACGAACGGACGACCGGTCCCGGCACGAGCGGGGACCGGTCGTCCGACACTGACGAAGGGACACACCGACAGTGAACAGCACGTGGCTGCGACGCTTCACCACGGCCTCGGGGGACGGGCCGCGGCTCGTGTGCTTCCCGCATGCGGGGGGCTCCGCGACGGCGTTCAAGGACCTGGCACACCGGCTGCCCGCGCACTTCGACGTGGTGTCGGTGCAGTACCCGGGGCGCCAGGACCGCTACGGCGAAACGCCGTTCACGGACCTGGTCCCGCTCGTCGAGGCCGTGGCCGGGGAGCTGGCCCGCGAACTGGCCGCGGACCCGGGACGGCCGTACGCCCTGTTCGGCCACAGCATGGGCGCGCTCGTCGCGTTCGAGACGGCCCGGCTGCTCGCCCGGGGCGAACTGCCGGATCCTCAGCGGCTGTTCCTGTCCGGCAGGGGCGGCCCGGAGACCGGTAGTGCCCCCTACCACCTCTTCGACGACGCCGATGTGCTGGCCGATGTGCGCAGGCTGGGCGGCACCGACCAGGCCATGCTCAGCGACCCCGACCTCCTGGAGCTGGTGCTGCCGGCGCTGCGGGCCGACTACAAGGCCCTGGGCACGTACCGCTGGCGCGGGGGTGAGCCGCTCGCCGCTGCGGTGACCGCCCTGACCGGGGACAGCGACCCGATGATGACGGTCGAGGATGCTCATACCTGGCGGGCGCACACCACCGGCGACTTCGCCGTGAAGGTCTTCTCCGGCGGCCACTTCTACCTCTTCGACCACCTCGACGGCATCGCCGCGACCGTCACCGAGGGGCTGCTCACCGAAGCCGCCGTCTCCTGACCGGCCGCCGGCAGCAAGGGGCCAGGAGGACGAGGACGCATGAGGACCGTCGCGCCCAAGACCACGTTCTACGAGGCGTACCGCGATGAAGGCACTCGGCATCACGCACACGCCGGCCGTCATGCTGGGCACGAACGTCCGCCTGAGTGACAATCCGGTTCAACCTCCTGCACAACCGGGTCGAGACCGAGGCGAGCATCGTGTACGCCGATCCTGGCCCCATCGGCGAGTGGCCGTGGATCCCTGGGAGACCATCAACGTCGCCAACTCCCGCAATAAGCCGTTCCAGCAGGCCATCTCCTACATGACCGGCGGGCACGGCGCGTGGGGCAGCGTCGTCATCGATGACCAGGGGCAGATCGCCCTGAACGCCGAGTACGCCGTGGTGGCGGCCGTGGGAGAAGCTGGCCCTGCCCCGGCTGCGCAAGGCCTCCGACCCGCGCGTGGTCGACTTCGGCGCTGGCCACGGCGACTACGCCAAGAAGCTACGGACCGACGAGGGCTACCTGATCGACGACTACGAGCCGTACCGCACCACGCCGGCAAGTACGCTGTTGACATCCAGGGCGTCCTCGGCATGATCCGCACCATCGAAAAGCGGCTCGCCGAGCACGGCCTGTACGACATGGTGGTCCTCGACTCCGTCATCAACGCCACCACTTCGCTGGACTGCCAGCACTGGGTGCTCACCGCGGTGAATGCGCCGTGCCGGGGCGACGGCACGGTTCGGGACCCGCGACCTGCTCAACGAGGTGGCCCGGATCGCGCAGACATCCTCCGAGCGGACATCGTTCACCCGGGCCCTGTATGTAGCCCGCCGTTCGGTGATCACGCCGTGCGGCTTTTCCCCCTCGGCCCGAAATCATGACCGTCTTCTCGGCCTCGCCGAGATCCGCTGGATCCTCCTGCCACGACGACGCTCACGCGACTGCCCCCGCAAACTGAAGTCGTCGATCACCCCGTTCAGCAGCAAGGCCCCCGACGAACCTGCCAGCCACCGTTGCTGGCGGGCGCGGAGACGCCGGCGGCCAGCCAGCCGGGACGCGGTCCGGGCCGCCGTAGAGCGGATCGCGGACAAGACCGTGCCGGCGGTTGGATCCGCCTCAGATCCTCGGCTCCCCCATGTCCTGGTGCTGCAGTTGGTCACGTGAACAGGGCTAAGCTCGCGGGGAAACGGGGGCGGAGCGGTCGCTGCTCGTCCTCTGCCTCAGACATCTCGGGAGCCCTGCCATGGTCCAAACCCCTCGCCCTCGTGCCCTCGTGACAGTGGCCGCCGCCGTACTCGCCACATCCCTGTCCGCCTGTGGTTCCGGCTCCGGCCAGGCGCACCCAGCTCCGGCACATCCCACCGCCACCGCGACTCCGACCACCACGCCTGCCACCAACACGCCCGCACCCGCGACAACCGCAAGCCAGGCCGATCTGCTTGCCGCAGCCCGCCAGAGTGCCCGTAACCCCGCCTTCGCCCATGCCGTCCGCCCCGGTGACACGCACTGGACGGCCAGCAAGGTCCGCTTTCCGTCGGGGCATTACACGCTTCGTACCGCGTGCGTCGGGGACGGAACTGTGACTGTAACGGCCACCGGCAGTGGGTCCTGGAGCGTCCGGTGCACACACGGCCAGATCTCCGTGGATCAGGTCACGGAGACTACGGTCGGTCGGTCGGTGGACTTCTCCTTCACGGCCAAGACCGGAGTGCGCTTCGCAGCCGTTGCCAACAGTTGAGGCCACCGCCCAACTCGCTAGCGGTTGCAGTGCATCTGTGAGTTCCCGTCAGCCGGCAGCACACGCACCTGGGTCTCGAAGCGGTAGTCCACCCCACCGTCCCCCGCACCGCCGCCGAAACCGAAGCGGACCGGATACAGGCCCGGTCGGGTGCCGCATCGTACGGTGACGTCGGCCGTGAAGGAATGGGTCAGCTGCTCCAGTGTGGGCTGCACGGCTTCCCGCTGGTCGCGAGGCTTGGTCTCACGCAACCTGATGTGCCCGTCGAACGTGGGGGAGTCAACGACGTCGCCCACGAGCGCGGCCGCGTTGGCACCGAGCGCGATGTGGGCACTCTCGCCGGGCCGCACCGGTGCCACAGGACTCAGTAGCGGCCACAGCTCCTCGGTGGTGTACGGAGAAGGATGGGCGCACGCTGCGGTGGGGACGCTCGTGGGCTGCACCCGTACCTTGGCCCACACCGTGGAGTCGCGCTGCTCTCCGACCAGGTAGACAGGATACACCCCTGGTTTGGCATCACAGCGCACCGTTGCGGCGGTGACGTAGCTGGACTTGGCGCCGTGGAGGGTTACCGGTTCGGTGAACACCGGTGAGCGGACGGTGTCTTGCGGATGCGCGACCCCGTCGTTGGTGGACACGAGGAGTGTGTCGCCCGGGCGCGCATCGCGTGGCTGGGGGGTGCCCTCCTCCGGCCACAGATAGGGGTAATCAGGATCGGTCGCCGACGCCGAGGGGAGTGAGGCCACCGGTGTGGGCGGGGGGCCCGCGGCGGTGAGTGCCAGCGTGACGGCGGTCATCGCGGTCAGTGCGGCGAGAGTGCGGGGCAACATCACGAGAGCGATCCTCAGCTTTCGTTCGTCCGGACGGGTCCGGCCTGTGGAGGAAGTCGTGTGCAGGCGGGATGACGGGCCTGTGCGCATGCTGTCAAAAAGCCGTTGATCATCTGTGAACATCATCTTACGCTCCGTGTGAAGAACGCCGGTTGAGCGGCGTCGTACTGACCGGAGCCTCCGGCAGCGTGCGCGGCTCCCGTTCCTTTTTGCGCCTTCCCTCGCCACCTTTCTGAAAGGGTATCGGTGCGGCACTTTCGATTGTTCCGTCCTCTCGCCGTCGGTCTGTGTGCGGCCGTCCTCGCCACAGTTGGCGCCGATGCGGCCCTGGCGGCGGACAAGCCGCCATCCGTCCCGTCCAGACCCGCTCCGTCGCCGGCACCCACGGCTTCGCGGTCTCCAACGCCCCGCGTGGCGCCGACCAAAGCACCCGGACCGACGACGGGCCGAGCGGTCGGGAAGGAGAGCCGTGTCGCCGCCGAATACTGGACAGCGGCTCGTATGGCGGCTGCCAAGCCTCTTGGAGACAAGCCTCTCGGCCGGAGGGTCAAGGCCTCCTCCGGTCTCGCGGCAGGCGCCCCTCCTGGCACCCCCGCTCCCGAGCACTTCAGCGGAACGCCGGTCGTCGGTACCTTCTTCGCACAAGGCCCGAATGGTAAAGACTGGTACTGCACCGGGTCCGTCATCGACAGCAGCACACGCAATATCGTTCTCACCGCCGGGCACTGCGGCCTGGGGCTCAAGGGCGGCAACTACATCTTCGTTCCCAAGTTCATCATGGGAGCCGGACCCGACAAGCAGCCCTTCGGGATCTTCAAGGTCCAGCATCTTTTCCTGGACGCCCGTTACGGCCCTTCACAGACCTCACTCCCGGTGTCCGACCTGGACACCGCCTTCGCCCGGGTGGCGCCGAACCAGTTCGGCAAGCAACTGCAGGATGCCGTGCACGGCGCTCTCACCTTCACGCAGCCGAGCGGCTACATCAACACGGTCCAGATCATCGGGTATCCGGCCAACTCCCACGGCAACGACACAGGCTATGCCGTCCAATGCAGCAAGCAAGTGGTCACCAGTCAGCTCGCCGGATACCGGCAGATGCAGATGACTTGCGGCGGCTTTTTCGGTGGCACCTCGGGGAGCCCTTGGATCGTCGATTGGAACCCGACCACCCTCACCGGCAAAGTGATAGGGAATCTCGGTGGAAAAGGGGGCGGTGGCAGCAATGACTGGACCAGTTACGCGCCGCTTTTCGGTCAGAACGCTGCCGATCTGCTGAACGACGCCATCACCAACCAGGACCCGCCCTCGAACCCTCCGCCGTACATAGGCCTGTCCCAGGCGAACAAGTTCCCAGAAGGCGCGGCAACCTGGCAGCACGCCAAGCTTCTGGCATCAGGAGACTACAGCGGGAGTCACCACAGCGACCTCATCGTCGTATGGACCGACGGGGAGGTCACCTTGTACCCCGGCGACGGCCAGGGCGGCTTCCTCGAGGAAAAGCAACTCGCGCCGCCCAAGTCCATATGGACGCACGCCGTAACCATCACCGGGGGCGACTTCGCCGGCAGCTCCCTGTACGACCTCATGGTCCGCTGGTCGGACGGCGAGGTCACGCTCTACCCCGACGTCAGCACCGCCGGGCTCGGCAACGAAGTCCAGATGGCCCCACCCCAATCACAGTGGAAAGACGCCATGCAGATTTCCGCAGGACAGTTCCACAACGGCGGCTACGTCACCGACCTCGTCGTCCGCTGGGTCGATGGCGAACTGTCCCTGTACACCTACGTCGGCGCCGGAACCTTCGGTACCGAACACCAACTCCTGGCACCCAACAGGACGTGGAAGGACGCCACACTGGTGACCGGTGCCGATCTCTCAGGGCAGCCCAACTGGGACATCTTCGTCCGCTGGGTCGACGGCGAACTGGACACCTACGTGGCCACCTCCGCGGCAGGTCTCGGATCCGAATACCGCATGCTGGACGCCAATTCGCTGTGGACCCACGACCTGGTGATGACCGCAGGCAACTACATCGGAGACAGCTACAACGACGACCTGATCGTGCGCTGGTCCGACGGAGAAACCACCCTCTACGCCGACAGTGGTCCCTCCTACCTGGGCAAAGAGAACACACTGGTCTACCCCGGCACCTGACCCGGCCGGACCGCGACACGATCGGTGGCTGCACGATTCGCCTTCAGCCTCGACGCCCATCCATCCCAAGCCGCCAATGCGCCGATCGCCGCGTCCGATACCTGGCCCCGGCCCGGCGACGCCCTTCCTTCGGTGGGGCGTCGCCACGGCCGACCCGGGCGCCAGGCGGGGAGCGCGACCGGCCCCCGCCCGACACCTGGCACGCCGGGGCCGCGCCTCTACCAGGCCGCCCCGCCCCGCCGCACCAGCGCACTTTGCCGATACCCGCGCCCGCCGTTCGGCGGCGCCTCTACCGTCCGGCCCGACAGGTGATCAGGGGGCGGCCGGGGTCGGGTCGGAAGACCCGATCATGCCGCCCGCGCAACGCGACGCCTTCACCGCCGAGATGCAGGCCGCGGGCGTCGACTGGCGCCTCGTGGTCTACGGCGGAGCCCTGCACGCCTTCCACTACCCACCGGTCGACCACACCGCGCGCCCCGGCGTCGGCCACCACCCACGGCACGCACAGCGGGCCTGGCGCGACATTGTCGACCTGCTCGCCGAGTGCTTGCCTGTGACAGAGTGACCGGTCCCACACCACCAAGAGGTCACGGGTCCCTTGGACCGGCTTCATGTCGCACCACCACCACGGCTCCATCGGGCAATCCGCAACAGCGAGGCCGGCCGTCAGCCGCCGACCATCCGATCTCGCATAAGGAAACGCCCTCGTCAGCCACGGCCTTCCACCGCTCTGCCTGAGCGCCCCGCTTGCCGTAGCAGGGGTTCAGATCTTTCGGCCCGGCCCGCAGGTCCTGAACGAGGCCACCGGCGAGTACGAGCCTGGCCTGGACGTCATCGTGTGGGAGGGCTTGGGCGCGGTGTTCGCCGCTGGCGGGCCCGGCATGGTGATGTCCCCGGCCGGCAGGCGTACCAGGACGACACCCGCAACCGTTGACGGTCGGCCGGGCCCTCTCGCGCACCGCTCACGTGTACGTGTAGAAGCCACGGCCGGACTTCTTGCCCAGCAGGCCGCCCTCGACCATGCGCAGCAGCAGCGGCGGAGGCGCGTACAGCGGCTCCTTGAACTCCTCGTACATGGCCTGCGCGATGGACACGGTGGTGTCCAGGCCGATGAGGTCGGCGAGCCGCAGCGGGCCCATCGGGTGGGAACAGCCCTGCTCCATGCCCTGGTCGACGACCTCGGCCGGCGCCAGGCCCGACTCGACCATCCGGACGGCGGAGAGCAGATAGGGGAACAGCAGCGCGTTGACGAGGAAGCCCGCCCGGTCCGGCGAGGCGATCGGCTTCTTGCCGAGGACGTCGCGGACGAAGACCAGCGCCCGCGCGCTCACCGCCTCGTCCGTGCGCACGGAGGCGACGAGCTCGACGAGCGGCAGCGCCGGCACCGGGTTGAAGAAGTGGATGCCGAGCACCTGGCCCGGGCGCCGGGTCGCGGCGGCGAGTCGTACGACCGGGATCGAGGACGTGTTGGTCGCCAGGATCGCGTCCGGGTCCTCGACGATCTTGTCGAGGGTGGCGAACAGGTCCAGCTTGAGCTGCTCGTCCTCCTTGACCGCCTCGATCACCAACTGGCGGTCCGCCAGTTCGGCGAGGTCGCGGGTGTACGACACCCGGCCCAGCGCCGCCTCGCGTTCCTCGGCGGTCAGTTTGCCCCTGGCCACGCCCCGGTCGAGGGACGCGGCCAGCCGCTCGGGCGCCGTCACCAGCGACGACTCGGAGAACACGGCGACCGTCACGTCGAGCCCGGCCTTCGCGCACAGTTCGGCGATGCCGGTGCCCATGATGCCGCTGCCGGCGACACCCACCCGGTCGATGCCGGCACCGGCTTGGTGCGTGGACGTGGTCATGCGTGGGCCCCCCAGGTCAGAAGTGATGCTCCGATCGACATGCCACCGCCGAACCCGGCGAGCAGCACCAGGTCACCCGGCGACAGCGCGCCCGTGCGGTGGGCCTCGTCGAGTGCGACCGGCACCGAGGCACTGCCGACGTTGCCGTACCTGATCAGGGTGCGGTGCGTCTGCGCGGCGCCCAGCCCGGTGCGCTCGACGACCTCGCCGAGCATCACGCCGTTGGCCTGGTGCGGTATGAAGTGGTCGACCGCGCCGATGTCCACGCCGGCCCTGCGGGCCAGCGCGAGCAGCGCCGGCGGCACGTGCTCGGCGACGAAGTCCCGTACCCCGCGGCCGTCCATCCGGAAGAAGTGGCCGCCGTCCGCGACGGTCGCCGCCGACGCCGGATTGCGGCTGCCGCCGGCCTCGACCCGGATCAGATGGTGCGCGTCGCCGCGGCTGGACAGGTCGCTGGCGATGATCCCGTACGGCTCGGGCACCGCCCCGACGACCGCGGCCCCGGCGCCGTCGGCGAACAGGACCGCGGTCCTGCGGTCGGTGAAGTCCAGGATCCGCGAGTACACGTCCGCCCCGATCACCAGCACCCGAGTGTCCGGGCGCACGGTCACCAGGCTGTGGGCCAGCGACAGCGCGTAGACGAAGCCGCTGCAGACGACATTGACGTCGAAGCAGGCCGCGCCGTAGGCGCCCAGGCCGTGCTGGACCAGGTACGAGGTGGGCGGCTGCGGGAAGTCCCCGGTGGAGGTCGAGACGATGATGTAGTCGATCTGGTGGGCGGTCAACTCCGCCTGGGCCAGCGCGCGTTCGGCGGCCTTCACCGCCAGGTCGGACGTCGCCTCGTGCTCGGCCGCGTAGCGCCGCGACCGGATCTGCGTCTTGCGTTCGATCCACTCGGCGGTGACGCCGACGCGCTCGGCGACCTCCTCGTTGCCCACCTCGTGCTTGGGCAGGTAGGAGCCGGTGGAGAGGATGCCGATGCCCATGTCATGACACCCCTGCGGATCCGGGCGCACCGCCGGCGCGCAGCGGGTTGAGCCGCGCGGCCCCGATCTTCTCCCGCAGTGCGGGATCGGTGACGCCGAGTCCCTCCTCGGGCGCGAGGCAGAGCACGCCGACCTTTCCGGTGTGCCGGTTCGTCTGGACCAGCCGTGCGGCCTCGCCGACCTCCTGCAGCGGGAAGACCTCGGAGAGGACGGGGGAAAGGTGCCCCAGCCGGAAGAGCCGGTTGCATTCCGCCTGCTCCTGCAGGTTCGCGGCGTGGCTGCCCACGATCCGCTTGAGGTTCATCCAGAGGTAGCGGTTGTCGAAGTGGTGGTCGTAGCCGGTGCTCGACCCGCAGGTGACGACCACTCCGCCCTTGCGCACGACGAACACCGAGATCCCGAACGTGGCCCGCCCGACGTAGTCGAACACGACATGCGGGTCCTCGCCGACCTGCCGCCGGATCTCCCGCCCGAGCCGCTTGCCCAGCTCGATGGTCCGTTCCGGGGTGGGCGCGCCGTCCCCGCCCATGCCGATCTCGCTGCGGTTGATCACCACGTCGCAGCCGAGCCGGCGCAGCGCCTCGGCCTTGCGTTCGGAGCTGACCACGCCGACGGCGATACCGCCCGCGTTCTTCACCATCTGCACCGCGAACGCGCCGAGACCGCCCGTCGCGCCCCAGACGAGCACGATGTCGCCCTGCTTGATCCGGGCGCCGTTGTCGCCGACCAGCATCCGGTACGAGGTCGCCGCGGTCAGCAGGACACTCGCCGACTCCTCCCAGGTCAGATGCGCCGGCTTGGGCAGCAGCTGGCTCGCGCGCACCACCGTGTAGTGGGCGAGCCCGCCGAAGTTCGTCTCGTAGCCCCAGATCCGCTGCCCCGCTCCAAGCATCGCGTCGGCGTGCGTCGCCGGTTCCTGCTCGTCGACCTGGACACAGCTGACGACCACGTGGTCGCCCGCCTTCCAGTGCCGTACCCCGGCCCCGACCCGTACGACGACCCCGGCCGCGTCCGATCCCACCACCTGGTGCGGCAGGTCGTGCCGGGCGGCGTATCCGCCCTGGCGGGCGTAGCGCTTCAGGGACTGGAACGTGGGCACCGGCTCGAACGTCGCCGACCACACCGTGTTGTAGTTGATGGAGCTCGCCATGACGGCGACGACCACCTCGTCCGGCGCGATGTCCGGCATCGGAACCTGCCCGACGTGCAACGACTTGCGGACGTCCTTGTCCTCGACGCCGTCGAACATGCCGAGGTCGGAGGCCAGGAGGTGCGCGGCCTCGTACTCCGGCGGAAGTTCGTGTCGCCCGATCTCGTCCGGGCCGGCCCCGGACAGCAGGGCTTCTGTCAAAGAATCCATGATTCCCTTTCTCCTCACCCCGCTGACGGGAGGGCGGTTGAGCGGCGGGCGGCGGTCAGAGGACCGCGCCCTCCTTGGTCCGCCTGCGCAGGCTCGGCCTGCTGGACTGGCCGAGGTCCTTCAACATGTCCGACAGGCCGATGATGGTGCGCGCCGCGAACAGCCTGCGGATGGACACCTCCTGCTTCAGCTCGGCCCGGATCAGGCCGACCAGCCGGATCGCCCGCAGCGAGTTGCCGCCGAGGTCGAAGAAGTCCTCGTCGATGCCGACCCGGTCCAGTTCGAGTACGTCGGCGAACGCCGCGGCCAGCATCCGCTCGGTGTCGTTGCGCGGTGCCCGGTAGGTGCGCTCGTCGAACTCGGGCTGCGGCAGCGCCGCCCGGTCCACCCTGCCGCCCGCCGTCACCGGCAGGCGGTCCAGCACCGTGAACACCGACGGCACCATGGACTCCGGCAGCCAGCCCGCGGCGAACCGGCGCAGTTCGTCGGCCGAGACGGTCCGGCCGGCCACCGGGACGACGTAGGCCACCAGGTGCCGCTGACCGGAGCCGTCCTCCCGGACGACCACGACCGACTGCGCGAGCCCGGTGTGCTCGGACAGCACCTCTTCGACCTCGGCCAGCTCGACCCGGACGCCGCGTACGTCCACCTGGGCGTCGGCCCGGGCCGCGTACTCGAGCCGGCCGTCGGTGCCCCAGCGCACCCGGTCGCCGGTGCGGTACATGAGGGCGCCGGCCGGGCCGAACGGGCAGGGCACGAAGCGCTCCGCGGTCGGGCCGGGCCGCCCGGGGTAACCGCGCACCACGCCGGGACCGGCCACGTACAGCTCTCCGGTCACGCCGACGGGGACCGGCGTCAGGCCCGGGCCCAGTACGTACAGGGCGGTGTTGTCCATCGGGCGGCCGACCGTGCCCGCGTGGCGCACCGGTTCGCCGGCGGCCAGGCGGTGGCAGGCGGCGAACACGGTCGATTCGGTCAGGCCGTGGCCGTGGACGATCGTCAGCTCGGGGCAGGCCTGACGGACCCGGCGCAGCGCGGCCGCGGACACACGGTCGCCGCCGGTCCACACCTCACGCAGCCCGGCGAGGCATTCGGGGCGCTCGGCGGCGATCGCCGAGAACTGGCCCGCGGGCAGCCACACCGTGGAGATCCCGTGGTCCGCGCGAGCCTTGCTCAGCACGTCGGGGCCGAGCTCCCCGGGGGGAGCCACGACCACCCGGCCGCCGCCCAGCAGGGGCGCCCACAGCTCCAGGGCGAGTGCGTCGGAGGTGTGCGGCGTGTGCCAGAGCACGGTGCTGTGGCCGGCTTCCTGCCAGTGGTGGTCCAGGACGAACCGCTCCACGTTCCGGTGCGTCACCCCGACCGCGGTGGCCCCGCCGGCCGGCCCGGAGTCGTACAGCACGGCCAGCAGGTTGTCCTGATGGAGGCTCAGGGGGGATGGCGGGGCGGCGTCGCCGTCGTCGCCGGCGGTGTCCGCCACGAGGTCGTCGAACACGATCGCCGGGACGTCCCCGCCGGCCGAGAGCCGTCCGGCTGTCGCCGCGTCGGTGAGCAGTGCGCGTGCCGAGGCCTCGCCGATCCGGGAGGCGATGCGCTCCGCCGCGAGCGCCGGGTCGACGGGCAGGTAGGCTCCGCCCGCCTTCACCACGCCGAGCAGGGCGACGGCGAGGTCCACCGACCGGGGCATCGCCACCGCCACGACCGTCTCGGGTCCGACGTGCCGCCGGCGCAGCGCCTCGGCCACGCGGTTCGAGCGCTCGTCCAGCTCCCGGTAGGAGACCGTGGTGTCGCCACAGGCCAGCGCGACGGCGTCGGGATCCCGCTGCACCGCCCGGGCGAACAGCTGCGGGACCGTCAGCCCCGGCAGCGGCGCGTCGGTGGCGTTCGGCGCCTTCAGGACCTGGTGCCGCTCGGCACCGCCGAGCACGTCCAGCGCACCGACCGGCTGGGCGCCGGCGGCCACCACGGCGCGGATGTACGCGATCAGCTCTTCGCCGATGAAACGCAGTTCCGCGCGGTGGTACAGGCTTGCGGGGGCGTCGAGCCGGATGTAGAGGTCGCTGTCGGGGCTGCCGTCGGTGTAGACGCCGATCGACAGTTCCTCGAAGGTGCCGGTCGTCGCGCCCGAGTAGCGGGCCGGGCTGTCGCCGAAGCGGAGCTGCTCCACGAACTCGACGACGTTCACGACGGCGCCGTAACTGCCGCGGCCGCTCAGGACGGTTCCGGCCGCGCGCTGGATGTCGGAGTAGTGGCAGGCGGTGTGGTCGAAGAGCTCGTACGTCTCCTCGACGAGCGTGTCGGCGACCTCGGTGAAGGTCGCGCCGAGGCCGATCTTCACCCGTACCGGCACCACGTTCACCGCGAGGCCGGGCGTCCGGCTCGCCACGCCGACCCGGTTGCCGACGGCCAGCGAGAGGAGGAACTCCGGCCGGTCGCAGCGGTGCCGCAGGAACACCGCCGTGGCGGCGGTCAGCATCTGCGACATCCACAGGCCCATGGACTGCGCGGTGTTGGTCCACACGTCCAACTCGGCGCGGGGAACGGTCAGTGTCCGGCTGACCATGCCGATGGTCTCGGCCACCTCGGACCAGCGGTCGGCGCTGCTCAGCGGTTCGGACAGCGCGGACCGCTGCGCGTCGGACAGGGCGACGCGCGGAACCTGCGCGGGCGGGGGCGCATCGGTCAGGTAGTCGCGCCAGAACGCGGAGTCCTCGGCGAACTTCGGGGAGGCGAGGTACTCCGTCGCCTCGGTCGCGAAGGACTCGGCGTCCCAGGGGTGCGGCAGCTGGGGCACCTGCTCGCCGCGCACCAGCGCCGTGTAGACCTCGGCGAGCCGCTTCGACAGCAGGCCGCCCGCGCCGAACCCGTCCGATATGAGGTGGTGATAGGCGATCACCAACAGCGAGCGGGCCGGCGCGAGTTTGACCACACCGAGCCGGAACAGCAGGTCCCGCTCCAGGTCGAACGGCCGGCGCACCAGGTCGGCCAGGGCGTCGCGGGCCGCCTGCTCGGGGTCGGCCTCGGTGCTCAGATCCAGGAAGAACGGCCGCCAGTCGCCCAGTTCCCGGGGGATGAGGCGCAGGTGGCCGCCGTCGTCGGCGAAGTTGACGCGCAGCACCTCCGCCTCGCCCATGACGTGCAGGAAAGCGGACTGGATGACCGCCGCGTCCAGTTCGCCGTCCACATCCCACATGGTCAGCGCATGGTTCGGCGTGTCGGGAGCCATTTGCTGCGCCCGCCACATGCCTTTGTGCGCAGAGGACGCACCGAATGAACGCACTGAGACCAACCCCTCGACAAACAAACCGGGACACCGGAGGAATTCGCAGATCACCCCCCATGGTCCGGGGGGTGGATCGGCCGTTCAAGACAACGTGATTCCCGGCGGGACAGGCCGCTGTCGAGCTTGCGGTGTCCCGCCGGCGGGACATTCCTACGCGGCCATCGAGGACACGATGTGCCCGGCGATCAGTCGCGCGGTCGGGTGCCGCAGCACCATGTTCGCCCTGAGCTTCAGTCCGGTCGACGCGCTCAGGCGTTTGCTCAGCTCCATCGACAGCATCGAGTCGAACCCGATCTCCCAGAACTTCTCGTCGGGGTCGATGGACGCGCTGGAGGGGTGTCCGAGCACGACGGCGGCCTTCTGGAGGACGTGGTCGAGGACGAGGGTGCGGGCTTCGTCCTCGGAGAGGGCGGAGATCCTCTCCGGCAGCGGGACGACCTCGTCGTCGTCCTCGGGCGGCTGAGCCGGGGACACCTCGGCCGTCACCGCCGCCGTGGGCGAGGAGGTCAGCCAGTACCGCTGCCGCTGGAAGGCGTACGTCGGCAGGTCCACCCGCCGGCGCGTGGTGAACAGGGCATCCCAGTCGACGGATCCGCCCCGGACGTACAGCTGCGCCAGCGAGCCGAGCACGGCCTCCACCTCGTCGCGGTCGCGCCGCGTCGACGCCAGGACCAGCGCGTCGTCCACGTCCTCGACGATCTCCTCCACCGGGACGTTCAGCACAGGATGCGGGCTCGCTTCGATGAACACCCGGAAGCCGTCCGCGGCCAGTTGCCGGACGGACGTCTCGAAGAGGACCTTTTCGCGCAGGTTGTTGTACCAGTAGTCGGCGTTCAGCCCCGCGGTGTCGACGATTTCGCCGTACAGCGTCGAATAGAAGGGCAGCGTCGACGACTTCGGCTTCACGTCGGACAGCGCGCCGATCACCTGGTCGCGGACCCGGGTCACCTGGTGGGAATGGGAGGCGTAGTCGACCGGAATTCTCCGCGCCTGGGCGCCGTCGGCCTTCATCTTCTCGACGAATTCGTCGAGCGCGTCCGGTTCCCCGGACACCACCACGGAGCGGGGTCCGTTGACCACGGCGACGCTCACCCGGTCGCGCCACGGCGCCAGTTGTTCTTCCACGACGTCCGCGGACTGGGCGACCGAGGCCATCCCGCCGAGCCCCTTCAGCTCGATCAGGGCCTTGCTGCGCAGTGCCACGATCTTGGTGGCGTCCCGCAGGGACAGCGCACCGCAGACGTGGGCGGCGGCGATCTCGCCCTGGCTGTGGCCCACCACCGCGGCCGGTTCCACGCCCCAGGACCGCCACAGGGCGGCCAGGGACACCATCACGGAGAACAGCGCCGGCTGCACCACGTCCACCCGGTCGAAGGTGGGCGCCCCCGCCACGCCGCGCACCACGTCGAGCAGCGACCAGTCGACCCACTCCGACAGTGCGGCCGCGCACGCGTCGAGGGACTGCGCGAAGACCGGGAAGGCGTCGTACAGCTCCCGGCCCATGCCGATCCACTGCGAGCCCTGCCCGGGGAACACGAAGGCGACGCCCCCGAGGTTCCCGGCGACGCCGCGGACCACCCCGGCGCAGTCCGCACCCTCGCTCAGCGAGGAAAGGCCGCTCAGCAGCTCGTCACGGCCGCGCCCCAGCACCACCGCGCGGTGCTCGAACCGCGACCGGCTCGACACCAGCGACCAGCCGGCGTCGGCGAGGTCCAGGTCCGCGCCGGCGGCGAGGAAGTCGCGCAGCCTGCCCGCCTGCTCCTGAAGGGCCTTCGCCCGCTTGCCCGACACCACCCACGGCACCAGTGCGCCCACCACGCCCGCGTCCGGGCCCCGCTCGTCCGGCTGCTCCTCGGGCGGGGCCTCTTCCAGGATCACGTGCGCGTTGGTGCCGCTGACGCCGAACGAGGACACCCCGGCCCGCCGCGGACCGCCCGTGCGGGGCCACTCACGTCCCTCCACCAGGAGTTCGACCGCGCCGGAGGACCAGTCGACGTGGTGCGAGGGCGTGTCCACGTGCAGGGTCTTCGGCAGGTAGCCGTGGCGCATGGCCAGCACGGCCTTGATGACGCCGGCGACCCCGGCGGCGGCCTGGGCGTGCCCCATGTTCGACTTCAGGGACCCCAGCCACAGCGGCCTGTCCTCGGGCCGGTCCTTGCCGTAGGTCGCCAGCAGGGCGCCCGCCTCGATGGGATCCCCCAGGGCGGTTCCGGTGCCGTGGGCCTCGACGAGGTCGACCTCACAGGGCGAGACGCCCGCGTTCGCCAGTGCCTTGCGGATCACCTTCTCCTGGGCGCGGCCGTTGGGGGCGGTCAGCCCGTTGCTGGCCCCGTCCTGGTTCACCGCGCTGCCGCGTACGACGGCCAGCACCGGGTGGCCGTTGCGCCGGGCGTCGGACAGCCGCTCCAGGAGCAGCACGCCCACCCCCTCGGCCCAGCCGGTCCCGTCGGCCGCGTCCGCGAAGGCCTTGCACCGGCCGTCGGCCGACAGGGCCTCCTGCCGGGAGAACTCCACGAACATCGCGGGCGTCGCCATCACCAGGGCCCCGCCCGCCAGTGCGAGCGAGCACTCCCCCGAACGCAGCGACTGCACCGCCATGTGCAGGGCCACCAGCGACGACGAGCAGGCCGTGTCCACCGACACCGCCGGCCCGGTCAGCCCCATCTCGTACGCCACCCGGCCGGACGCGACGCTCAGCGCGCTGCCGTACAGGAAGTAGCCCTCCAGCTCCTTCTGGCCGCCCTCCAGGAAACGCCACCCGTACTCGGAGGAGCTGACCCCGGAGAAGACGCCGACCTCGGACCCGCGCACGTCGGCGGGGACGATGCCGGCCCGCTCGAAGACCTCCCAGGACGTCTCCAGCAGCAGGCGGTGGTGCGGGTCGACGGCCAGCGCCTCACGCGGGCTGAGGTGGAAGAAGTCCGCGTCGAAACCGGCCACGTCGGCCAGGAACCCGCCCTGGCGCGTGTACGCCTTGCCGGCGGCCTGGGGATCGGGGTCGTACACGTCTCGCCACCCGCGGTCCTGCGGGAAGTCCCCGACGACGTCCCGGCCTTCGCGGACCACGTCCCACAGGTCCTCGGGCGTCGAGACGCCTCCCGGGTAGCGGCACGCCATGGCCACCACGGCGATCGGCTCGCCACGGCCGGTCTTCAGGGCGTCGTTCTCCTGCCGGAGGCGGTCGCGTTCCTCGATGAGCGTGCGGAGTGCCCGCTGGACCCGGTCCGTGCCGTCCGCGGTGCGATCTGCGGAGTTGGTCATGTCACTTACCCCTTCTCACCCAGAGCCAGGTCGACCAGTGCGTCCAGGTCCAGGTCCGACAGTTCTTCCGCCGCGGCGTCCGCGTCCGCCGCCGGTGCGTCGCCGCTCGGCTCGGGCGCCTCGGCGCACGCCAGGACTGTTTCCAGGACGCCCGCGCGGCGCAGGCTCTCGATCGAGACGGTCCGCAGCAGCTCGCGGATCTCGGCGTCCCCGGCCTTCTCGGCGGCCTCGGCCGGGCCGGTGTCCGCTTCCGGGCGCAGCAGGCCGCACAGGTACTCGCTCAGCTCGCGGGGGGTCGGGTAGCTGAAGACGAGGGTGGACGGCAGGCGCAGTCCGGTCGAGGCGGACAGGCGGTTGCACAGTTCGACCGCGGTCAGCGAGTCGAATCCGAGCTGGGTGAACGCCTGGTCGATGTCGACGGCCGTCCCCGACGGGTGGCCGAGCACGACGGCGGCCTGGTCGCGGACCCAGTCCAGGGCGGCGGCCTGTGCCTCGTCCGCCGGCAGGGCGGCCAGCTTCGCGGCCAGGGAGAGCGAGCCGCCGGCCTTGGCCGTGCTCGCCGCGGCGCGGCGCGGCCGGCCGCCGTCGACGAGGTCGCGCAGCAGCGGCGGCAGCTCGTCACCGCTCTTGCCGCGCAGCGCGGCGACGTCCAGCCGGGCCGGGACGAGGACCGGCTTGCCGCTCGCGCACGCCGCGTCGAACAGGGCCAGTGCCTCCGGCGTCGGCATCGCGGCGATGCCCATCCGCCGCAGCCGGGAGAGGTCGGCCTGGTCCAGCTCCCCGGTCATGCCGCTGCTCTGCTCCCACCAGCCCCAGCACAGCGAGGTGCCGGGCAGGCCGGACGCCCTGCGCTGCGCCGCCAGACCGTCCAGGAAGGCGTTGGCCGCGGCGTAGTTGGCCTGTCCCGCGTTGCCGAGCGTGCCCGCGAGGGCGGAGAACTGGATGAACGCCGACAGGGTGTGGTCGCGGGTCAGCTCGTGCAGGGTGACGGCGCCGCCGACCTTGGCGCGCAGCACGTGGTCGACGCTTTGCGCGGTCAGCGACTCGACGGTGCCGTCCGCGAGCACACCCGCCGCGTGCACGACCGCGGTCAGCGGGTACCGGCCGGGCAGGTCCGCGAGCAGGTCCGCAACGGCGGCCCGGTCCGCGACATCGCACTGGACGACCCGTACGGCCGCGCCCGCGCTCTGCAGGTCCGCGACCAGCTCGGGCACCCCGTCGGCCGCCGTTCCCCGGCGGCTGGCCAGCAGCAGACTGCGTACTCCGTGTTCGGCTACGAGGTGCCGTGCCAGGAGCGAACCGACTCCCCCGGTGCCGCCGGTGACCAGCACGGTGCCGCCACCGAGGCCGTCGCCCACCTCGAGGACCAGCTTGCCGACGTGGCGGCCCTGGCTCATCTCGCGGAAGGTCCGGCGCGCGTCACGGATGTCGCGCAGGGAGATCGGGTTCAGCCGCACCCGCCCGTCGGCGAACAGGTCCATGACGGCCCGGAACATCTCGTGGATCGCGTCCGGGCCCGCCTCGTAGAGGTCGAAGGCCTCGTAGTCGACTCCGGGGTGGTCGGCCGCCACCTGGCGGGGGTCGCGGATGTCCGTCTTGCCCATCTCGACGAAGTGTCCGCCGCCCGGCAGCAGCGTCAGCGAGGCGTCGACGAACTGGTGCGCGAGGGAGTTCAGTACGACGTCGACACCGCGGCCGTCCGAGGCCTTCAGGAACTTCTCGGCGAACTGAAGGTCGCGCGACGACGCCAGGTGCGCCTCGTCCAGTCCCAGGCCGCGCAGCACGGGCCACTTGGCCGGGCTCGCGGTGGCGTAGATCTCGGCGCCGGCGTGCTGGGCCAGCTGAACGGCGGCCATGCCGACGCCGCCCGCCGCGGCGTGGATGAGGATCCGCTGCCCCTTCCTGAGGTTCGCCACGCGGAAGAGCCCGTGGTAGGCGGTGAGGAAGGTGCACGGCACGGACGCCGCCTCGGCGTAGCTCCACCCGTCGGGGATGGGCATGAGCATGCGGTGGTCGGCCACGGCCGTGCGGCCGAAGGCGCCGGTGAAGATGCCCATCACCCGGTCGCCCGGGGCCAGACCCGGCACGTCGTCCGCCACTTCCAGGACGACTCCGGCGCCCTCACTGCCGAGCCCGGCGTCGATGGCCGTCTTGTCCACCAGCCCCAACGCGATGGTGACGTCACGGAAGTTGAGGCCCGCGGCCTGTACGGCGATGCGGACCTGACCGCTGGTCAGGGGTGCTTCGACCTCGGGGCACGCCACCCAGGTCAGGTTCTCCAGCGTGCCCTTGCTCGGGATGCCGAGCCGGTGGGGGCCGGCCGCCGGCGGCTCGAGCCGCTGGTCCTCGGGTGCGGCCGGTGCCAGGCGGGGGACGAGCAACGCGCCCTCGCGCAGCGCCAGTTGGTCCTCGTCGAGGGCGAGCGCGTCCGGGACGCGTGCGAGGGACGTCTCGGCGTCGTCGACGTCCACCAGCCGGAACCTGCCGGGGTGCTCGGTCCGGGCGGAGCGGATCAGGCCCCACACGGACGCGCCGGGGAGGCTTTCGACGCTCTCGCCCGTACCGGTGTCGAGGGCCCGGCGGGTGAGCACGACCAGCGTGGACGAGGCGAGCGAGTCCTCGGCGAGGAACCGCTGGACCCACTCCAGCACGCGCTTGTCGGTGTCGCCGACCGTGGCGAGCAGATCGGGGCCGGCGGCGACGAGGTCGTCCAGGCACAGGACGAGGTGCCGGGGCGGCTGTCCCGCGAGGACCTCGTCGAGGGAGGCGTGGAGCACGGCGGTGTCGTCGCCCGCCGCGGCGAGCCGGGAGGCCAGGCCGCCCGTCGTGCCGAGGACGCTCCACGGCCCGCGGTAGGTCTCCCGCCCGCCCTCCTCGACCGGCCGCCACCGCACCTCGTACAGCGACCGCTCCTTCCCGCCGCGCGCCGAGTGCACCTGCTCGGCGCTTGCCGGCCGGAACGTCAGCGCCTTCACCGAGGCGATCTTGCGGCCCTGCTCGTCGGCGACGGCCAGCGACACGGCGTCGGCGCCGGCCGGGGAGAGGCGGACCCGCACGGTCGGGCCGCAGCTGCCGGCCAGTGCCGCGCCGGACCACGAGAAGGGCATCCGGCCCTGCTCGCCCGTCACCTCGATGACCCCGCCGGCGATCGCCGCGTGCAGGACGGTGTCCATCAGTGCCGGATGCAGGCGGAAGGCGCCGGCGGCCGGGTCCTCGGCGGCATCCGGCAGGGTGGCGAGGGCGAAGAGGTCGTCGCCGTGCTGCCAGACCTCGCGCAGCCCGCAAAACGCCGGACCGTAGTCGAAGCCCGCGTCCGCGAAGTCGTCGTAGAGGCTGTCGATGGCGAGCTGCCGGGCGCCGGCCGGCGGCCACACGGCGAGCTCGCGGGTGTCGTCCGCCCACGCGGCCGTCGGCGGTGTGCCCGGTGCCAGGCCGCCCATCGCGTGCCGGGTCCAGCCGCCCACCGCCAAACCGTCCTCGCCGGGGCGTGAGTACACGTCCAGGGAGCGGCGCCCCGTCTCGTCCGCCGCGCCGACGACGACCCGCACCTGCACATCGCCCGAGTCGGGGATGATCAGGGGGACTTCCAGGGTGAGTTCCTCGACCGCGCCGCACCCGACGTGGTCGCCGGCCGACAGCGCCAGGTCCAGGTAGGCCGTCGCCGGTACGACGACCGCGCCGAACACGGCGTGATCGGCCAGCCAGCCGTGGGTCCGCAGGGACCACAGGTCGGTGAAGACCACCTCGCCGGTGCCGGGGTGGTCCACCACGGCACCCAGGAGCGGGTGGTCCGGGGCCGCCAGACCGGCGGAGGCGACGTCCGCCGACTCCATGCCGGCCCGCAGGTCCAGCCAGTACCGCTGCCGCTGGAACGCGTACGTCGGAAGGTCCACCCGGCGGCGCGCCCCGAACAGGGCGTCCCAGTCGACCCGGACTCCCCTCACGTGCAGTGCGGCCAGCGCGCCGGTCAGCGCCTGCGGCCCGGTGCGGTCCCGCCGCGACGCCGACAGGACCACCGCGTCGTGCACGCCCTGAGCGGCGAAGGCCTCCTGGGTGATGCTCGCGAGCGTCGCCCCCGGCCCCACCTCCAGGAAGACGCGTGCACCGGCCGCGCGGGCGCACTCCACCGCGTCGTGGAAGCGAACGGGTTCACGGACGTGGTTCACCCAGTACTCGACGGTCGACAGCTCCTGGAGCGTGACCTCGCGGCCCAGCCTGGTCGAGACGATCGGGACCGCCATCTCGCCCGCGGGGAACGTGGTGAGCGATGCCGCGAACTCGTCCAGGATCGGGTCCATGAGCGGGGAGTGGAACGCGTGGTCGACCGCGAGCAGCTTCGCCGAGGTGCCCTCGGCGACGAGCCGGTCGCGCAGGGCGTGGACCTGGTCGCGCAGGCCCGAGACCACGATCGACTCCGGGCCGTTGACGGCGGCGACGCCGACCCGGTCGTACTCCCCGAGCAGGGCGCTCACCTGGGCTTCCGAGGCGCGTACGGCCAGCATGGCGCCGCGCTCGGTGACCGTCTGCATGGTCCGTCCGCGTGCGGCCACGAGCCTGGCCGCGGTGTCCAGGTCGAAGACCCCGGACACATGGGCGGCGGCGATCTCGCCGACGGAGTGGCCGATGAGGTGGTCCGGGCGCGGGCAGTACCGCGCCAGGAGCCGGTACAGGCCGACCTGCAGGGTGAACAGCGCCGGCTGCGCGATGTCCGTGCGCTCGCGCTGCGCGGGTTCGAGCTCGTCGGCGAGGAGCAAAGGCTTGAGCGCGAAGGGCAGGTGGGTGTCGAAGTGTGCGCACGTCTCGTCGAGGCTCTGCGCGAACACCGGGTAGGTGTCGTACAACTTCCGTGCCACGCCAGCCCATTGGCTGCCCTGGCCCGGGAACATGAAGACGGTTCCGCCCACTTCCCCGGCGACACCGCGGACCACCGCGGCGGACTCCTCGCCGTCGCTCAGCGCCGCCAGAGCGCATCGCAGCTCCTCCCGGTCGTGCCCGAGGACCACCGCGCGGTGCTCGAACCGCGACCGGCTCGACACCAGCGACCAGCCGGCGTCGGCGAGGTCCAGGTCCGCGCCGGCGGCGAGGAAGTCGCGCAGCCTGCCCGCCTGCTGCTGAAGGGCCTTCGCGCTCTTGCCCGACACCACCCAGGGCACCAGGCCGCCGGCGACACCCGCCTGCGGGGCGCGTTCCGGCGCCTCCTCCTGGGGCGGCGCCTCTTCCAGGATGACGTGCGCGTTGGTGCCGCTGACCCCGAAGGCGGACACGCCCGCGCGCCGGGGCCGGCCCGCCGGTGTGGTCCACTCCCGGGCCTCGGTCAGCAGCTCCACCGCCCCGGCCGACCAGTCCACGTGGGTCGAGGGACGGTCCACATGCAACGTCTTCGGCAGCACCCCGTGCCGCATCGCCATGATCATCTTGATCATGCCGCCGACACCCGCGGCCGCCTGCGTGTGGCCGATGTTCGACTTCAGCGACCCCAGCCACAGCGGGCTCAGGCCGTCCCGCTCCTGACCGTAGGTGGCCAGCAGGGCACCCGCCTCGATGGGGTCGCCCAGCGTCGTGCCCGTGCCGTGCGCCTCGACCGCGTCCACGTCGCCCGCCTGCAGCCGGGCGTTCGCCAGCGCCGCCCGGATCACGCGCTGCTGCGCCGGTCCGCTCGGCGCGGTCAGCCCGTTGGACGCGCCGTCCTGGTTGATCGCCGAACCGCGGATCACCGCCCAGATCCGGCGTCCGTTGCGGCGCGCGTCCGAGAGCCGCTCCAGCACCAGCACGCCGACGCCCTCGGCGAAGCCGGTGCCGTCCGCCGCGTCCGCGAACGCCTTGCACCGGCCGTCCACGGACAGACCCCGCTGCCGCGACATCTCCCGGAAGACCTGCGGCATCCCGACGACGGTGACGCCGCCGGCCAGGGCGAGGCCGCACTCGCCCTGCCGCAGCGACTGCACCGCCTGGTGCACCGCCACCAGCGACGACGAGCACGCGGTCTCCGTGGACACCGCCGGGCCCTCCAGCCCCAGGGCGTACGCCACGCGCCCGGACGCCACGCTCAGCAGGGAACCGATCTGCGCGTAGCCGGCGATGGCCTCCGGGGTGGCGAAGTGGTTGCCGTATCCGAAGTAGGCGAGCCCGGCGAACACGCCGGTGTCGCTGCCGCGCAGGGACTCGGGGTCGATACCGGCCCGTTCCACGGACTCCCACGCGGTCTCCAGGAGCAGCCGCTGCTGCGGGTCGGCGGACAACGCCTCGCGCGGGCTGATCCCGAAGAACTCGGCGTCGAAGTCACCCGCGTCGTACAGGAAGCCGCCCTTGCGGGTGTAGCAGGTGCCGGGCCGGTCCGGGTCCGGGTCGTACTCCAGGTCCCAGTTGCGGTCGTCGGGGAAGTCCGACACGACGTCCGCGCCGTCCCGCACCAGCTCCCACAGCTGCTCCGGGGAGGCCGCCCCTCCGGGGTAGCGGCAGGCGACACCGACGATCGCGATGGGCTCGGCAGCGGCGTCCGTCAGCTCCTGCAGGCGCTTTCGCGTCTCGATCAGCTCGATCGACGTCCGCTTGAGGTAGTCGAGAACGTCGGCATTGTTGTCGTTGGTCATCGCTCTCCCCTAGCCGAGCTCTTTGTCCAGCAGCGCGAGAAGCTCTCCCGCCGAGGCCGAACTGATCTGGTCGGCGATGCCGGCCGGTGCCCCGGCGCTCGCCATCGAACGGACTCGGCCCTGCAGTTCGCCGAGCAGACTGGAAATGGTGGCCTGGTCCTCCTCACCGAGCCCGAGGAACGCGTCCTCGAGCCGGGCGCCCAGTCCTTCGATCTCCTTGACCAGGTGATCGGCCGGGGACTGCGGGTCGGCCCCGGAGTCGGGGGTGATGCTCGCGGCCAGGAACTGCGCGAGGGCGGCCGGGTTCGGGTGGTCGAAGACGAGCGTGGCGGGCAGCTTCAGGCCGGTCACCGCCGCAAGCTTGTTCCGCAGCTCCAGCGCCGTGAGCGAATCGATCCCGAGCGTCTTGAACGTCGCGGCGGGGCCGATCCGTCCGGTGTCGGCGTGCCCGAGCACGAGCGCGGTCTGCGTGCGTACGGCGTCGAGCAGGGCCGCCTCCGCCTCCTCGGGCGGCAGCGACGTCAGCGTCTGCGCGAGAGAGAGGTCGGTGGAGGCCGGGCCGGCGGCACCGGCGGACGGGCCGGCCAGCGTGCGCAGCAGCGGTGACGCCATCGGGCCGAGCGCCGTCAGGTTCAGCCGCACCGGCACCAGCACCGGCTCGTCCGCGGGGAGCGCCGAGTCGAAGAGCGCGAGCCCCTCCTGCGACGACAGCGGCTGCACGCCCTGCTGTTGCATGCGGACCACGTCCGCGTCGGTGAGGTCGGCGCTCATCTCGCTGCGCTCCGCCCAGAAGCCCCAGCCCAGTGCGCGGGCCGCCAGTCCCTCGGCCCGGCGGGCTTCCGCGAGGCCGTTGAGGAAGGCGTTGGCCGCCGCGTAGTTGGCCTGCCCCGCGAAGCCGAGCACGCTCGCGATCGAGGAGAACAGCACGAACGCGGACAGGTTCAGATGCCGGGTCAGCTCGTGCAGGTGCCAGGCGCCGCGCACCTTCGGCGCGAGGACCGCGTCCAGGCGGTCCTCGGTCAGGGCCGCCACGACGCCGTCGTCCAGCACGCCCGCGCAGTGGATCACCGCGGTCAGCGGGTGCTCGGACGGCACCGCGGCGATCAGTTCGGCGACGGACTCGCGGCTGGTCACGTCGCAGGCCACGATGTCGACGTGCGCCCCGGCCCCGGTCAGCTCCTCGCGCAGCGCGGCCGCCGCCGGAGCCTCGGCCCCACGCCTGCTGGTCAGCACCAGTCGGCGCACCCCGTGCCGCGCGACGAGGTGCCGGGCCAGCATCGCGCCCAGGCCGCCGGTGCCGCCGGTGATCAGCACCGAACCGGAGCCGAGAGCGTCCGGTGCCCCGTCGAAGTCGCCCGTGGCGTGGGCCAGTTGAGGTGTGGTCACCCGGCCGGCGCGGATCTTGAGCTGGGCTTCCCCGGTTCCGGCCGCAGCCGGGACGAGGGCCCACGAGGCGGGCTGGTCGTCCGTGTCCACGAGCGTGAACCGGCCCGGGTTCTCGGTCTGCGCGGTACGCAGGAATCCCCAGACCGCGGCAGCCGCGGGGTCGGGGTGCGGCACCTGCTCGTCGTGGAACGCGTCCCGCGTGACGACGACCAGGCGGGAGTCACGGAACCGTTCGCCGGAGAGCCAGGTCTGCGTCCAGCGCAGCACGCGGTGGAGGTTCCGCTCGACGTCGGCGGGTGTGTCGGCGCCGTCCGCACGCTCGATGCCGACGATGACGACCGGGGGTGTCTCCCCGGCCAGGGCGGCGAGTTCGTCGAGATCGGTGAAGACCTCCCGGTCCTGGCCCAGGGCCGCGGTGACCGCGTCGGATCCGCCCACCACCGCGTACCGGTCCACGGCCGGAGAGGACACGACCGTGAGGGGGACCCAGTCCAGCTGGAACAGCGAGTCCTGCCGGTCGAAGCTCAGCTCGGTCAGCTTCTCGACGTCCGCGGGCCGCAGGCTCAGCGAGGCGACGCCGCCGACGGGTGCTCCGCCGGCGTCCGCGAGGGTCACGGACAGCGCGTTCTCGCCGGCGGGGGCCAGACGGACGCGCAGTGCGGTCGGCCGGGCGGAGTCGAGGCGGATGCCCGTCCACCGCAGCGGCAGCCAGCCCTCGGGCCGGGAGGTGTCGACGAACCGCCCGAGGCCGAGCGGGAGCAACGCGGCGTGCAGCAGCGCCGGGTGGATCCGGAACCGGCCCTGATCGGCGCCGTCGGACGCGGGCAGCTCCACCTCGGCGAACAGGGTGTCGCCCTGGCGCCACACCTGCTTCAGGCCCCGCAGCAGGGGACCGTGGCCGAAGCCGAGGGCGGCCAGCCTGGCGTACTCGTCCTCGAAAGGCACGGCGGCCGCGCCCGCGGGCGGCCAGGAGGTGAGGCCTTCTTCCGCGCGGGTCGCTCCGGTGCCGGATCCGACGAGCCCGACGGCGTTGCGCGTCCACTCGGGTTCGCCCTCGCCGCGGGAGTGCACGCTGAGCGCACGGGTGCCGTCGACCACGACGCGGATCTCGCGGTCGGCCGTGCGGGACAGCACCAGCGGTGTCTCCAGGGTGAGTTCCTCGACGACGTCGCAGCCCGCCTTGTGCGCCGCCCACGCCGCCAGCTCCGCCAGCACCGTCGCGGGCACCAGGACGGCGCCGTGGACCACGTGCTCGGCGAGCCACGGGTGGCGCTCCACGGACAGGCGCCCGCTGCCCACGACGGAACCGCGCTCGCCGTCACCGGGCAGATCGATCACGGCGTCGAGCAGCGGATGGTCGGACGTGCCGGCGGCGGTGGTCTCGGCGGGTGTGTTCAGCCAGTAGCGCTGCCGCTGGAAGGCGTACGTCGGCAGGTCGACCCACCGGCCGCCGCTGTCCGGGAGCGCCGCCTCCCACGACACCGCGAGGCCCGCCACGAAGGCCTCGGCCGCCGACTGGTACAGCCGCGCGAGGCCGCCCTCGTCGCGGCGCAGGGAACCCACCACGAACCCGGTGGCACCGGGCGTGGTGTCGAACATCTCCTGGATGTTCATCACGAGCAACGGGTGCGGGCTGAGCTCGATGACCGCGCTGCTCGGTTCCTGTTCGACCAGGCGCTGCATGGCGGCCGCGAACTGGACCGGTTCGCGCAGGTTGCGGTACCAGTAGGCGGTGTCGAGGTCGGTGGGGTCGATCAGGTCGCCGGTCACCGTCGAGTAGATCGTCACCGGCGTGGGCAGGGGGGTGATCCGGCCCAGCTCCTGCTGGAGCCGGTCCTCGAACCGGTCCATCAGCGGCGAGTGGCCGGGCACGCTGGACTTGATCAGGCGTGCGCGGGCGCCCTCGGCCTGGCAGGCCGCGACCAGCGCCTCGACGGCCTCGGTCTCGCCCGAGACCGTCGTCGAGTTCCGTCCGTTCACCGCGGCGATCCCGATCCGCGACTCCTGCCCCTGGATCAGTTCCCGCACGCGGTCCTCGGGCAGCAGGATCCCCGCCATGCTGCCCTGCCCGGCGACCGTGGCCAGCAGCCGGGACCGCAGGGCCACGATCTTGGCCGCGTCCTCAAGGGTCAGGGCGCCCGCGACGTAGGCCGCGGCGATCTCGCCCTGGGAGTGGCCGATCACCACATCCGGTGTCACCCCCAGCGAACGCCACACCCGGGCCAGCGACACCATCACCGCGAACAGCACCGGCTGGACGACGTCGATGTCCTCCAGGTCCGCCGCGTCCGGCCCGCCGCACACGGTGTCGATCAACGACCAGGACACCCACGGCTGAAGCGCCTCGGCGCACGCGCGCAGTTCCTTCGCGAAGACCGGGGAGGTCTCCCACAGCTCCCGGCCCATCGCGGCCCACTGTCCGCCCTGGCCCGGGAAGACGAACACGGTCCTGCCCACCGGCTTCGCGACGCCGGACACCGCACCGGCGAGCCCGGCAGTGTCACCTGCGGCGACGGCGGCCAGGGCGGCGAGCAGTGCCTCCCGGTCGGTGCCGATGACCACCTGGCGGTGCTCGAACAGCGACCGCGTCGTCACCAGCGCGTGTCCCACGCCCGTGACCGGCAGGTCCGCGTGCGCGGCCACGTGGTCCCGCAGCCGCAGGGCCTGTTCGCGCAGCGCCTGTTCCGACTTGGCCGACAGCACCCACGGCACCGGCCCGGCGACGTCCCCGGCGGCGGGAGCCGGCGTCTCCTCCTGCTCGGCGGGCTCAGGTGCCTGCTCCAGGATCAGGTGCGCGTTGGTGCCGCTGATGCCGAAGGCGGACACGCCCGCGCGCCGGGGCCGGCCCGCCGGTGTGGTCCACTCCCGGGCCTCGGTCAGCAGCTCCACCGCCCCGGCCGACCAGTCCACGTGGGTCGAGGGACGGTCCACGTGCAACGTCTTCGGCAGCACCCCGTGCCGCATCGCCATGATCATCTTGATCATGCCGCCGACACCCGCGGCCGCCTGCGTGTGGCCGATGTTCGACTTCAGCGACCCCAGCCACAGCGGGCTCAGGCCGTCCCGGCCCTGACCGTAGGTGGCCAGCAGGGCCTCCGCCTCCATGGGGTCGCCCAGCCTGGTGCCGGTCCCGTGCGCCTCGACCGCGTCCACATCGCCCGCCTGCAGCCCGGCATCGGCCAGGGCCGCCCGGATGACCCGCTGCTGCGCCAGGGGGTTCGGCGCGCTGAGCCCGTTGGACGCGCCGTCCTGGTTGATCGCCGAACCGCGGATCACCGCCCAGATCCGGTGCCCGTTGCGGCGCGCGTCCGAGAGCCGCTCCAGCACCAGCACGCCCGCGCCCTCGGAGAAGCCGGTGCCGTCCGCCGCGTCCGCGAACGCCTTGCACCGGCCGTCCACGGACAGACCCCGCTGCCGGGCGAGTTCCACGAGCATCCCCGGAGTCGGCAGCGCCGCCACACCGCCGGCCAGCGCCAGCGTGCACTCCCCGGACCGCAGGGAGCGCACGGCCTGGTGGACGGCGACGAGCGAGGCCGAGCACGCGGTGTCGGTCGACACCGCCGGGCCCTCCAGACCCAGCACGTACGCCACCCGGCCGGAGGCCACGCTGAGGTAGTTCCCGGTGAGCTGGAAACCCTCCACCTCGCCGGCTGCCCCGCCGCCCACCCGTGGGCCGTAGTCGACGCCGTAGATCCCGGTGAACACCCCGGTCGCCGAACCGCGCAGGCCGGCCGGGTCGATACCGGCCCGCTCCAGCGCTTCCCACGACGTCTCCAGCATCAGCCGCTGCTGCGGGTCCATCGCCAGCGCCTCGCGCGGGCTGATGCCGAAGAACTGCGCGTCGAACTCCGGGAGCTCGGGCAGGAATCCGCCCGTGCGGGTGTACGTCTTGCCGTGCGCCTCGGGATCCGGGTCGTAGAGGGCCTCCACGTCCCACCCGCGGTCCAGGGGGAAGTCGCCCATCGCGTCCACGCCTTCGGACACGACCGACCACAGTCCTTCGGGGGACGTCACCCCGCCAGGGAAGCGACACCCCACACCCACGACAGCGATGGGCTCGCGCGCCGACTCCTCCAACTCGCGCACCCGCTCGCGCAGTTCCTGCGCGTCGCCGACGGCACGGCGCAAGTAGGACCGGAGCTTGTCGACATCCTCCACCAGGGCCTCCCCCAAAGGTTGTTTAGAAGAACGGGTGTGGCTATACGTATCCGCGTTCGATCAACGCGTAGAGATCGTCATCGCTGCGGCTCTCCAGACTCGTGTCCTCCACCGTTTCGCCGGCCTCGGGCGCCGCGTGTGCCTCGGGCGTCTCGGGCGTCTCGGGCGTCTCGGGTTCGAGGAGGGAGAAGAGGCGTTCGGCGAGCGCGTGCGGAGTGGGGTAGGTGAACGCGACGGTGGCCGGGAGCCGCACCGCGACCGCCGCGCCCAGCCGGTTGCGCAGTTCCACCGCCATCGAGGAGTCGAAGCCGAGTGCCTTGAAGGTCTCGGTCGCCCGTGCCTGGAGATCGGTGCCCGTCAGGCCCGCGCCCTTGGTGCTCAGCAGCGCCGCGGTTTCGGCGCACACGAGGGCGAGGACCGCTGACGGCGAGCCCAGGTCCGCCGCCCTGGTGCGCGCACCCGGCCCGTTCGCCTGCGTGGCGGGGCCACCCGCGGTGTCGGTGCCGGCGGGCGCCGTCAGCCAGTACCGCTGCCGCTGGAAGGGGTAGGTCGGCAGGCCGATCCGGCGCGGCCGGCCGGCGGCGAACACCGCCTGCCAGTCCACCGGCACCCCGCGCACGTGCAGCTCGGCCAGGGACGTCAGGACCTTGCCCAGGCTGCCGTCGTGCCTGCTCAGGGTGCTCACCACCGCAGGCGGGCTCGCCAGCGCGTCGGCGGCCTCCTCCATCGCCACCTGGAGCACGGGATGCGGGCTGACCTCCACGAACACGCCGCCGCGCTCGCGCATCAGGTTCTGAACGACCTCGCCGAAACGTACCGTGGAGCGCAGGTTGTCGTACCAGTACGAGGCGTCGAGCCTGCGGGTGTCGAGCGGTCCTGCGGTGACCGTGGAGTGGAACTCCACCGCCGTCTGACGCGGTGTGATGCCGGCGGCGGCCTCCAGCACCTGGTCACGGATGCGTTCGACCTGGTGGGAGTGGGACGCGTACTCGATCCTGACCCGGCGCACCCGGACCCCGTCGCCGGCCGCCAGCGCGGCGAACTCCTCCAGTGCCTGAAGGTCCCCGGCGATCACCACGGAGGCCGGCCCGTTGACCGCGGCCACGGACAGCCGTCCGGACCACCGCCCGAGCCGGTCCTCGACCCAGGCCAGGGGCGCGGCCACCGCGTTCAGCCCGCCCAGGCCGGCCAGAGCGGTCAGTGCCCGGCTGCGCAGGGCGACGACCCGGGCCGCGTCCTCCAGGGAGAGCGCACCCGCCGCGCACGCCGCGGCGATCTCTCCCTGCGAGTGCCCCACCACCGCGTCGGGGACCACTCCCAGCGACCGCCACAGCCGCGCCAGGGACACCATCATCGCGAACAACGCGGGCTGGACCACGGCGTCCCCGCGCTCCAGCGACGGCGCCGACTCGGCGCCGGTGATCAGGTCCAGCAGCGAGAAGTCCAGCCACGGGTCCAGCGCCCGCGCGCAAGTGTCGATCGCGTGCGCGAACACCGGCGACTCCGCGTAGAGCTGCCGTCCCATGCCCAGCCACTGCGACCCCTGGCCGGGGAAGACGAAGACGACCGGACCCGCGGGCCCCGTGGCGACGCCGCGCACCGCGCGGGCCGCGTCACCGCCCGCCGCCACCAGGTCGAGGCCGGCCAGCGCCTCCGCACGGTCACCGCCGAGCACCACCGCCCGGTGCTCGAACGAGGACCGCGTCGACACCAGCGAATGTCCCACGTCGGTCGCCGACAGCGAGGCGTCGGCGGTCACGAGCTCCCGCAACCGCGCCGCCTGCTCCCGCAGGGCCGGCTCCGAGCGCGCCGACAGCACCCAGGGCACCACGCCGGAGACGCTCGCGGGGACCGGGGCCTCGTCCGTGGCGGGGGGTTCGGTCCGGGACTCGGGGGCCTGTTCGAGGATCACGTGCACGTTCGTGCCGCCCATGCCGACCGACGACACCCCGGCCCGCCGCGGCCGGCCCGGCTCGTCCGGCCAGGGCCGGGCGGCCCTGGGGACGTCGAAGTCCTCCTCGAAGTCCGCGATGGCGGGGTTCGGGGAGCGGAAGCCCGGCTGCGGAACCAGCTCGGCGCGGTCGACGCACAGCGCGGCCTTCACGAAGCCGGCGATCCCCGCGGCCGGCTCCAGGTGCCCGACGTTCGCCTTCACCGAGCCGATCACCAGGGGGCGGCTGCGGCCGGCTTCCCGGAACACCTCGCGCAGACCGGCTATCTCGGCCGGATCGCCGAGCCGGGTGCCGGTGCCGTGGGCCTCGACGTAGTCGACACCGTCGAAGGCGATCGCCGCGCGCCGCAGGGCGGACAGCACGGCCGCCGCCTGCCCGGTGGGGCTGGGGTCGGGCATCCGGGAGGACGCGCCGCCGCTGCCGACGCCCCAGCCGCGCACCACCGCGTAGATGTGGTCACCGTCGGCGACGGCGAGGTCGAGCCGCTTCAGCAGGACGAACGCCCCGCCCTCTCCCCGGATGAAGCCGTTGGCCCGTTCGTCGAAGGGGAAGCAGCGGCCGTCGGGCGACAGGGCGCCCAGGTTCGCCAGCCCGGCCCCCGCTTCCGGGTCGGCGATCAGGTGTACGCCGCCGGCGATCGCCATGTCGACGGCGCCGGACCGGATCCGGTCGCAGGTCAGCGCCAGGGACACGAGTGAGGAGGACTGGCCCGAGTCCGCGCAGAAGCTCATGCCGCGGACGTCGAGCAGGCCCGAGATGCGGTTGGCGATCAGCGCGCCGCTGGAGCCGAGCGCGGCGTAGTGGTCGTCCTGGTCGCTGCCGGAAGCCTTGCGCAGCAGTTCGTAGCCGGAGGGCGCGGCGCCGACCACGACGTCGACCTCGCGGCCCGCGAGCGTGCTCGCCGGGATGCGGGCGTCCTCGACGGCCTCCCAGGCGAGCTCCAGGCCCAGCCGCTGCACGGGGTCCATGGCGGCCGCTTCCGCCGGTCCCGTTCCGAAGAAGGCGGCGTCGAAGGCGTCGATGGAGTCGAAGAAGGAACCCGAGTTCAGGGTGGCGGCGTCCGGGTGGGAGGTGTGCTTGGAATGCGCGTCGGCCGCCCGGTGCTGGGGAAATGTTCCGATGGTGGACTTCCCGTCGTGCAGCAGGCGCCAGAACTCGGCCAGGTTCTGCACACCGGGAAAGCGGCACGACATCCCGATGACGGCAATATCGGTGGCTGCGCCACTCATGGCATTCCTTCCGGTTCCCTCGGTGTACGGCTCTTTGACGGGCGGCTGGCTTGCGTTCACAGCCAACGGGTCAGCAACTTCCGCAGCTCGTCCGGCGCGTCCATGAAGTCGTAGTGACCGCCGTCGACCACCCGGAATTCGACCGAGTCCGCGTACTGGCGCCACCCCTGGAGGTCGGCGAGGGTCACGTCCGGGTCGTCCCGCCAGTGCAGTACGACGATGGGGCAGTCCACCGCGACCGGCTCGGTACGCCGGTACGCACCCGCGGCCGCGTGATCGCGCAGCAACACCATGAGGCCGAGATCGATCATGTCCGGCCGCGGCTCGATCCCCCGGCTGCGGACGAACGCCTCGACCTCGGCGCGCAGTTCGGGCTCGGTCATGGTGAGCATCCGGTCGCGCGCGGCGTCGTGCGGGGCCGGCTGGCCCGACACGAACAGACAGTCCGGCGTGGGCAGGCCGAGCTCGGCGAGCCTCAGCACGGTCTCGTACGCGGGCAGCGCACCCGCGCAGTGCGCGAAGAACGCGTACGGCCGGTCGAGCAGCGGTGCCAGGGATTCGACCAGGCCGGCGGCGAGGTTCTCGTAGGTGCCGTAGTGCGGATGGCCCAGCCGGTTCTCCCGGCCGGGGAACTGCACCGGGCAGACCTCGACGTCGTCGAGCGCGGCCGGCCAGGCGCTGAAGGCCGAGGCCCCGGACCCGGAGAAGGGGAAGCAGAAGATCCGGGCGGGGTGGCCGGTGGACGGCGGCCGGACGAACCACGGCGACAGGGCGGTGGTGGAGCCGGATGTCATGACGTCTTTCGTTTCTGGGCGACGATGGGCAGGTGGGTCATCCCGGCGATGAAGTACGACCGCAGGTGCTGCGGTTCGCCGGCGAGCTCGATCGATCCGAAGCGCTCGAGCAGTTCCTCGAAGAAGATGCGCAGGGTGAGCCGCGCCAGCGGTGCGCCGATGCAGAAGTGCGGCCCGAACCCGAACGCGACGTGCCGCTTGGCGTTGCTGCGCGTGATGTCGAACGTGTGCGGGTCGGCGAACTGGGACGCGTCCCGGTTGGCCGATCCGATCCACGCGACGACCGCCGCACGGGCCGGGATCGTGCCCCCGGCGATCTGCACGTCGTCCACCGCGTACCGCATGAAGTTGCACGCGGCCGAGGTCCAGCGCAGCCCCTCCTCGACCAGGTTCGGGATCAGCGTCGGGTCGGCCTGCGCCTTCTCGAACTGCTCGGGCCGCTCGATGAGCGCCTGCACCGTGCCCGAGACGGTGTGCGGCGTCGTCACGTTGGCGCCCAGCAGAATGCTGTAGCCGTCGAGGGCGATCTCCTCGTCGCTCAGCGGCGCGCCGCCCGGGCGGACGCTCATGAGGTGGGCGAGCAGGGTGTCGTCCTCGCCACCGGTCGCCCGCCGCCGCTTGACCCACTCGGTGACGTAGTTGACCAGCTCGTGGTGGGAGATGGCCAGCGTCGCGGCCTCGTGGCCGACCATGAAGTGCGGGTCCGCGGGAGCCGTCACCATCGCGGTCAGCTGGACGAGTTCCTCCCAGTCCTTCGCCGGGATGCCGAGCAGCGGGCCCGTGACCATCGCCGGCAGGAGCAGCGCCCGCTCGGCCAGGTCGAAGGTCTCACCGTCGAGGGCCGGCTCCAGGAAGCGCCGGATCGTGCCGCGGATCGAGTCCTCCCAGGACTTCACCGCCCGGGCCGTGAGCTTGGAGCCGAGGGGCCTTCTGACCTCGGTGTGCCGCGGCGGGTCGGTGGACGTCAGCAGCTTGCCGGCCGCGGGGTCGTCCACCCCGACGTGGGTGGGTGTCGTGCCGCGCTCGGAGGTGAACTCCCGGTGGTCGCCGAGCACGCGGCAGACGTCCTCGTGGCGGGTCACCGACCAGAACTCCCGGCCGTCCGGGAGGACTTGGTGGTGCAGGGGCGCCTTCGCCCGCATCACGTCCCAGACCGGATGCGGATCGCCCGAGGTGTACAGGTCCAGGTCGAACAGGTCGACGCTGTCGAGGTCGACGTCGCGCCCGGGACCCGGCGTCAGCCTCACGCCGCCGCCCTCCCCTGCTCGATCAGCTCGGCGACCCGGGCCGGGGTCTGCGCCAGGTAGAAGTCGCGCACGGACAGCTTGACGCCGTAGTCCTGCTCCACCCGCTCGATGATCTTGATGCCGGACAGCGAATTGCCGCCGAGCGCGAAGAAGTCGTCCTGCGGACCGATCTCGCAGTCGAGGTATTCGGCCCACAAGTCCGCGATTTCCTGCCCCAGTGACACCGGTGCGCTCGACGGCGCGGCTTGACGTTCCATTGCCAGTCTTTCCTTCCTCCGCCGACCGGGAATGCCCGCTCGCGTCGTTTTCGGTCCGGGGTCCGGACCGCCATCGCCATGACGACCACTGGGGCCGGATGCGCTGTCCCGCCGGCGAGACAAATTCTTTGAATGGCCGAATTGAGTGTGGCGTGCATTCGCGTCCGTTCACACCGGGTTGGTGGTGTCCCGTGCTGCGCCGGCGGTCGGGTTGAGAGCGACACGGCGAGCGGACAGGGCCATTCGACAGCGGCTCGGTGCAACGACGTTAGAGGCCCGGTGGAATGCGGGGGAATGACGTGGGGGCGTCCGGGGGGCGCGGGGAACGCAACGGGCCGCCACGGCGAAGGGGAGTTCGCCGAGGCGGCCGGGGAGGGGATGGGGAGCGGTGGGGCGAGGTCACACCCGCTTCTTGAAGTTGGCGACCGCCCACACGTAGCCGACGACCGTCAGCCCGGCGCACCAGGCGACGGCGGCGACGACGTGGCCGGTCGAGGGTGCGCTGCCGGACAGCAGGCCGCGCAGCGTCTCGATGATCGGGGTGAAGGGCTGGTACTCGGCGAACTGCCGCACGCCGGTGCCCATCGTGTCCGCCGGGACGAACGCGCTGCTCAGGAACGGCAGCATGATCAGCGGCACGGTGGCCATGCCCGCGGACTCCACGGTCTTCGCGCCCAGGCCCATGGCGACCGTGAGCCAGCTGGTCGCGAACCCGAGGAACAGCATGACGCCGATCGCGCCGAGCCACTGCGGGAAGCTCGCGTGCGGACGGAACCCCATCGCGAAGCCGACGCCGATGATGGCCGCGTCGGCGATCAGGGCGCGCAGCGTCGTGGAGACGACGTGACCGAACAGCACGGCGCCGTGCGAGACGTCCATGGCCTTGAAGCGGTTGGTGATGCCCGTCGTCATGTCGCTGTTCACGGCCGCCGCGGTCGGCCCCAGCCCGTAGGTGATGGCCATCACGAGCAGACCCGGCACCGCGTAGTCGACGTACTTGCCCTGGACCTTGAAGGCACCGCCGAACACGTAGACGAACATGAGCATCATCACGATCGGGAACAGGACCGCGTTGAACACGGTGACCGGATTCCGGGTCGTGTGCTTGTAGTTGCGGCGCATCATGATCGCCGCGTCGCCGAACGAGGTCGAGACACTGCTCACGGTGCGACCGCCTCCTTCTCCTTGATCGTGTGCTCGGTGTTCGCGCTGCCGCCGGCCGTGTTGTCGGTCAGGGCGAGGAAGACGTCGTCGAGGTCCGGTGTGTGCACCGAGAACTCCCGGGCGTTGACGGCGTGTTCGTCGAGCCGGCTCAGCAGGGCCAGCAGCGACCTCGGCTCACCGTCGTTGGGCACCCGCAGGGTCAGCTCCTCGTCGTCCCGCGTGGACCCGGGCAGCACCCGGGCCGCCGTGTCGAGTTCGTGGATGTCGGCGAAGCGGAACCGGGCGTGGGTGCCGGGGATCTGGCGCTTGAGCTCCTCGGGGGTGCCCTGGGCGACCAGGCGGCCCTGGTTGAGCACCGCGATCCGGTCGGCGAGCTGGTCGGCCTCCTCCAGGTACTGGGTGGTCAGGAAGATGGTGGTGCCCTCCGCCACCAGCTCGCGGACGATCTGCCACATCGTGCGCCGGCTGCGCGGGTCCAGACCCGTCGTCGGCTCGTCCAGGAAGATGACCTGGGGGTTGCCGACCAGCGTCATGGCCAGGTCCAGCTTGCGGCGCATACCGCCGGAGTAGGTCGCGGCCATCTTGTCCGCCGACTCCACCAGGTCGAACCGCTCCAGCAGCCGCGTGACCAGCTCGCCGGCCGCGCGCACGCGCTTCAGGTCCGCCACCAGGCGCAGGTTCTCCCGGCCCGACAGCAGCTCGTCCACCGCGGCGAACTGGCCGGTCACGCCGATGGCCGCGCGGACCTGCTTGGTCGCGGTGACCACGTCGTGCCCGGCGACCTGCACCGTTCCGGCGTCGGCCGTCATCAGCGTGGTCAGGATGTTCACCGTCGTCGTCTTGCCGGCCCCGTTCGGACCGAGCAGGGAGAAGATCGACCCCGCGGCGACATCGAAGTCGATGCCGTCGAGCACGACCTTGTCGCCGTATGCCTTGCGCAGTCCTGAAACTGCAATCGCTGAACTTCTCATGCTTCCACTTTCCTCTCCGGCCCTGTCACTGCCCTGTCACGGCGCTTGACCCCGTCTTGCCTGGTCACAGCCGCGCGTCCGGTCGGCGGCCAGCGCTTGGTCAGCGGCCGCGGGCGGACTCCGCTTCGATCACGTCCAGCACCTCGCGGCCGTGGTCGACCAGGTACATGTGATCGCCCGGGAACTCGGCGTAGCTGAATTCCGCCGTGGTCGCGGCCTGCCACTGCCGGGCCTCCTCCGCGGTGACCAGGCCGTCGTGGTCGCCGCGCAGCGAGCAGATCGGCACCGACACCGGTTCGTCGGTGCTCGGGACGTAGGCCTCGTGCATCTCGCAGTCGGCCTGCAGCGCGGGCAGGATCAGCTCACGCATCTCCGGGTGGTCGAGGGCCTCGTGCCGGAACCCGGCGAACTCCTCGACCCTGGCGAGGAACTCCTCGTCCGGCAGGCCCGCCGCCCGCCGCTCGCGCTGGGTCCACGGTCCCGGCGAGCCACTGACGACCAGCCGCTCGACGTGCACGTCGCGGTGCTTGAGCAGGTGCACCAGCTCGTAGGCGAGCACCGCGCCCAGGCTGTGCCCGAACAGCACGGTCCGTGTCCCCGCACCGAGGTCCGCGACGATGTCGTCGATCGATCCCTTGGCCGCCTCGACGACGTTGCGGTACGGCGTCTCCAGGATCCGCCGTTCCCTGCCGGGCAGTTCGACCGAGGTCACACGCCACCGGCCGGCGGCCAGCTCCCGCCACGGGTGGAAGAACGAGGGACCCGCTCCCGCGAACGGCACGCACAGCAGCGTGGTCTGTTCCCCGTGTGCCGCGGATGTGCCGGGTGCTGTCACCCTGACCAACTCCATTCTTTCGTCCGGTGCTTCATGCGATGTTCTCCGCGACCGCGTGGTCCGGTCGCCGGGCCAGCTTGGCGTTGATGACCTCGAAGACCTCGGCCACGGGTGCGGGCATGTGCATTTCGTGGTGCACGGCGCGTACGTCGTGCACTTCGATGGCGCCGAGGACGTAGGGCCGCCACAGATGCGCGTAGGTCTCGTCCTGCTGCGTGGCGTTGAAGAACACCACGTCGCCGCGGTAGACCGGCGATTCGAAATCCATCATGCGGCGCATGTTGTTGGCGAGGACCTTCGACATGGTGTCCAGGAACTGTTGTTTGTTGCCGGTGTCGATGTACCGGCCGAAGTAGTCCTCGAGTTCGTCCCGGTACTCCGACACCTGCTTGCCGGCGTGTATCTCCGTGAATCCGTGTCCGCCGGGCTGGGAGTCCAGGATGGCCACCAGGGCGATGTCGTGACCGCGCCGGTCGAGCGCGTCGGCGACGGCCTGGACGACGGTGCCGCCGTAGGACCAGCCGATCAGGTGGAAGGGCCCTTCCGGCTGGATCTTCAGGATCTCGCCCACGTAGTCGTCGACCATCTCCTGCACGGAGCCCGCCAGCGGCGCGAGGCCGTCGGAGCCGCGGGACTGCAGGGCGTAGGCCGGCCGGTCCTGCACGTGCAGCACGAAGCTGAAGTAGGCCCAGCCGAGGCCGCCGCCACCGTGGAAGAACCAGATCGGCGGCTTGCCGGTGCCGGGGTCGCTGTTGAGGGGCAGGACGACCGCGAACGGGTCGGCGAGGTCCACGGGGGTGTCGCCGTTGAGCAGCAGCGCGGCCAGCTCGGCCACCGTGGGGAACTTCATGATCGTCCGCAGGGGGATGACGACGTCGAACTCCTCGCGGATGCGCAGGCTGAGCCGGGTGGCCAGCAGCGAGTGCCCGCCGAGCGCGAAGAAGCCGTCGTCGATCCCGACCTTCCCCCGGCCGAGCAGCTCGCCGAAGAGCGCACACAGCCTCTCTTCATGGGCGTTGCGCGGCGCGCGGCCGGCCACGGTGGTCGTGACCTCGGACGGCAGTGCCCGCCGGTCGAGCTTGCCGTTCGGGGTCAGCGGGAGTTCGGGCAGCACCAGCACCGCGGACGGCACCATGTAGTCGGGCAGCCGGCCGCGCAGGTACGCGGTCAGCTCCTCCGCCCGGACCTCGGTGCCCGGTCGGGGCACCGCGTAGCCGAGGACGCGCTTGTCGCCGTCCTGGTTCTCGTGCACCACGACCGCCGCCTGCGCCACGCCCGGATGTCCGGCGAGCACGTGCTCGATCTCCCCGAGCTCGATCCGGTAACCGCGGACCTTCACCTGGTGGTCGGTGCGCGCGATGTACTCCAGCTGACCCTTCCGGTTCCACCGCGCGAGGTCTCCGGTGCGGTACATCCGCGCACCGGCGGGGCCGAAGGGGCTCGGCACGAATCGTTCCGCGGTCAGCTCGGGCCGGCCCTGGTACCCGCGGGCGAGCCCGTCGCCGGCGATGTACAGCTCGCCCTGCACCCCGCGCGGGACCGGGCGCAGCCGGGCGTCGAGCAGGTACACCTGGGTGTTGCCGACCGGGGTGCCGATCGCCACCCCGGCCCCCGCCGCCACGGGCGCCATGGTCGACCAGGTCGTCGTCTCGGTCGGGCCGTACCAGTTGCCCACTTCGGCGGCCTGTTCCGCCAGGGTCTGGGCCAGCCGTACCGGCACGGCCTCGGCGCCGGTGATGATGCGCAGGCCCTGTGCGGCGTCCGGCTCGTGGGCCAGCAGCATCTGCCAGAAGCCGGGCGTGGCCTGTACGGCGGTGACCTGGTGGCGGCGTATCAGCGCCAGCACGGCCGAGGGGTCGGTGACGGTGTCCTTGCGCGCCATGACCATGGTCGCGCCGCAGACGAAGGGGAGGTACAGCTCGGTGTTGGCCATGTCGAACGAGACCGTCGTGCTGAACAGCATCCGCTCCCCGGGCGCCAGCGGGAACCGCCGCCGCACCGAGGCGAGGAAGTTCGCGACCGCGCCGCGCGGGATGGTGACGCCCTTCGGGGTGCCCGTCGACCCCGACGTGTAGATCACGTACTGGGTGTTCTCCGGCCGTACGGACACCTGCGGTGCCGTGTCCGGATACCCCGAGCAGTCCGCACCGGCCAGCGTGCCGGCGTCGAGGACCAGCGCCGGGTCGGCCTGCTGGAGGATGTGGTCGATGCGGGCGCGCGGGTGGTCGGGGTCGATGGGCACATAGGCCGCGCCGGCCTTCAGCACGGCCAGCAGCGCCACCATCAGGTTCACGGTCCGGGGCAGGCGGACGGCGACCAGCGTCTCGGCGCGCACACCGCGCTCGACCAGCCAGTGCGCCAGTCTGTTCGACCGGGTGTCCAGCTCCTGGTAGGTGAGGGACTCCTCCTCGCCGATGACGGCGAGGGCCCGTGGTGTCGCCCGTACCTGCCGGCGCACCGCCTGAACCAGGCCCGCCTCCAGGGTGGGCTCGGCGGTGTCGTTGACCTCCGTGAGCAGCCGCTCCCGCTCCCCCGCGAGCAGCACGTCGACGTCACCGACCCGCATCGCCGGATCGGCGGCCACCTGCTCCAGGACGCGTGCGAACCGGGCGGCCATGGCCTCCACGGTGTCCCGGTCGAACAGCTTGGTCCCGTACTGGATGTCGCCGTACAGCGTCCCGGTCTCGTCCGTGGTCATGCTGAAGAACAGGTCGACCATGGCCTTGGCGGTGAGGGCCTGCCGGAACTCCACGTGGAGTCCGGGGAATTCGAGGACCGGCTTGGCGAAGTTCTGCCAGCCGCACATCACCTGGAACAGCGGCCGGTACGCCGTGGAGCGGTCGGGGTTGATCGACTCGACCAGGACGTCGAAGGGCACGTCCTGGTGCTCGTAGGCCGCCAGTGCCTTGGTACGCACCTGGGTGAGCAGGTCGGTGAAGGCCGGATCGCCGGAGAGGTCCACGCGCAGCACGAGGTTGTTGACGAAGCAGCCGATCAGGTCGGCCAGCGCCTCGTCGGTCCGCCCGGCGATCGGCGAGCCGATCGGCACGTCCTCGCCGCCGCCGAGCCTGGACAGCAGCACCGCCAGCGCGGCCTGCACGACCATCGCCATGGTGACGCCGCGCTCGGCGGCCAGCTTCTCCAGAGCGGCCGCCACCTCCGTCCGCACCTCGAAGCCGACGGCGCCGCCCTCGGTGGACACCTCCGCGGACCGCGGGCGGTCCAGCGGCAGGGTCAGCGGCTCCGGTATCCCGGCCAGCTCCTCGCGCCAGTAGTCCAGTTGCGCCGCGCCGAGACTGTCCGGGTCGGCGAAGTCGCCGAGCACCTCGCGCTGCCAGAGCGTGTAGTCCTTGTACTGCACCGGCAGCGGCTCCCAGCCGGGCGCCCGGCCGTCGCGGCGGGCGGCGTAGGCCTCGGCGAGGTCCCGGGCCAGCGGTGCGCCCGAGCTGCCGTCCGTGGCGATGTGGTGGATGGCCAGGACCAGGACGTGTTCCTCGGGGGAGCAGCGCAACAGGGTGGCCCGGAACGGGATTTCGGCCGCGAGGTCGAACTCGTGCGCCACCGCCTCGGCGATCGCCTCGTCCACGTCCTCGGGCAGCACGTCGACGACCGGCACCGGCACCGGTGCCTCGGCCGCCGGCAGGATCCGCTGGTGCGGCTCGCCGGCGGCGTCGGTCACGTACGTGGTGCGCAGGATCTCGTGCCGCTCGACGACGTCGCGCAACGCCGCGACGAGTGCGGCCTGGTCCAGGCGCCCGGTCAGCCGCAGGGCCGACGGCATGTTCCAGGTCTCTCCGCCCTCGAGTTGGTGCAGGAACCAGTAGCGGCGTTGCGCGTACGACAGGGGAATCATCGGGTACGTCCCTCACGATCTTCATGGAGTAGATGGGGCTGCACTGTGCAGCCAGTCCCTCCAACCGCGGTGGGGCGCGGCTGACCAGTCGCTATGTCAGCTTGGGGCCGACGACCTCGAAGAACTGGGCCACGGGTGCGGGCATGTGCATCTCGTGGTGCGTGGCGTTCAGGTCGTGCACCTCCAATGAACCGCCGACGTACGGCCGCCACAGGTGGGCGTACGACGTGTCCTCCAGGGCCGCATGGAAATACAGCACGTCGCCGCGGTAGACCGGCGACTCGAAATCGATCATGAGGGCCGTGTTGTTCGCCATGACCTTCGCCATGGTGTCCAGGAAGCCCTGCCGGTTGCCCATGCGGATGTACTGGCCGAAGTCGTCCTCCAGCTCCGCCCGGTAGTCCGACGACTGCTTGTCGGCGTGTACCTGCCTGAAGCCGTGTCCCCCGGGCTGGGCGTCCAGGATGGCCACCAGGGAGATCTCGTGGCCGCGCCGGTCGAGCGCGTCCGCGACGGCCTGGACGACCGTGCCGCCGTAGGACCAGCCGATCAGGTGGAAGGGCCCTTCCGGCTGGATCTTCAGGATCTGGGTGACGTAGTCCTCGATCATCTCCTCCGCGGAGGCGGCGAGCGGTTCCACGCCGTCGGAGCCGCGGGACTGCAGGGCGTAGGCCGGCCGGTCCTGCAGATGCGCCGCGAAGCTGTAGTACGCCCAGCCCAGGCCGCCGCCTCCGTGGAAGAACCACACCGGCGGCTTGCCCGTGCCGGGATCGCTGTTCAGGGGCAGCAGGACCGCGAACGTGTCGGCGTCGTCGGTGGGCACGCCGCCGGCGAGCATCAGCGCGGCCAGCTCGGCCACCGTGGGGTACTTGATGATCGTCCTGATGGGGATGTCGATGTCGAACTCTTTGCGGATGCGGACGCTGAGCCGGGTGGCCAGCAGCGAGTGCCCGCCGAGCGCGAAGAAGCCGTCGTCGATGCCGACGTTCTCCCGCCCGAGCAGCTCGCCGAAGAGGGCGCACAGCTTCTCCTCGTAGGCGTTGCGCGGCTCCCGGCCGGTCACGGCCCTCGTGTCCTCCTCGGGCAGTGCGCGCCGGTCGAGCTTGCCGTTCGAGGTCAGCGGGATCTCCGCCAGCGGGATCAGCGCGGACGGCACCATGTAGTCCGGCAGCCGCTGGTGCAGGTACGCCGACAGCTCGCCGGCGTCGAGCGTGGCATCGGGCTCGGGCACCGCATAGCCGACGAGGCGCTTGTCGCCCTCCTGGTACTCGCGCACCAGGACCACCGCCTGCGCCACGTCCGGGTGTCCGGCCAGCGCGTGCTCGATCTCGCCCAGCTCGATGCGGAAGCCCCGGATCTTCACCTGGGAGTCGGCTCGCCCGACGTACTCCAGCTGGCCGTTCCTGCTCCAGCGCACCAGGTCGCCGCTGCGGTACATGCGCTCACCCGGCTCGCCGTAGGGGCAGGCGACGAACCGTGAGGCGGTCAGGCCCGGCCGGCCGTGGTAGCCGCGGGCCTGGCCGTAGCCCGCCACATACAGCTCCCCGGTCACTCCGGTGGGCGTCGGCCTGAGGTTCGCATCCAGGACGTAGGCGCGCAGACCCGGGACGGCCGGGCCGATCACGCTGGCCCTGTAGCGGGCGGCGGAGTGTTCGTCCAGGTCGATGCGGGTGACGTGCACGGTGGTCTCGGTGATGCCGTACATGTTCACCAGCACCGGCGCGTTCGAGGCGTGGCGCGCGTACCACTCCGCGAGGCGGCCCAGGTCGAGGGCCTCGCCGCCGAACACCACGTACCGCAGCGCCAGTTCCTGGCCGGGCGCTTCGGCGTCGGCCTGGATCAGCTGGTAGAAGGCGGAGGGTGTCTGGTTGAGGACGGTGACCCGCTCGCGCGCGAGGAGCTTCAGGAAGTCGGCCGGGGAGCGGGAGACGTCGTAGGGGACCACGACCAGGCGGCCGCCGTACAGCAGCGGGCCCCACAGCTCCCACACCGAGAAGTCGAAGGCGTAGGAGTGGAAGAGGGTCCACACGTCGTCCGCGCCGAAGGCGAAGTCCTCGGTGGCGGTGAAGAGTCCGACCACGTTGCGGTGCGGGATCAGCACGCCCTTGGGGCGGCCGGTCGACCCGGAGGTGTAGATGACGTACGCCGGGTGACCGGGGCGCAGCACCGCCCGGCGCTCGGCGTCGGTGAGGTCGGCGGCCGGCTGCCCGGCGAAGGCCTCGGCCCCATCGAGGTGGACCAGGGGCAGGTCGTGGGCCAGGTCCTGGGCGGTGGCGTTGGTGCTGGTGGTGACCAGCAGGACCGGGCTTGCGTCCTGGACGATGTAGGCGATGCGGTCGGCCGGGGAGTCGGGGTCGATCGGCAGATACGCGCCGCCCGCCTTGAGCACCGCGAGCAGCGCGACGACCAGCTCGGCCGAGCGCTCCAGGCAGACTCCGACCAGGGACTCGGGGCCCACTCCCCGGGCGACGAGATGCCGTGCGAGCCGGTTGGCCCGGGCGTTCAGCTCGCCGTAGGTGAGTGTGGCGCCGTCGCAGGTCACGGCGACCGCGTCGGTCCGCTGGGCAGCCTGCCGTTCGAACAGCTCGACCAGGGTGGCCTCGGGGATGTCGCCGCCGGTGGCGTTCACCCCCGTCAGCAGGTGCTCGCGCTCCGCCGCGCCGAGCACGTCGACGTCCCCGATGCGCATCGTCGGATCGGCGGCCAGCTGCTCAAGCACCCGCACCAGCCGGGCGGCGATCTCCTCGGCCGAGTCCCGGTCGAACAGCTGGGTCGCGTACTGCAGGTCGCCCCGCAGCGCCCCCGACTCGTCCACGGTCAGGCTGAAGAACAGGTCGACCATGGCGGTAGACGGGATGGCCTGCTCGAACGTCACCTTCAGGCCGGGGATGTCGAGGTCCGGCTTCTGGTAGCTCTGCCAGGCGAACATCACCTGGAACAGCGGCTGGTAGGCGGCGGAGCGTTCGGGGTTGATGGCCTCGACCAGCAGGTCGAACGGCACGTCCTGGTACTCGTAGGCCGTCAGCGCCTTGTCCCGCACCTGCGCGAGCAGGTCGGTGAACGCCGGGTTGCCGGACATGTCGGCGCGCAGCACCTGGGTGTTGACGAAGAACCCGATCAGGTCGGCCAGCGCCTCGTCGGTCCGCCCGGCGATCGGGCTGCCGATGGTCACGTCGTCCCCGCCGCCGAGCTGGCGCAGCAGCACCGCCAGTGCGGCCTGCAGGACCATCGACATGCTGGCCCCGCGCTCGTCGGCCAGCTTCTGCAGCCCGGCCGCCACCTCGGCGTCCACCGTGAGGCCGATGGTGTCGCCGTGCGAGTTCGCGGCCGCGGGCCGCGGGCGGTCGAACGGCAGGTTCAGCGGCTGCGGCACCCCGGACAGTTCTCCCCGCCAGTGATCGATCTGCGCCGCGGCGAGGCTCTGTGGGTCGGAGGGGTCGCCGAGCACCTCGCGCTGCCACTGCGCGTACTCCTTGTACTGCACGGGCAGCGGCTCGAACCGCGGCGCCCGGCCGTCCCGGCGGGCGGTGTAGGCCTGGATCAGGTCCCGCATCATGGGCGCGCTGGAGCTGCCGTCCGAGGCGATGTGGTGGACGACCACGACCAGCACGTGTTCCTCGGGGGAGCAGCGGAACAGGCTGGCCCGCAGCGGGAGTTCGGCGGCCAGGTCGAACCGGTGGGCGACGGCCTCCTCGATCGCGCCGGCCAGTTCCTCAGGCGCCACCTCGACCACCCGCAGCCGCGGGTCGGCCTCCGCTGCCGGCAGGATCCGCGAGAAGGGCTCACCGCCGTCGTCCGTCGCGTAGAGGGTGCGCAGGATCTCGTGCCGGTCGACCACGTCGCGGACCGCCGCGCCGAGGGCGGCTTCGTCCAGGGGCCCGGTCAGCCGGAACGCCGCCGAGATGTTGTAGGTCGCCGCCCCCTGCTCCAGCTGGTGCAGAAGCCACATACGGCGTTGGGCGAATGACAGCGGAATCATCGGTTCACTCCTTGACGATCATCTGGCGCAGGCTGGGGCGGCGGGGGGCGGCCGATTCCTGAGACCACGCGGCGAGCGCGGCGACCGTCGGCAGGTCGAAGATCTTGCGGATGGGTATCTCGATGCCCAGCTCGGCGCGGGCACGGCTGATCAGCCGGGTGGCGAGCAGGGAGTGCCCGCCCAGCTCGAAGAAGCCGTCGTCGATGCCGACCCGGTCCATGCCGAGCACCTCGGCGAACAGCCTGGCCAGGGTCTCCTCGCGGGGAGTGCGGGGTGCCCGGTAGGCGGCGCCGGTGAACTCCGGCTCGGGCAGCGCGGCCCGGTCCAGCTTGCCGTTCGGGGTGAGCGGCAGCCGGTCGAGGACCATGAAGGCGGCCGGCACCATGAAGTCGGGCAGCCGCTCCGAGACGAAGTCGTTGAGTTCCTTCGTCTCCAGGCCGGCGCGGTCGCCGGCCGGCGCGTCGTCGCCGGTGACGGCGGGCACGACGTAGGCGACCAGTTGTTTGCCCGTGCCGCTGCCGCGCCCGTCGCAGGCGAGGACGGCGGCCTGCGCGACGCCGGGGTGCGCGGTGAGCGCGGCCTCGACCTCGCCGGGCTCGACACGGAAGCCGCGGACCTTGACCTGCGTGTCCGCGCGGCCCACGTACTCCAGCCGGCCCTCTTCGTGGAAGCGGGCCAGATCGCCGGTGCGGTACATGCGCGCGCCGGCGGGGCCGAACGGGTCGGCGACGAAGCGCTCGGCGGTCAGCGCGGCGCGGCCGTGGTAGCCGCGGCCCACGTGTCCGCCGACGTACAGCTCGCCGACCGCGCCAGGCGGCACCGGGGCCAGGCCGGGGCCGAGGACGTAGGCCCGCATGTTGCCGAGCGGGGTGCCGACGGGCGCGCTGCCCGCCCAGCCCCGGGTGCCGTCCGAGACGGTGAAGGTGGTGGCGTAGAACGACTCGCTCTGTCCGTAGGCGTTGACGACCCGTACGCCCGGGAAGGCGGAGCGCACCTTCTCCACGAGCGACGCGGGCAGGGCCTCGCCGGCGAAGACGACCGTCTCCACGCTGGTGCGGCCGGAGATCTCGTCGACGAGTTCGGCGAAGGCGGACGGCACGGTGGAGACGACGCTGCCGCTCCAGTCCTTGCGCTCGCCCAGGACCAGGACGTCCCGGACCACTTCGACGACGCCGCCGGTGGCGAGGGTCGTGAAGATCTCGAACACCGAGACGTCGAAGTTGACCGAGGTGCCCGCGAGGAGCCGCTTGCCCGGCGCCAGCCCCACGCGCTCGGCGAGCCGCAGCACACCGTTGACCACCCCTGCGTGGGTGATGGCGACGCCCTTGGGCTTGCCCGTGGAGCCGGAGGTGTACATGACGTACGCCAACTGCTGTGCGTGGACCCGCAGTTGGCGGCCGGTGTCGGCGTCGGACAGGTCGAGCGTGTCGAGGAGGACGTCCGGGGCGGCGTGCTCGGGCAGCGCCGCGGCTGTCGCGGAGTCCGTCAGGACCAGGCGCGGCCGCGCCTCGTCGAGGATGGCGGTGAGGCGCCGGCTGGGGTACCGGGGGTCGACCGGCAGATACGCGCCGCCCGCCTTCCACACCGCGAGCAGGGCGACCACCAGGTCCGCCGACCGCGGCAGCGACACCGCGACCACCGACTCCCGGCCCACCCCGCGTGCGGCCAGTTCGCGCGCCAGGCGGCCCGCCCGGGCGTCCAGCTCGCGGTAGGTGAGCAGCGCGCCGTCGGCCTCCACGGCGACCGCGTCCGGCGTCCGCGCCGCCTGTGCCGCGACGAGCCCGTCGACCGTGATGTCCGGGACGACTGCGGCCGTGTCGTTGAACTCGGTGAGCATCCGGTGGCGTTCGGCCGGATCCAGGATGTCGACCTGCGCGGCCTTCAGCCCGGGGTCGGCCGCGAGCTGCCGCAGGACGCGCACGAGTCGGGCCGCGAGCACCTCCACCGTCTCCCGGTCGAAGACGCCCTGCGTGTACTGGAGGATGAGCTGAAGGTGCGGGGCGGCCGCCGCCATCAGGGTCAGCGGGTAGTTGGTGGCCGTGGACGCGCGCAGGCCGGTGAAGGCGATCCCGTCCGCGGCGTCGGAGGCGGCGCTGATGCCCTCCTCGTCGACCGGGTACGACTCGAAGACGACCAGCGTGTCGAAGAGGGACTTCAGGCCGACGGACTGCTGGATCTCCGTGAGCCCGTAGTAGTGGTGGTCCAGGAGAGCGGCCTGCCGGCTCTGGAGCCGGGTGAGGATCTCGGCGAGGGTGTCACCGGGCGCGTAACTGACGCGTACGGGAAGGGTGTTGATGAACATCCCGACCATCGAGTCGACGTCCGTCACGGCGGGCGGCCGCCCGGAGACGGTGGCGCCGAACACCACGTCCTGACGGCCGGTGAGCCGGCCGAGCAGCAGCGCCCAGGCGCCCTGGACCAGGGTGTTGATGGTGACGCCCAGCTCGGTGGCGCGCCGGCCCAGTGCGCGGGCCTCGTCGGCCGGGAGCGCGATGTCGACCTGGCCGACGCCCTCGCCCGTGCCTTCGGAGCCGGGAGCGAGCAGGGTCGGCTCCTCGACGCCGTCGAGTTCGGCCGCCCACACCCGGGCGGACTCCGTCTCGTCCTGCCGGGCGCGCCAGGCCAGGAACTCGCCGAAGTCGCGGGTCGCGGGCAGGGCGGCCGTCTCGCCGCCGGACGCGTAGAACAGCAGCAGGTCCTGCATCAGCAGCGGCATGGACCAGCCGTCGATCAGCACGTGGTGGGCGGTCATCACGAGTTCGGCGCGGCCGGGCTCGAGGTGGACGAGTGCCATCCGGATCAGCGGCGGGGTGGCCACGTCGAAGTGGGCGGCCCGGTCCTCGGCGAGGAACCGCTCGAACTCCTCGGTCCGCTCCGCCTCGCCGAAGGTGGTCAGGTCGAGGTACTGCCAGGGCAGGGACACCGTCTCCGGCACCGCCTGCACCGCATCGCCGTCCGCCCGGTCGACGAACGCCGCGCGCAGAGCGGCGTGACGCCCCAGCAGGGCCTGCGCGGCCCGGTGCATCCGCTCCGGGTCGACGTCGCCGGACAGGTGGAACACCAGCTGCATGTGGTAGGCGTCGAAGGAGGATCCGGCCAGCGCCGTGTGGAACAGCATCCCGGACTGCACCGGCGTCGTCGGCCACACCTGGGCCAGCTTGCCGAACCGGGCCTCCCAGGCGTCGATCTCGTCCTGGCGCACCTCGACCAGGGGTGCGTCGCTCGGGGTCAGCCCGCCGGCGTCCGGGGCCTGGGCGTGCCGGGCCAGGGCGGTCAGCGCCTCGACCCACAGCCCGGCCAGCTCGCTCACCTCGGCGCGGGAGAGCACTCCGGTCGGGAAGCCGAAGTAGGCGGTCAGCTCCTCACCGCCGGGGGTGCTGGTGGCCACCGCGTTGATCTCCAGCGCCGACAGCACCGGCATGTCCGCGTCGGGCGCGGCGATCAGGTCCCGGTGCGTGGTGTCCGGTGCCCAGCCCAGGCCCCGCAGGTCCTCGGGGATGTCCGCGCCGGAGGAGCGGCCCAGGTAGTTGAACCCGATCTGCGGTGCGCGCGCTCCGGCGAGCTCGGCGGCGGTCTCCTCGTTGAGGTGGCGCAGCAGGCCGTAGCCCATGCCGTTGTCCGGCACCGCCCGCAGCTGTTCCTTGACGGCCTTGACGGCCCGTCCGGCGGCCGCGCCGCCGGCGAACGCGTCGGCCACGTCGATGCCGGCCAGGTCGAGGCGCACCGGGTACATCGCGGTGAACCAGCCGATCGTGCCCGACAGGTCCGCGCCGGGCACCAGGTGCTCCTCCCGGCCGTGTCCCTCCAGCCGCACCAGCGCCTGGGAGGCGGAAACGCCCCGCGTCCGGCGCCAGCGGAGAAGTGCCAGGGCCAGTCCGGCCAGCAGCCCGTCGTCGACACCGCCGCGGAAGGTGGCGGGCACCTGGGTCAGCAGGGTCTGCGTGATGTCCGCCGGCACCCGGACGCGCACCGTGTCCACGGTGGCCGTGACATCGCGTGCGGGGTCCAGCTCCCGCGCGCCCAGCACCGGCTCCTCGGCGCTCAGGATCTCCTGCCAGACGGGCAGTTCGGCCACCCGCCGGGGGCTCGCCGCCTCCTCGGCCAGGGCGTGCGTCCACCGGCGCAGCGAGGTGCCCACCGCCGGCTGTGCCGGGGCGTGGCCGTCGCGGACGCGCTGCCAGGCGGACACCAGGTCCGGCAGCAGGATCCGCCAGGACACCCCGTCGACGACCAGGTGGTGCAGCACGATCAGCAGCCGGCCGCCCGGTTCCGCGTCCGTGCCCGCTTCCTTGCCGGCGTCCGCGCCCGTGCCGGAGGTGAACCACACGAACTGCGCCATGACGCCCGCGTCCGGGTCCAGCCGGTCCGCGGCCGCGTCCAGCTCGGCCTGCACATCGGCGTCGCCGTAGGGGACTTCCCGCACCAGCGCGGCGGCATCCACCCGGCCGGGCGGCTCCATCCGCAGGCCCGGCTGCGCCCGGTCGAGCCGGGAGCGCAGGCCGTCGTGCCGGTCCAGTACGGCCTGCAGCGTCGCGAGCAGGCCCGTACGGTCGATGTCCGCGGGCAGGGTCAGCATCGCGGACATGCAGAACCGGCCGATGCCACCGCCGAGCGCGAGGACGTGGGCCGCCGTCGGCGGGAGCGGGGCCCAGCCCACGCCGCCGCCCGGCAGCTCGGCCAGGCTGACGCGCTCCTCTTCCTGACGGCCCTCGACCAGTTCCGCGAGCCGGGCGACCGTGCGGTGCTCGAAGATCTCCCGCGTGCTGACCACGACGCCGCGCGTCTTGGCCCGCGCGACGACCTGGATCGAGCGGATGCTGTCCCCGCCGCTGGTGAAGAAGTCGTCGTCGATGCCCACCTGTCCGGCGCCGAGCACGTCGGCGTAGACCTCGGCCAGGATCCGCTCCGCCTCGCTGCGCGGCGCCCGGTAGGCGGCACCGGTGAACTCCGGCTCGGGCAGCGCGGCCCGGTCCAGCTTGCCGTTCGCGTTGAGCGGCAGCCGGTCCAGCACCACGAACACGGCGGGCACCATGTAGTCCGGCAGCCGCTCGGCCACGAACCGGCGCAGCTCCGCCACCGGGACGTCGGCGTTCCCTGCCTGCGCCACATACCCGACGAGTCGTGTGCTGCCGGTGTGGTCCTCACGCGCCATGACCGCCGCCTGGGCGACCTGGGGGTGCTGGGCGAGGACGGTCTCGATCTCGGTCGCGTCGAGGCGGATGCCGTTGATCTTCACCTGGGTGTCGGCCCGCCCGGCGTACCTCAGCCGGCCGTGCTCGTCCCACTGGGCCAGGTCGCCGGTGCGGTACATCCGGGTGCCGGCCGGGCCGAAGGGGCAGGGCACGAACCGCTCCGCGGTCGCCCGGCCGGCTCGGTGGTAGCCGCGGGCGACCAGGCCGGTGACGTACAGCTCCCCGATCACACCGGGGGGAACCGGTGCCAGTTCCGGCCCCAGGACATGGGCGCGCATGTTGGCCAGGGGTGTGCCGACCGGAATCGCGCCGGTTCCGCTCCACTCCTGCGGAAGGGTGAAGGCGGTGGCGTAGAAGCTCTCGGTCTGCCCGTAGGCGTTGACGACACGGACGCCGGGCAGGGCCCGGTGCACCTTGTGGACCAGGTCGGCCGAGAGTGCCTCACCGGCGAAGACGACGGTGCGCACGTCGAGTGCGACGGACTCGTCCAGCAGGGCGGAGAACACCGACGGCACGGCGCTGACGGTGGTGCCCGACCACCCGCCGCGCTCGGCGAGTTCGAGCACGTCACGGACGATCTCGACGCTCGCTCCGGCGGTGAGCGCGGTGAAGATCTCGAAGACGGAGACGTCGAAGTTCACCGAGGTCGCGGCGAGCATCCGGGACCCCGCCCCGACCTGAACCGTACGACGCAGATCGCGCACCCCGTTGACCACGGCCGCATGGGTGACGGCCACGCCCTTGGGCGTGCCGGTCGAGCCGGAGGTGAACATCACGTAGGCCAGGTTGTCCGGGCCGGTCGGGACGTCCGGGGCGTCGACGGTGCGGCCGTCGAGGCACAGGTCGTTGAGGTGAAGCACCGGCAGGCGGCACTTGGCCACGGTCGGCGCCGTCGCGTAGTCGGTCAGGACCAGCGCGGGCTCGGCGGCGCCGAGCAGGAGGTCGACGCGCGCGGCCGGGTAGCCCGGGTCGATCGGCAGGTAGGCGCCGCCGGCCTTGAGCACCGCGAGCAGCGCGACCACCAGGTCCGCCGAGCGCGGCAGTGCCACGGCGACCAGGACGTCCGGCCCGACCCCGCGGTCCCGCAGGACCGCGGCCAGCCGGTTGGCGCGGGCGTCCAGCTCCCGGTACGACAGTTCGGTCTGCCCGCACACCACCGCCGTCGCGTCCGGTGTCCGCGCCACCTGGGCGGCGACCAGCTCCGGCACCGTCGCCGCGGGCGCCGGCGCCGTGGTGTCGTTCAGCCGGGTCAGCCAGTCCCGCTCGGCCCCGGTGAGCACGTCCACGCCGCCGAGCCGCGTCCCGGGATCGGCGACCACCTGCCGCAGCACGCGCACATAGCGGTCGACGAGGCTCTCGGCCGTGGCGTGGTCGAAGAGTTCCGTCGCGTACTCCAGCCGGCCGTACGCACCGCCGGAGGGGGCCGGGACGATGTTGAAGAACAGGTCGAACTTCGCGGTACCGGTGCCCGCCGGGACGGGGGTGACCCGCAGGCCCGGGATCTCGATCTGCGACCACTCGAACTGCCAGGCCAGCATCACCTGGAACAGCGGCTGGTACGAGGTGGTGCGCTCCGGGCTCAGCAGCTCCACAAGGCGCTCGAACGGCACGTCCTGGTTGTCGTACGCGGCCAGGGCCCGGTCGCGCACCTGCTCCAGCAGCTCGCCGAACGACGGGTTGCCGGACAGGTCGACGCGCAGCACCCAGGTGTTGGCGAAGAACCCGATCAGGTCGTCGAGTTGCTCATCGGCGCGCCCCTCGATCGGGCTGCCGATCGTCAGGTCGTTGCCGGCGCCGACGTGGTGCAGGAGCACGGCGAGCACGGCCTGGGCGACCATCGGCGCCGTGCCGCCGCGCTCCGCGGCCAGCTTCCCGATCCCGGCGAGCAGGTCCGCGTCCAGCTCGAAGTCGACATGGCCGCCGTCGTGGCCGGCCGCCGTCGGCCGCGGCCTGTCCAGCGGCAGCTGCACCGGCTGCGGCACCCCGGCGAGTTCCCCCCGCCAGTACTCCAGCTGCGCCGCGGCGATGCTCTCCGGGTCCTCCTCGTCGCCGAGCAGCTCGCGCTGCCACAGCGTGTAGTCCTTGTACTGCACTGCAAGCGGCGGCCAGTCAGGCGTCCTGCCGCTGTGGCGGGCCGCGTACGCCGACAGCAGGTCCCGCAGGAACGGCGCCATCGACGCCCCGTCCGCGGCGATGTGGTGGAACACGAACACCAGCAGGTGCTCCTCGGGACCGACGCGGAGCACGGTGGTCCGCAGCGGGAGCTCCGTGTCCAGGTCGAAGCCCTCGCACGCGGCCTCCTGCAGCGCGGCGTCCACCGCGTCCGCGGCCACATCGGTCACCCGGAACGGCGGGGCCGCCTCCTCGGGGGGCAGGATCCGCTGCTCCGGCGTGCCGTCCGCGTTCTCCGCGACCAGGGTGCGCAGGCTCTCGTGCCGGGTGACGACATCCGTGACCGCCGCGGCCAGGGCCGCCGTGTCCAGCGGCCCGTCCAGGCGCAGCACGAAGGGGATGTTGTAGGTCGCGGACGGGCCTTCCAGACGGTGGAGGAACCACAGCCGCCGCTGGGCGAAGGACAGGGGGATCATCGACGCGTCTCCTCAACGGTCATCTGGCCCAGCCGGGGACGCAGCCGGGGGCGGTTCGACGTGCCCAGTTCCTCGATCCGCTCCGCCAGCTGGGCGACGGTCGGATTGCGGAACACGGTCGTGACCTTCACGTCGGCGTTCAGCTCGTTGCGGATGCGGCCGACCAGCCGGGTGGCCAGCAGCGAATGCCCGCCGCGGCTGAAGAAGTCGAGGTCGATGCCGACCTCCGTCAGTCCGAGCAGCTCGGCGAAGAGCCGGCACAGGACTTCCTCGGTGTGGTTGCGCGGCCCTCGTCCGGTGTCGGCCTCGGTGTAGTCCGGTGCGGGCAGCGCCTTGCGGTCGAGCTTTCCGCTCGGTGTCGTGGGCAGTTCGGCGAGCGGCACGATCGCCGAGGGGACCATGTACTCCGGCAGGTGCTCGCGGACCTGGCCGGTCAGCGCCGTGAGGTCCAGCCCGGCCGGATCCGTGCCCTTGACCGGCACGACGTACGCGACCAGCCGCTGGTCGTCGGCGCGGTCCTCGCGCACCACGGCCACCGCGCTGTCGACGTCCGGGTGCGCGGCAAGCGCCTGTTCGATCTCGCCGAGTTCGATGCGGAAGCCGCGCACCTTGACCTGGAAGTCGGTCCGGCCGATGTACTCGACCTGGCCGTCGGTGTTCCACCGCACCAGGTCACCGGTGCGGTACATCCGGGTGCCCGGCTCGCCGAAGGGGCAGGCCACGAACCGGCTCGCGGTCAGCCCGGTCTGTCCGAGGTAGCCCCTGGCGAGCCCGGTGCCGGCCAGGTACAGCTCGCCGGGGACGCCGGGTGCGACCGGGCGCAGCGCCGCGTCCAGCACGTACACCTGGGTGTTCCAGATCGGGGCGCCGATCGGCACCCGGTCCGCGCCCGGCACGTGCTGCCACGCCGTGACCTCGACCGATGCCTCGGTGGGCCCGTAGAGGTTGTGCACGCCGCAGCCCGGCAGCACTCCGGCCGCCTTGTTGGCCAGTTGGGGCGGGAACGCCTCGCCCGCGACCTCGATCCAGCGCAGGCTGGTGCACTCCTTGGCCGCCGGCTCGGCGACGAACGCCTCCAGCAGGGAGGGCACGAAGTCGGCGCCGGTCACCCGCTCGCGCCGGATCAGCTCGGCGAGGTAGGCCGGGTCCCGGCGCCCGTCCGGACGCGCGATGACCACGGCGGCCCCGACCTGCAGCGGCGCGAACAGCTCCGGCACCGACACATCGAAGCTCGCCGTCGTGCTGAGCAGCACCCGGTCCTCGGGCCCGACGCCGAAGTGCGCCAGACCCCACTCCAACCGGTTCATGATCGACCGGTGTGCCACCTGCACGCCCTTGGGGCCACCGGTGGAGCCGGAGGTGAAGATGACGTACGCGGCGTGGTCCGGGGACAGCGCACGCTGCGGGTTCGTCTCCGGGTACGCGGAGACGTCCGGAAGGTTCTCGTCGAGGACCAGCAGCGGCCTGGCGCTGTCCAGCACGTGCCGCACCCGGTCCTCGGGCAGGTCCGGGTCCACCGGCACATAGGCCGCACCCGCCTTCACCACGGCGTAGAGCGCCACGAGCAGGTCGACGGAGCGCGGGATCTTCACCGCGACCAGGTGCTCGGGACCCGCGCCCTGCTCCACCAGCCAGTGCGCCAGCCGGTTCGCGCGCCGGTTGAACTCGCCGTAGGTCAGCGTCCGGTCCTCACCGATCAGCGCCACCCGGTCCGGGTCGCGCTCCGCCTGGGCCTCGAACGCGGCCGGCAGGGTGTCCGCGGCCACCGGGTGCGCGGTGTCGTTGACCCGGCGCACCAGCCAGTCCCGCTCGTCCTCGCCCAGCACCTCCACGGCGCCCACCGGCACCGACGGGTCCTGAAGCACCTGCTCCAGGACACGGACGAGCCGGGCGGCGATCACCTCGGCCGAGGCACGGTCGTAGAGGTTGCGCTGGTAGTCGAGGGAGAGCCGCAGGTAGGGATCGGAGGAGTTGAGGGTGAGCGGGTAGTGCGAGCCCGCGAACGGCCGGATGGCGTCGATCGTGAACCCGGCCGAGGTGTTCGCCTCGACGATGCCCTCGCGGTCGATCGGGTAGTTCTCGAACACCACGATCGTGTCGAACAGGGAGGGCAGCCCGACCGCGCGCTGGATGTCGGCGAGGCCGTAGTAGTGGTGGTCGAGCAGGCTGATCTGCCGGTTCTGCAGGTCGGTGATGACCTCGGCCAGGCTCTGGTCCGGCCGGCAGACGGCCCTGGTCGGCAGGGTGTTGATGAACAGGCCGACCATCTCGTCCGAGCCGGTCAGGTCGGCGGGGCGGCCGTTGACGGCGGCGCCGAACACCACGTCCTGCTGCCCGGTCAGCTTCGAGATCAGGATCGCCCACGCGCCCTGCAGGAGCGTGTTCAGGGTGACCCCGAACTCGGCGGCGCGCCGGGCGAGTTCCCGTCCCTTGTCGATGGACAGCGGTACCTCGACCCGTCCGAGGGCGGTCGCCTCCCCCTCGGCGGCACGGCCCGCGGCGACGAGGGTCGGCTGGTCGAATCCCTCGAGCTCGGCCTTCCACCGCTCGGCCGACGCCTCCCGGTCCTGCCGGGACAGCCAGGCCAGGTAGTCGCCGTAGGAGCGGACCGGAGGGAGCTCGCGACTCTCGGCGTACAGGCGGATCAGGTCCGTGATGACCAGCGGCGACGACCAGCCGTCGAACAGGGTGTGATGCGCCGTGATGATGAGTTTCGCCTGCTCGGGCCCGCAGGTGAGCAGGGCCAGGCGGAACAGCGGCGGCCGGGTGGGGTCGAGCTGGTCGGCCCGGTCGTCGGCGAGGGCCGTCTCCAGCGCCGCGTCCTGCTCGGCCGCGCTGCGCCCGGTCAGGTCGAGGTGCCGCCAGGGCAGCGCGACGTGTTCCGCCACAACCTGCACCGGATCGCCGTCGGCCGTGGTGAGGAACGCGGAGCGCAGGTTCGGGTACCGCTGGAGCAGCGCCTGCCCGGCCGCCCGCATGCGCTCCGGGTCCACGTGCCCGGACAGGTGCAGCACGAACTGCATGTGGTAGACGTCGAAGGTGCCGTCGGCGAGCGCCGCCTGGAACTGGATGCCGGACTGCCCCGGCGCCTGCGGCCACACCTCGACCAGCCGGCCGTAGCGCTCCTCCCAGGCCTCGATCTCGTCCTGCCGCACGGAGACCAGCGGGGCGTCCGAGGGGGTGAGCCCGCCGGTCTGCGGGCGTGCGGCGTACGCGGCCATGCCGTGCAGCACCTCGACCCACAGCTCGGCCAGTTCGGCGGCCCGCTCGCGGGACAGCACCCCGGTGGGGAACATGAAGGCCGCCTGCAGCCGGGTGCCGTCGGGGGTGTCCGTGACGACCGAGTTGACCTCGAGCGCGGAGAGCGCGGGCAGGTCCGGGTCGGGCGTCGGGACCAGCTCGGCCGACCAGGACGCCGGCCCCCACCCCTGTGCGCGCAGGTGCTCGGGCACGTCGGCGTCGGAGATCCGCCCGAGGTAGTTGAAGCCGATCTGCGGGGCCGGGTACTCGGCGAGCTGTTCGGCGGTCTCCGGGTTCAGCCAGCGCAGCAGCCCGTAGCCGATCCCCTTGTCCGGGACCGCGCGCAGCTGCTCCTTGACCCGCTTGATCGCCTGCCCGGCGGCGGGGCCGCCCGCCAGTACGTCGGCCAGGTCCACCCCCTGCACATCGACCCGGGCCGGGTACATGGCGGTGAACCACCCGACGGTGCGGGAGAGGTCGGCCCCGGGCACGACCTCCTCCTCGCGGCCGTGTCCCTCGAGGCGGACCAGGGTCGAGCGCTCCTCGCCCCGCCACCGGTTCACCGCGAGGGCGAGCGCGGCGAGCAGCACGTCGGTGCCGGTGCCCTTGAACGCCGCGGGCAGCGTGGTCAGCACCGCCTCGGTGACCTCGGCGGGCAGCTGCACCCGCACGGTGTCGAGGGTCGACCACACGTCCACGGCCGGGTCGAAGGCCCGCGTGCCCAGCGGGGGGTCGCTCGCCTCCAGCAGGTCCCGCCAGTACGTCAGTTCCTCCTCCCGCTCGGGGGAGAAGGCCTCGTCCTCGAGCGCCGACGCCCAGCGGCGGGCCGAGGTGCCGACCGCGGGCAGCTCGGGCGCCCTGCCGGAGCCGACCTGCTGCCACGCCTCGGCGAGGTCCGACATGAGGATCCGCCAGGAGACGCCGTCGACCGCCAGGTGGTGCAGCACCACGAGCAGCCTGCCCGCACCCTCGGGTGCGGCGAACCAGACGAAGTCCGCCATGGTCCCGGCTTCCGGGTCGAGCCGGCCGACCGAGGCGTCCAGCTGGGCCCGGGCCGCCTGAAGCGCGGACGGCTCGTCCCACCGCCCGTCGCAGTCGACCCGGTGGATCAGGTCCGCGGCCCGCACGGTGCCCGCCGGGCGCACCAGGAGGGAGGGCTCGTCGCCGCGCACGAGCTGGGCGCGCAGCAGGTCGTGCCGGTCGAGCACGGCGTCCAGCGTCGCGGCGAGGCCCGTCGCGTCGATGCCCGTGGGCAGTTCGAGGACGATCGACATGGCGAAACGGTTCGTCCCGCCGCCGTGCTCGAACACCTGCCGCGCCACCGGCTGCAGCGGCATCGGGCCGACGCCGCCGCCCTCCAGCTCGGCGAGCACGGGCGCCCGGCCCGTGCGGTCGGCGGCCACCTCGGCGAGGCGGGCCGCCGTGCGGCACTCGAAGATCTCCCGCGTGCTGAGCTCAAGGCCGCGGGCGCGGGCCCGCGCCACCACCTGGATGGAGCGCAGGCTGTCACCGCCCACCGCGAAGAAGTCGTCGTCGACACCGACCCGCTCCACCCCGAGCACGTCGGCGTAGGCCGCGGTGATGATCTTCTCGGCCTCGGTGCGCGGCTCCCGGTAGGTCTCGCCGAGGAACTCCGGTTCGGGCAGCGCCTTGCGGTCCAGCTTGCCCGTCGGTCCGAGCGGGAGCCGGCCGAGGGCCACGAAGGCCGACGGCACCATGTAGTCGGGCAGCCGTGCCGCGACGAACCTGCGCAGCTCGGCGGCGGAGGCGCCGGACTGCACGTCCACGTCACCGATGCCGCCGGCGCCGTCGTCACCGACGGCCCCCTCGCCGGTGTGCACCACGTAGGCGACGAGCCGCCGGCCGCCCGAGGGCACCTCCCGGCTGATCACCACGGCCTCGCTGATGCCGGGGTGCGCGGTGATCGCGGCCTCGACCTCGGCCGTCTCGATGCGGAAGCCGCGCACCTTGACCTGGCCGTCGGCCCTGCCGACCACCTCCAGCTGTCCCTGCGCGTTCCAGCGGGCCAGGTCGCCCGTGCGGTACATCCGCTCGCCGGCGGGGCCGAAGGGGCTGGCCACGTAGCGTTCGGCGGTCAGGCCCGGGCGGCCGTGGTAGCCGCGGCCCAGGCAGGTCCCGACCACGTACAGCTCACCGATCACGCCCTGCGGCACCGGGGCGAGTCCCGGGCCGAGGACGTAGGCGCGCATGTTGCCCAGCGGGGTGCCGATGGGCGCGACGTCGCCATCCGCCCACTCCTCGGACGCCGCGAGGGAGAAGGTAGTGGCGTAGAAGCTCTCGCTCTGCCCGTAGGAGTTCACGATCTGCACGCCGGGCAGGGCCTCGCGCACCTGCCGCACCAGCCGGCCCGGGAGCACGTCGCCCGCGAACACGACCGTGCGCACGTCGGGCGCCTTGTGGAGCTGGCCCACCAGTTCCCCGAGCACCGAGGGGACCCCGCTGATCACATGGCCGTCCCAGCGCTCCCGCTCGCCGAGCGCCAGCGCGTTCGCCACCAGCTCGGCCGTGCCGCCGGTGGTCAGGGTGGTCAGCAGCTCGAAGACCGAGACGTCGAAGTTGACGGAGGTGCCGGCCAGCATCCGCCACCCGGGCGGCGCGTCGAGGACGCGCACCAGCTCCCGCACGCCGTTGACGACACCCCGGTGGGTGACCGTCGCGCCCTTCGGCTTGCCCGTGGAGCCGGAGGTGTACATCACGTACGCCAGGTTGTCCGGGCTCAGCGGCGCCTTCCGGCCCGCGTCGTCCGGTGCGCCGGCGGGCGTCTGCCACTGCGCGCGCAGGTCGAGGTTGACGCACGACATGTCATTGCGTGGCAGGGTCTGCCAGGTGTCGGTGTCGGTGACCGCGAACCGCGGCGCCGCCTCCGACAGCACGCTCTCCGCCCGCCCGCTGAGGTACTGCGGGTCCAACGGCACGTATCCGGCACCGGACTTGAGGATGCCGAGCAGGCCGGCCACCAGGTCCTCGTTACGCGGCAGCGCGAGGACCACCAGGTCCTCCGGTCCGGCGCCGCGCCGGATGAGTTCCCAGGCGACGCCGTTGGCCCGGTCGTCGAGCTCCCGGTAGGTCAGCGTCCGGCCGTCGCACACGAGCGCCGGGGCGTCGGGCGTCCTGGCCACCTGGCTCTCGAACAGCTCCGGCACCGTCAGCCCGGGCACCTCACGGGCGGTGTCGTTGAACTCGGTGAGCAGCCGGCCCCGCTCGGCCGCGTCGAGCACGTCGACGGTGCCGATCGCGCGCCCGGAGTCGGCCACGAGCAGGCCGAGGACGCGGACGAAGCGCTGCGCGATGCTCTCGGCCGTGTCCCGGTCGAACAGGCTGGTGGCGTACTCCAGGCGGCAGTTCGCGCCGCCGGAGCCGTTCGGGAGCAGGTCGAAGAACAGGTCGAACTTGGCCGTCCGGGTCTCCAGCCGCTCGGCCCGGACGCCGAGGCCGGGCAGTTCCATGGGCGGCACGGGCGGCTGCCAGGACAGCATGACCTGGAAGAACGGGTTGTAGGCGGTGGACCGGTCCGGGTTGAGCAGCTCCACCAGCCGCTCGAAGGGCATGTCCTGGTTGTCGTAGGCGGCCAGGGACCTCTCCCGCACCTGCTGAAGCAGCTGGCGGAAGGTGGGGTTCCCGGAGAGGTCGACGCGCAGCACCCAGGTGTTGACGAAGAAGCCGACGAGGTCGCGCAGTTCCTCGTCGGTGCGGTCCGTGATCGGCGCGCCGATGGACACGTCGTCACCGCACCCGAGGTGGTGCAGGAGCACCGCGAGCGCCGAGTGCATGACCATCGACACCGTGGTGTCCGCCTCCGCGGCCAGCTTCTCCACGGCCGCGAGCAGCTCGGGGCCGATGGAGAACGGGATGCGGTCGCCGGCGGGGTCCATCACCCTCGGACGCGGGCGGTCCGTCGGCAGGGCCAGCGGCTGCGGCAGGTCGGCCAGGGCCTCGCGCCAGTACGCCAGTTGCCTGGCCGCCGTGCTGTCCGGGTCGGACTCGTCACCGAGCACGTCCCGCTGCCACAGCGTGTAGTCCGCGTACTGCACCGGGAGCGGCTCCCACGCCGGGGCCCCGCCCTCGGCGCGGGCCGCGTAGGCCGTGGTGAGATCGCGGAACAGCGGCCCGAAGGACTCCCCGTCCACGGCGATGTGGTGCGCCACCACGACGAGGGTGTGCTCGCGCGGCCCGGACCGCAGCAGCCTGGCGCGGATCGGCGCGTCGGCGGCCAGGTCGAAGGTCGCGGTGGCCACCTCGTCGACCGCCGCCGCCCGCTCGTCCTCCCCCGCGACCTCGACGACCGGCAGGTCGAACGGCTGCTGTCCGGACGGCAGCACCTGCTGGTGCGGTATGCCGTCGTCGCCCTCGACGATCACCGTGCGGAGGACTTCGTGCCGGTCGATGACATCGCGGAGCGCCGCCTGCAGCGCATCCGCGTTCAGCTCACCGGTCAGCCGCAGGGCGAACGCGCCGTTGTAGGTCGGCGACGGGCCTTCGAACCGGTCCACGAACCACAGCCGACGCTGCGCGAACGACAACGGGATCATTGTGTCTCCAAATCGGCAAACCAGGTGAGCAGGTGGTGTCGGTCAGCCCTGGTCGAGCAGGGTCAGGAGTTCGTCGTTGTAGAAGTCGTCGATGGAGCACGCGCCCGACAGCGTCGAGAAGTACCGGTCGATGTGGTCCTGGTGGCCGACCAGCTTGCGCAGCATGTCCGTACGGCCCTCGGGCTTGAGCTCGGCCACGTTGAGCGCGCCCTGGTAGTGGCTGAGGGCTTCGCCGCTCAGGTCGTTCTCGTAGCGCCGCAGCGCCGCCTTGAGCGCGTCGTCGTCGTGCAGCCGGTCCCCGATGTGGTCGGTGAGCGACTGGGCCTGGACGAAGGCCTCGGTGATCCCGCGGGCGGTGATGGAGTCCTTGTGGTTCACCGCGTCGCCGACCAGCGCCCACCCGGGCCCGTAGGCCTTGCGGAAGTAGTTCTCCTGGTGCCCGGTGCCGTACAGCTGCTCCTCGCGCCTGCCCGACTGCATCCGCTCCCACAGCTCGGGCGCCGTCGTGCGGAAGGCGTCGAGGTAGGCGGGTTCCACGTTCTTGCGGACCTCGTTGTAGTCGGCCTGCGGGAAGTAGGCCATGAGCAGGGTGAGGTCGTCGTTGGTGGGCAGGACACCGATCCAGCGCCCGGGGCGCTCGTACAGCTCGAAGTTCGCGGGAACCCCGGACCAGTAGCTGTAGTAGGTGGTGGTCAGCCGCGGGTGCTCGATGACGTTCTCCGCGCCGACCTTGCGTGCCACCAGCGAGCGCATGCCGTCCGCGCCGACGACGAGGCGCGCCCGGTCCGTCGCCTCGGTACCGCCGGGGGTCGTGTACCGCACCCCGGCGACCCGGTCGTCCTCCCACACCAGGTCCTTGACCGCGCATCCCTGCCGGAACTCCACGCCGGCCGCCACGGCGCCGCCGGCGAGGATCGGGTCGAGCACGTACCGCCTCGGCGCGTACGTGGTCGTCAGGCCGTCGATCGGCAGGGAGAAGCCCTCGATGCGGACACCGGGCCCCTGGTAGCTCTGGCGGGTGATCGGCTGGGCGCCCGAGTCACGGATCTCATCGAGCAGCCCCCACCGGTTCAGCAGTGCCACGCCCTGCATATGGAGGTAGTGCGAGGAAAGCGTGTCCTGCGGGAATTTCGCCTTCTCCAGGAGCAGAACGCGATAACCCTGCCGCGCGAAAAGCATGGCGGTCGGTGAACCCGCGCAACGGGCACCTATGACAATGACGTCGTACATGGCCCCTCTCCTTCTATTTGGTGACCGCACTCAGGGATTCGATGTACGCGGAGATCGACGCCACCGTCGGGTTGAGGAAGAGCTGGTCCATGGGCACCTCGGCGCCCAGCTCCTCGATGAGGGCACCCTGGATCCTGACCATGATCACGGACTGGCCGCCCAGGGCGAAGAAATCGTCGTCGGCCGAAATGTCATCGCGCTGGAGTTCCCGGCACCAGATGGCGCGCACGCGGTCGGCAATCATCACAGTCCTCTCGTTTGTCGGCAAGGTCCGTCGACTATGCCGCCGTGCCGCTGTACTGGTTCTTGAGTGAATCGGCCAGCGCCGCGCGGTCGACTTTTCCGTGGGGGCTCAGCGGAAGCCGCAGGACGCTCACGAACCGGGCCGGGACCATGTTCCGCGGCAGTGTCTGCAGCAGGCCCTTGCGCAGGTCGTCCTCGGCGAGTTCGCCGCCGGACGGGACGAGGAACGCGGTCAGCTCGGCCTCTCCGGCACCGGTGTACGTGACGACCACGGCGGCCTCGCGGACCCCGGGCAGCCTGCCGAGCGCGCGCTCGATGTCGGTGGGGTCGATGCGCATGCCCCGCACCTTCACCTGCGCGTCCATCCGGCCGGCGACGACGAGGTCGCCGGCCTCGTTGACGTAGCCGCGGTCGCCCGTGCGGTACAGCCGGACCGGCTCACCGTCCACCACGACGGTCGTGAACTTGGCGTTCTCGGGGCCGGAGCCGCCCAGGTAGCCCGCGCCGACGCCGGCCCCGGAGATGCAGATCTCGCCGTACTCCCCCGGCGCGACACCGCGCAGGTTCTCGTCGAGGAGGTGGATGTCGGTGTTGTAGGCGGGCGTGCCGACCGGGGCGATGTCCTGGTCGCAGGGCCGGTGCCCGGCGAGGTCGTACGACGTCGCGACGTCCGTGCACTCGGCGACGCCGTACTGGTGCAGGAGGGTGCAGTAGTTGCCCTCGCGGGCCGCCCAGTCCGCGATCCGCTCGAACTTCAGCGGCTCACCGCCGAAGAGTATGTAGTCGAGCTGGGTGAGCGCGTCACCGCCGCGGGCGGTCTCCCAGTCCACCAGCAGGTACAGCGTGCTGGAGGCGCAGTGCACCGTGCGGATGTCGTGCCGGGTCAGCAGGCGGTACGCCAGCATGGCGTCGAAGTTCCGGCTCGCCATCAGGTACTGGGTGGCGCCGCAGAACAGCGCCGTCATCAGGGCGCGCTGGGAGAGGTCGAAACCGAAGGCGCTGACGACCAGGTTGCTCGAGGCGCTGTCCAGGTGGTACTCGAGCTTCAGCCAGTTCATCAGGTTGAACCAGCCCTCGTGCCGCACCGCGGTCAGCTTCGGCGTGCCGGTCGAGCCGGAGGTGAAGACGGCGTAGCAGATGTCGTCCCCGGTGACCTGGACGTCCGGTGCGGTCGCCGGGAGACCTGCGAGGTGGCCGGAGAGCTGTTCGAGGTCGACGACGTCGACGGCCGCCGACTCGACCATCCCGGCCGTCGCCGGGGAGGCCACGATCAGGGCGAGACCGGGGACCTGGCCCAGCAGCAGCTGCAGTCGCGCCGCCGGGTAGGCCGGGTCGAACGGCACATAGGCCGCGCCGGCCTTCAGCGTGCCGAGGATGGCGACGAGCATGTCGGCCGAGTAGTCGAGACAGACGCCGACCTTCGCGCCCCGGCCGTGTCCGCGCGCGGCGAGGAAGTGCGCGAACCGGTTGGCCCGCGCGTCCAGTTCCGCGTACGTCACCTGCTCGCCGCCGCAGACGACGGCAACGGCGTCGGGAGTGGCCTGAACATGCGCCTCGAACTGCTGGTGGACGACGGGCGCCGAGGGCAGGGCGACCCGCTTTCCCTGAAGGATCATCAACTGACTCCGATGTGAGAGGTGTCCGGTCGGACGAGCCGCCGGCACACCCCGGGGGGACGGGCTTGCCGGCACCTGCGGGCGTCGCGCCGCTAGGCGGTGCGTGCCTCGGGGATGCGCCGGTCGGCGGTCTCCAGCAGGTGGGCCACCCACTTGTCGACGGGCAGACCGTGCGCGGCGGCCGCTTTCGAGAAGTGCTCCAGCTGTCCGGCGGACAGCTCGATGGTGAGCGTGGTGACCTGCTGCCGGCGCTTGTCCGCGGCCGCCGGCCCGGCCAGCCGGGGCACGTCCTGCTGCTCGTCGCCACCGCTCGGGGAGAGCTCGGCCGTGTCGCTCTGCACGGCCAGGCTGGCGCGCACCGCCCTGCGCAGTTCGTTGCGCGACCACTTCTGCTGTTCGGCCTTGCGCAGCCAGTAGTCCTGCTCCGGCGGCGCCAGCCGGGCCACCTCGGCGTGGTGGGCGAAGCTGAGGCCGTCCCGCCTGCGGTGGTGCTCGAACCGCCGGGCCACCCACGCGTAGTTGCGCAGGGTCTGGTAGTCGAGCCCGGTGCGCTCGATGGCCTCCTTGTAGCGCCGCCACCCGTAGGTGGCCTCGCCGTAGATCAGCCAGTCGGCGAGCCACCACGCCGAGGAGTTGACCAGTTCACGCAGGTTGGTACCGATCTGCTCCCAGGACCGCTCGGGCAGGTTCTGCGGGAAGATCAGCCCCGACTTCTGCACCTTGGCCTGTGTCCCCATGAAGGGCAGGAGCACATCGCGCTGCGGCTGTTCACCGCTGTTGTCCACCGGGATCGCCTTGTACCTGCTCGCGGTTCTCACAGCCCCCGTCATCACCTTCATCTCCCAACTCAGCGTTCTTTTCAGGGCGTTGAGCGACCGCCGGGCCCGGAACCCGGGCGGCGATCACCGTCGTTCCTCTTCGGCCGGCCTGCTCGGCCAGGTCGCGAGCGCCGGCGTGACGCAGGGGTGCGAGCCCGTCGGTGTGCGACCGGTGTTCAGCCCGCCGCCATGGCCTCGCGCAGGCTCTTGGGGCGCAGGTCGGTCCAGTTCTGCTCGACGTACTCCAGGCACTCGGCACGGGCCGCCTCGCCGAAGACCACCCGCCAGCCCGCGGGCACCTCGGCGAACACCGGCCACAGGGAGTGCTGCTCCTCGTCGTTGACCACGACGTAGAAGCGGCCGTCCTCGTCGTCGAAGGGGTTAGCGCTCAAGGGGCACCGTCCTTAACCGTCATGGAGTGACTCGTGATGGGGAAATCGCCAGGCCGGGTGCGCGACAGCACCGGGCACGAGGTCGCCGACCGGCGTTGTCCGGTCGACAGGACACTTCGGCTGTCCGGTCGACAGGACACGAGGGCGTCCGGTCGACGGGACACCCGGCTTCGGTGGCGACCCCGGCGTTGCCACGTCACCGTAGGGACTCGACCGTCAGCGCTACAAGGCGACGGGCTCGCCGGCCGCCCGGTCGTCCGTGCGGACCTGCACTCCCCCCGATCCTCTGTACCGGACCCGGTTCGTGTGCCACGATGCCGGGCTTTTGGGGCCCGGCACGGGTGCGGGCGAGCCCGCCACCCGCCGACGCCGCGTGGTGCGGGGCAGCCGCTCGGGGCAGCCGCCGCCTGAGGATCGCTCAAGAGCCGCCACACCGGCGGCGGAGACCGCCCGTGCCGGCGCCCTCGCGGCCCGGCACCGTTCTATGGTTCGAGCGTGGGCGGCCCGATCCGAGGGAGAGCGATGGACAGCACACGACCTGACCTGCGCCTGTTCGTCCTGCACCACGCGGGCGGCTCACACCTGCTGTACCGCGACTGGCCGGCCCTGCTTCCGGACACGTGGGACGTCCGGCTGCTCGACGCCCCGGGCCACGGCCTCCTCCTCGACCTGCCGCAGATCCCCGAGGCCGGCCGCCTCGCCGACTACCTGCTGCGCAGCATCGAAGCCGAACTGACCGTCCCCTACGCCCTGTTCGGGCACAGCATGGGCGCCCTCGTGACGTACGAGATCATCCGGCGGGTCGTCGACCGGGGCCTGCCGCTGCCGGTGTGGGCCGGTGTCTCCGCGCGCTCGGCACCGCAGCCGGCGGGGCCGGGGGCCGGATACCACGAGCTGCCCGACGCCGAGCTGCGCACCCGTCTGAAGTTGCTCGGCGGCACACCCGACGGGGTCTTCGACGACCCCGAGCTGTGGGACCTGTACGACCCGATCATCCGGGCCGACCTGCGACTGGTGGAGAACTGGCGCCCCGCCGCGGACGCCGGTCCCCTGCCCGTGGCGCTGTCCGCGTTCGCAGGCGCCCTGGACCACTCCGCCTCACCACAGCGGATGGCCGGCTGGGCGGAGCACAGCGAGCACTTCCTGGGGCTGCGGGTCCTCGACGGCGGCCACTTCTACTTCCAGGCCGATCCCGGACCGCTGCTGCGGCAGATCGAACAGGACGCGGCCACGGCGCTTCAGGCGGCGGGCGCGGCGCGCTCCTAGCGGCCACCGGCTGTGTGAGGGGGAGAGATGCAGTTCCGCATTCTCGGCCTCGTGGAGGTCCAGGACGAACAGACCGGTGCGCGGATCCTTCCCACGGGTGCCAAGCAGCGCGCACTGCTCGGGACGCTGGTGGTGAAGGCCGGGCACAACGTCTCGGTGCAGCGGCTCATCGACGAGCTGTGGGGCGAACACCCGCCCGCGAACGCGGCGAACGCGCTACAGCTCCAGGTGACCCGGCTGCGCCGGCTGCTGTCCGGGCCGCAGGGCCGCACCCCCGGACGGCCCGCACCGCACCCGTGGATCGTGACCACCTCGCGCGGCTACGCCCTGCAGCTCGACGCCGTCGACACGGACGCGGCGCGCTTCCAGCACCTGGTCGAGCGGGGCCGCAGAGTGCTGCGCGACGACCCGGGGCAGGCCGGTGAACTGCTGCGCCGGGCCCTTGAGTTGTGGCGCGGCCCGGCGCTGGAGGGCAGCGTGCTCGGCGACATCTGCGCGGGCCGGGCGGCCCAGCTGGAGGAGCAGCGGCTGACCGCCCTGGAGATGATGTACGACGCGTATCTGCGCACCGGGCGGCACCGCGAGATCACCGCCGAGCTGATGGAGCTGACCACCGACCACCCCATGCGGGAGCGGTTCTACGACCTGCTGATGGTCGCCTTCTACCGCTGCGGCCGGCAGGCGGAGGCGCTCGGCGTGTACGAACGGGCACGCAACCGCATGGTGCACGAACTCGGTGTCGAGCCGGGCCCCGCCCTGCGCGGCCTGATGGAGGCGATCCTCCACCACGACCCGGCCCTCGCCACCGCGGTGCGGCCCCGCCCGGCCGTCCCGGCTCGGGCCCGGGCGGTGCCCGCGCAGGCGGACGCGTCGGCCGACGACGCGGTGCTCACCCTCTGCCAGGAGATAGCCCGTCTGCAGCGCCGCATCGAGCGGCTGCAGCAGGAGCAGAACCAACTGGTCCACCGCTTCCACGAGTTGACCGCGAGCACCGCCGCGCCGGCCTGCTGACAACGCTGCCAAGCGGCCCACGGTGGTGCGTCGTCGAACCCCGCGCCGGGAGGTGTGAACACACGACCCGCGCTCAAGGCGGGTGACCTACTGTGCCGCCCACAGACCGCACAAGTACGACATCAGCCAAGTACAGACGATTCTCAGGAGCGGGCAATGACGAGACGGATGAGACCGAGGGCCGGCCTGGTCGGTTTGGCGGCGGTCGCGTTCGCGGCCACCGCCTACGCGGGCCCCGCCCAGGCGGCGCAGGCGGCGGCCGACCGGGCAGCCGGCCACCCGGCGACGCAGCGCGCGATCGACGCGGCCGTCGCGGCGGGCATCCCCGGCATCACCGTCGAGGCACGCGACGCCGGCGGAGTCTGGAAGTCGGCGTCGGGCGTGGGCAACCGTGAGACGGGTACGCCGCGCGGCAAGAACGACCGGTTCCGCATCGGCGGCCTCACCGACACGTTCGTGGCGACCGTCCTGCTGCAGATGGAGGCGGAGCACAAGCTCAGCCTCGACGACACCGTGGACCACTACCTGCCCGGCCTGGTCACGGGCAACGGCAACGACGGCCGCACGATCACCGTACGGCAGCTGCTCAACCACACCAGCGGCCTGTACGACTACCTCGCCGACCAGGGGTACTACGAGACGTACGCGCTGGGCGACGGCTTCCTGCAGCACCGGTACGACACGCTGACGCCCGAGCAGCGCGTGAAGGTGGCCCTCGGCCACGCACCCCTGTTCGCGCCCGGGGCCCGCTTCTCGTTCTCCACCACCAACGACGTCCTGGCCGCGCTGATCGTGCAGAAGGCCGGCGGCAGGTCGTACGAGGACGAGGTGCGCGAGCGCATCATCGAACCCCTGGGGCTGCGGGCGACGTCCAACCCCGGCGACAGCATCGGCCTGCCCCGCCCGAGCAGCCGCGGCTACTCCAAGCTCTTCCTGTCGCAGCCGGACCGGATCGACGACGTCACCGAGCTGAACGGCTCGCAGGTCTGGGGCAACGGCGACATCATCTCCAGCGCGGACGACCTGAACCGCTTCTACGGCGCCCTGATCCAGGGCAGGCTGCTGCCGCCGCAGCAGCTGAAGGAGCTGACGACGACCCTGCCCAACCCCGACTTCCCGGGCGCGGTGTACGGGCTGAACATCGAGAAGCTGACGCTGGCCTGCGGCACGCCCGTCTGGTTCCGCGACGGCGGCACGACGGGGTCGCTCACCATGACCGCCTTCACCGAGGACGGCCGCCACCTGCTGACGTTCAACTACAACAGCGACTGGGGGCCGGAGACCCTGCTGCCCATTCTGAACGCCGAGTTCTGCGACACACCCGTCGCCTCGGGGACCGGATCGCACGCGTAGCGACATGTCTGTCAACGGAGAGGGTTTATGACCGTCCGAGCAGCCGTGGCGGGAGCGAGCGGATACGCGGGGGGCGAACTCCTCCGCCTGCTGCTGGCCCACCCGGAAGTGGAGATCGGTGCCCTGACCGGGCACTCCAGCGCCGGAGAACGGCTGGGCGCGCTGCAGCCCCACCTGGCTCCGCTGGCCGAGCGGGAGATACGGCCCACCACCGCCGATGTCCTGCGAGATCACGACGTCGTCTTCCTCGCCCTGCCGCACGGCCAGTCCGCCGCCGTGGCGCGGCAGCTGGGCGACGACACGCTCGTCATCGACTGCGGCGCGGACTTCCGCCTCGCGAACGCGGCCGACTGGGAGACGTTCTACGGCTCGCCGCACGCGGGCACCTGGCCCTACGGCCTGCCCGAACTGCCGGGCGCCCGCGCCGCGTTGGCGGGCGCCCGGCGCATCGCGGTACCGGGCTGCTACCCGACCGCCGTGTCCCTGGCGCTCTTTCCCGCCTACGCGGCCGGTCTGGCCGAACCCGAGGCGGTGGTCGTCGCGGCGTCCGGCACGTCCGGCGCCGGGAAGGCGCCGAGGGCGGATCTTCTCGGCAGCGAGGTCATGGGGTCCATGCGGCCGTACGGTGTGGGCGGCGGCCACCGGCACACGCCCGAGATGGCGCAGAACCTCAGCGCCGTGGCGGGCCGCCGGGTCGCCGTCTCCTTCACCCCGACCCTGGCCCCCATGCCGCGCGGCATCCTGGCCACCTGCTCCGCCGCGGCGCGGCCCGGGGTCGGCGCCGAGGAGGTACGGGCCGCGTACGTAAAGGCGCTGGCCGACGAGCCGTTCGTACGGCTGCTGCCCGAGGGGCAGTGGCCCAGCACCGCGGCCGTGTACGGATCGAACGCCGCCCAGGTCCAGGTGGCCCTCGACCCGGCGGTCGGCCGGATCATCGCGATCAGCGCCATCGACAACCTCACCAAGGGCACCGCGGGCGGCGCCGTGCAGAGCATGAACGCCGCGCTGGGCCTCCCCGAGGAACTCGGACTCTCCACGATCGGAGTCGCACCGTGAGCGGCGCCGGCGCAGCCGCCGGCCGACGGACCAACAAGGAGATGCAGTGAGCGTCACCGCAGCACGAGGCTTCACGGCGGCGGGCGTCGCCGCAGGTATCAAGCAGAACGGCAACCGGGACCTGGCTCTCGTCGTCAACGACGGTCCGCGCTGTGCCGCGGCGGGTGTCTTCACCTCCAACCGTGTGCAGGCCGCCCCGGTGCAGTGGTCCCGGCAGGTGCTCGCGGATGGTGGGATCCGCGCGGTGGTGCTCAACTCCGGTGGCGCCAACGCCTGTACCGGGCCGCAGGGCTTCAAGGACACGTGCGCCACCGCCGAGCGGGCCGCCGAGCGGCTCGGCCTGACCGCGACGGACGTGGCGGTCTGTTCGACGGGGCTCATCGGTGTGCCGCTGCCCATGGACCGGGTCCTGGCCGGTGTCGACAGGGCCGTCACCGAGCTGTCCGAGTCCGGCGGCGAGGACGCCGCGGTCGCCGTCATGACCACCGACACGGTGCGCAAGACCGCGGCCGTCACCCGGGGCGGGTGGACCGTCGGCGGCCTGGCCAAGGGCGCCGGGATGCTCGCCCCCGGACTCGCCACCATGCTCGTGGTGCTCACCACGGACGCCGACCTGGACGGCGCGGTCCTCGACCGGGCACTGCGGGAGGCCACCCGGGTCACCTTCGACCGGGTCGACTCCGACGGCTGCATGTCCACCAACGACACCGTGCTGCTGCTCGCCTCCGGGGCTTCCCGCATCACCCCGGACCACGCCGAGTTCGCCGACGCCGTCCGCGCGGTCTGCGCCGACCTGGCCCGGCAGCTCATCGGGGACGCCGAGGGCGCGAGCAAGGAGGTCCGCGTCGAGGTCGTGGGCGCCGCGAGCGAGGACGACGCCGTCGAGGTGGGCCGTTCCATCGCCCGCAACAACCTCCTCAAGTGCGCCGTCCACGGCGAGGATCCCAACTGGGGCCGCGTCCTGTCCGCCATCGGCACCACCTCCGCCGCCTTCGAGCCGGACCGCCTGAATGTCGCCATCAACGGCGTGTGGGTGTGCAGGAACGGCTCGGTCGGCGAGGACCGCGAGCTGGTCGACATGTCCGGCCGCGAGGTCCGGATCACCGTGGACCTCGCCGCGGGCACGGACTCCGCGGTCATCTGGACCAACGACCTCACCGCCGACTACGTCCACGAGAACAGCGAGTACGCCTCATGAGCGCCTCTGAGTCTCCGCGGTCTGCTGCTCGGCCGGCCGCCCTGCCCAGGGCGCACGCCCTCGTCGAGGCGCTGCCCTGGCTGGCGCGCCATCACGGCGAGACCGTCGTGATCAAGTTCGGCGGCAACGCCATGGTCGACGACGACCTGAAGGCGGCGTTCGCCATGGACATCCTCTATCTGCGGCACGCGGGCCTGAAGCCCGTCGTGGTGCACGGCGGCGGCCCGCAGATCAGCGCACAGCTCGCGCGCCTGGGCCTTGAGTCCCGGTTCGAGGCCGGCCTGCGGGTCACCACCGACGAGACCATGGACGTGGTCCGCATGGTCCTCGCCGGACAGGTGCAGCGCGAGCTCGTCGGGCTGCTCAACGCGCACGGCCCGCACGCGGTGGGTCTGACCGGCGAGGACGCCCGCCTGATGACGGCCGTCAAGCGCTATGCGCACAAGGACGGCAAGGCCGTGGACATCGGCCGCGTCGGCGAGGTCGCACACGTCGACGCCGGGATCGTGCGGGACCTCCTAGAGGGCGGACGCATCCCCGTCATCTCCTCCATCGCCCGGCCCGAGGACGGCAAGGACGCCGCCGAGGGCGGTGTGTTCAACGTCAACGCCGACACCGCGGCCGCCGCCCTCGCCGCCGCGCTCGGCGCCGAGACGCTGCTCGTCCTGACCGACGTCGAGGGCCTCTACGCGAACTGGCCGCACAGCGAGGAGGTGATCCCCCGCCTGACCGCCGGCGAACTGGCCGGGCTGCTGCCCCGGTTGGCCTCCGGGATGATCCCCAAGATGGAGGCCTGCCTGTACGCGGTGCGCAACGGGGTGCGCACCGCCCGGGTCGTCGACGGCCGGAGAGAGCACGCCATCCTGCTGCAGATCTTCACCGACGACAACGCCGGCACGGTGGTCGTGCCGGACGACGACGGCAGCTTCGAGGGAGCGACGGCATGAGCGACGACGCGCACATCACCGGGGCGGGCAACGCGGCGCTGACCCGCCGCTGGCAGGGCGTCATGATGGACAACTTCGGCACCCCCCGGCTGCCTCTGGTCAAGGGCCAGGGCGCCCGGGTCTGGGACGCCGAGGGCCACGAGTACCTCGACTTCGTCGGCGGCATCGCGGTCAACGCGCTCGGCCACGCGCATCCCGCGGTCGTGCGGGCCGTCTGCGAGCAGATCGCCTCGCTCGGCCACGTCTCGAACCTGTTCCTCGCCGAACCGACGGTGCGCCTCGCCGAGCGCCTGCTGCGGCTCGCCGGGCGCCGGGGCCGGGTCTACTTCTCCAACTCCGGCGCCGAGGCCAACGAGGCGGCCTTCAAGATCGGCAGGCTCACCGGCCGTACGCACATGGTGTCGGCCACCGGCGGCTTCCACGGCCGCACCATGGGGGCCCTGGCCCTCACCGGCCAGCCCGCCAAGCAGCGCCCCTTCCTGCCGCTGCCGGGCGAGGTCAGCCATGTGCCGTACGGGGACGTCGGGGCTCTGCGCACCGCTGTGACCCCGCGCACCGCGCTGCTGGTCCTGGAGCCCGTGCAGGGGGAGAACGGCGTGGTCGTACCTCCGCCCGGCTATCTGCGGGCGGCCCGCGAGATCACCGCGGCGACCGGGACCCTCCTCGTCCTGGACGAGATCCAGACCGGCATCGGCCGCACGGGCCACTGGTTCGCGGCGCAGGCCGAAGGCGTCGAGGCGGATGTCGTCACCCTCGCCAAGGGCCTGGGCGGCGGTCTGCCCATCGGCGCGACACTCGCCTTCGGTACGGCCGCCGAGCTGCTCACGCCCGGCGCGCACGGCTCCACCTTCAGCGGGAACCCCGTGGTGTGCGCGGCCGCCCTCGCCGTACTGGACACCATCGAGCGGGCCGGTCTCCTCGCCCACGTGACCTCGGCGGGGCAGCGGCTGCGGCGCGGTCTTGAGACCCCGGGCCACCCGCTGGTGCGCGAAGTCCGCGGCGCGGGACTGCTGTTGGGCATCGCACTGCACGGGAACCTCGCGGCGCGGGTCCAGCAGGCGGCCCAGGACAGGGGTCTGCTGGTGAACGCGGTGACGCCGGACGTCGTCCGGCTCGCCCCGCCACTGATCGTGTCGGACCGTGAGGTGGACACCTTCCTCGACGGCTTCCGGGCGGCCCTGTCCGAGGTCCACGACGACGCGCTGACGGCGGTGTGACCGTCCGGTCAGGCCCGGGCAGTGCCGTCGGAGGCCGCTTCGGGCGCGGTGGGGCGCATAGCGTTCATCTTCAATACATTGCAACGAACACAGTGCGGGGCGTTGCGTTAGATTCCCTTCCATTGCAACAATTTCTCGCTATCTACCTGCAGTGATAGGGATTTCGCGCAACGCGCTTGTTGCCAGACTCATGAATGCAACGTAGCGTTTCCATCATCAGAAACAACGAACCGAAGGAGCCCACGATGCAGAAGAACCTGAGCACCCCGCAGAAGTTCGACACCCCCGCCCCCATCTCCGCCGTCCTCGACATCCCCGCCGGACGCCTCCAGTTCATCGCCGCCGACCGGACCGACACCACGGTCGAGGTACGGCCCGCCAACCCCGGCAAGAGCCGCGACATCAAGGCGGCCGAGGAGATCACCGTCCGCTACGCCGACGGCGTCCTGCACATCCAGGCCCCGCAGGCGACCAACCGGCTCCTCGGGAACTCCGGGTCCGTCGAGGTCACCGTCCAGCTGCCCGCCGGCTCCCGGGTCGAGGCGAAGACCGCCGGCGCCGAGTTCCGCGGCGTCGGGCGGCTCGGCGACGTCGCCCTCGAGGGCGGCTACCGCTCGGTCAAGCTCGACGAGGCCGCAAGCGCCCGCCTCAGCGCCCACGACGGCGACATCACCGTCGGCCGCCTGGGCGGCGCCGCGCAGATCAGCACCCAGCGGGGCGACATCCGTATCACCGAGGCCCACGGCGGCACCGTCACCCTGGACACCCAGCAGGGCGACATCTCCGTCGGCGCCGCCCGCGGTGTCTCCGCCTCCCTCGACGCCGGCACCACCTACGGCCGGGTCCAGAACTCGCTCAACAACACCGCCGGCGCCGCTGCCGGCCTGCAGATCCGCGCCACCACGGCCTACGGCGACATCACCGCCAGCAGCCTCTGACCACCGCCGCCCTCGAAGGAGCACCGCTCATGAGCACTCTGGCCATCGCGGCGAACGGGCTGCGCAAGTCCTACGGCGACAAGGTCGTGCTCGACGGCATCGACCTGGCCGTCCCGGAAGGAACGATCTTCTCCCTGCTCGGCCCGAACGGGGCCGGGAAGACCACCACGGTGCAGATCCTGTCCACGCTGATCTCCTGCGACGGCGGGCAGGTCCAGGTGGCGGGCCATGA
>NZ_JBSFIH010000047.1:0-78422 GCF_053597455.1 Streptomyces sp. NPDC001393
AAGGGCTCCCACTTCCTCGCCTTCCTCGGCCTGGCCGCCGCCCTGACCTGCTACAAGAAACTCGCGAAACTCGCCACGTGAGACAATCTCTTAACTTGGACACTCCCCTCCACAGTAGGAGGGGAACCCCAATGTCATTGGTGGGCCGAATCGAGGCGACGCCAACCAGCCTGTGGAACCGTGTCGTTGTCAGGTACCGGGCTGCGTGACCACCTCCGACGGTGGCCCAGAAGACTGGCTTGCTCCTCCTTGAGCCGGGTGAAGCTGGTTCGCACGTAGCGTGTGAGCTCCTCGCCAGGAAACGGTGTGACGGAGAGGTGCTGCGTGTAGTCGCCGTTCGCCCATTTGGCTGCAGTGATTTCATAGCCGGAGACGTGCGCACTCAGCTCAAGCAACACCGGCGGTACCTGCCGCTCAGCAAGGAGGTCCGCTTTGGTGACCACAATGTCACGCATGGCTTGGATGCTCGGCAGGAACACCGTACTCACCCACAGTCGCCACTCCGTCAACTCCTCACTTGTTGGAGGTTCCCCGCCGACAGCGAAGGGTGATCGGCCGTCAGGGCGGGTCGCAGCACGCTCCATGAAAGCGTTGAATATTTGCGTGCCGGTCTCCGTGAGAGCGAGCATGGGACCGTAGAACTCGCTGAGCTGACGGTTCACGCGTGAGAGTCGTTCTTGCCGCTGCGACAGTCGCAGGTTGTTGAGGTAGGTAGCGAGGTAGCCGACGAATGCCAAAGCGATGGTGACGACCGTTGCGCTCATGGGCGGGATGGTACGCGAGGGTACACACGCGCTTCGATGCGAGCCCTCGGCCGGACGGGCGTTGCAGTCCACGAGCGGAACCGCTGGCTCGTTCTGGTGCACTTGTGGCGCGGAGATGCGGTGGGCCATGTCGGATTCACGTCCGTGCACTGCCGTTCGATCCGATCGAGTCCCGGCTGCTGACGTCAGTGCGCTGCCGTCCGCCGCCATGCGTCAATGCCAGAAACGCCCCCTGCTGGCTGGGCGCCGCCGTAGTGTATGCGCCCATGACGGCGTTTGAGCAGTGGTCCCTGGTAGCCGCGTTCGGATCCTTGGCCGTGGGCGTTGTCGGCTTCGTCGCCCTGGCCTGGCAGCTCTTGATGCTGGCTCGCAGCACCAAGCAAGATCACGACAGGCGCCGCAAGCAGGCAACCATGGAGTTCCTCGCGGACAACATGAATCAGCGAAAGTCGCTGTTCGACGAGGGCATACCCCAGGAGCGAGATCACGCGGCCATCGAGGCGCTGATCAGCCGCTCGATGTCGGGCGACGAGCGAGCGACGAAGCTCATCACCTCCTACCTCACAACCTTCAACCTCCTTGGCGCCGGCACGCAGTCGGACGCTTTTGATCGACAACTGATCGACGACGCATGGGGTGGCTTAATCATCTCCGTCTGGAACAACTACAGGCCTTGGGCTGAGGCGCAACGGGAGGAACACAGTGAACCCCGCCTCTGGCGCAACCTGGAATGGCTGGCAGACCACATGACACCTCGTAGGCTCCTTCCTCCGGCGGAAGGAAGGAACAGCCTTCCCCCACGCGGCGACGCGGCCGCGTAGAAGAACTCTCTCGGGAGTGTCCAATAGACGGCGGAGACCTCGGACAGCCACCGGCCGATGTTCTTGCCCCGCAGCGTCAGCGACTTGTGCAGCAGCGTCGACGCGTGAACCGAGATCGGCTCGTCGGCCATCTGCCCGTAGCTGACCAGTTCCCGCCCGGTGCCAACAAATCCAGAAGGCTCTCCGCTCCCGCCGATCGGGTCGAAGGCGACGCTCACCGGGCGGCCGGCGGCTGCCCCGTGGACTTCCTGGGCCCAGCCCCGGTGCTCTGTCGACACGACCGGGACCTCCGGGAAGCGCTTGCGCAGTTCGGCGGCGCCTCGGGCGCTGCGGACGACGTTGATGAGGCCGAGGTCGTGGAGTTCGCACGTGCCGGTCACCAGTCGACCGACCGACGAGCCCGCGGCGGTCTGCAGCAGGATATCGTCGTATCCGATGGCCTGGTGCTCCTCCGCCTCTCGGCGCAGCATCACCGCGGTGAGCGGATTCACGAGCATCTGCGCGGCGACCTCGTCCGACAGCTCCTCCGGTACGGTGACGACCACGTCGGCGTTCGCCACGATCCACTGGGACCACGCGCCTGGCTGAGGGAAGACCGTTACACGTCCGCCGACCTCGACACCTGGAGCCACACGCGCATGTGGCCCTATTGCCTCCACCACGCCCGTGGCCTCGACACCGGCTGGAACCGGCTGTGCATCTTTCCCCGGGTGGGCCTCGACGGCCTGCAGATCACCGGGGTGCACCAGGAATGCCGTTGGTACGGATGAGGACCTGACCACTCTTCGGTGCTGCCGGCTCCGGCTCCTCGATGACAGTCAGGACGTCGGCGGGCAGACCCCCACGGGCGTAGACGACACGACGGTTCATGGTTCTCCTCCTTCCCGTGCGACGGGTACGCGCAGAGCTCGGCCAGGGCGTCAGCCGACGTCCTGCAGCAGCAAGTGCTTCGCACTGAGTGCTCCGTCCAACTGCATCAGTCGCCCGCCCTCACGCAGGCCGCCCAGGTCCAGGGTGGCGAATCCGAATTCGCCCAGCAATCCGGCCACGGTTGCCTTCGCATCGGTGTCGTCACCCGCGTAGAAGGCCACTTGCCGGCCTTCGGCATGCCGGGGGTCCGCAGCGATGAACGGGGCGAACAGGGTGTTGAGAGCCTTCGCGACCCAAGCGCCGCCTGCGCTCACGCTTCCGTACACCAACGGCCCCACCGAGGGCGTCAACACCAAGACCAAACAAATCGCGCGCGAGATGCACGGCCGAGCAGGCTTCACCCTGCTCCGGCACCGCATCCTCCTCGGATAACAGCACGCTCCGTCACCACCGAATACGGGACAGAGCCAACGATTTAACGGTCCCCGAACTCGGGATGGCCGGCCGGGCAGCTCTCGGAGTTCCATGTCTGGAGCTCCTGAATCGACCGGCACCTCACCGGTACGTCCCTGCTGGTGTCTGTACCTGCCGAAACTGACGGCATGACGGTGCCGCCGATGCACACAGGGCCCGGCGGCACCTTGGGTTCGGGTCAGTTCAGGTGTTCCAGACCTGGAACTCCGAGATCTGTCCCGCCGGCCAACCGGTGTTCGCCGTGATGTTCACCCGGAAGTACCGCTGGGTGCTCGCGGGAAAAGTGATGGTGACCGTGTTGCTGGTGGCGGGGTCGAAGGTGTAGGTGGCCGACGCCTTGACGGTGGAGAAGGCGGTGCCGTCGGTGCTGCCCACCAGGGACAGCGTCTGGTCGCGGGCGCCCCAGCCGGCGGGCAGCTGGAGGACCACGCGGGACGCGCTCTGCTGGGATCCGAGGTCCACCTGCACCCACTGCGGCAGGGCGTTGTTTGCGCTTTCCCAGTAGGTGGACTGGTTGCCGTCCGTCACGTTGGACGACGCGTACGTCTGGGTGTGGCTGGACTCGCTGGTGGCCTTGCCGGCCGCGAGATCGGTGCTGACGGTGCCGGAGCCGTTGCCGCTGGTGAACACCTCGAAGTCCGACAACTGGGCCGCGTTCCAACCGGTGTTCGCGGTGATGTTCGCCCGCACGTAGCGCGCCGCGGTGGCGTCGAAGGTGACGGTCACCGTGTTGGTGTTGGTGTTGGGATCGAAGGTGTATCCGGCCGATCCCACGATGGTCGAGAACGAGGAGCCGTCCGTGGAACCCAGCAGTGACAGGGTCTGCGTGCGGGCCCCCCACGCCGTCGACGGCGGCAGCTTGAGGACGACCTTGCCGATGCTGTAGCTCTGGCCGAGGTCGACCTGGGCCCACTGCGGGAACGAGCCGTTGCTGCTCTCCCAGTAGCTGGACGGGTCGGAGTCGGTGAGGTTCGAGGCGACGTACGGGCTGTTGCTCGAACTCGCCGACGCAGGCCGGCCGGCCGCCACGTTGGTGCTGCTGTCGATGCCGCTGCCGGAGAGGGCCACCGTGAGCGGGTTGTTGTTCGCGTTGCTGGACACGGTGAGGGTGCCGGTGCGGGATCCGGCGGCGGTGGGCTTGAAGGTGACGCTCACCGTGCAGGACGCACCGACGGCGATGGTGGAGCAGTTGTTGGTCTGGCTGAAGTCTCCCGTCGCCGCGACGCTGGATACGGTCGCCGTGGTGGTGCCGGTGTTGGTCACTGTCACCGTCTTCGCGGAGGCGGTGGAGCCGACGACCGTGTCGGAGAACGACAGGCTCGTCGGACTGGCGTTCAGCGCGGGTCCGGCGGCGGTGCCGGTGCCGGAGAGGCTGACGGTGTTGGTGGTGCCGCCCGCGTTGACGGTCAGCGTTCCGGTGCGGTTGCCGGTCGCCGTCGGTGTGAAGGTGACGCTGACGGCGCACGAGCCGTTCGCCGGAATGGAGCTGCCGCAGGTGTTGGTCTGGGTGAAGTCGCCGCTGGTGGAGATGGAGGAGACGGAGGGGGACGAACCGGTCGGGTTGGAGACCGTCACGGTCTGCGCCGCGCTGGTCGTACCGCCGGCCTGCGAGCCGAAGCTCAGCGCGCTCGGGGAGGCGGTGACCGTGCTGGCCGGATAGGGCGGGTAGACCGGGGTGGGCCATCCGCCGCAGTACGCGGTCCCGCCGATGCCCGAGTTGCCGCCGCCGTCGGTCACCGTGAAGTTGCCACCCTCGCAGCTGTAGACGGGTGCGGGCCCGTTGACGCCGGTCGCGGTGACGTTGGTGAAGCTCGCCGAGCCGCCGGTCTGCTCCTGAAGGGCGAAGGTGCCGGTCCCGGCGATGGTCACGTTGTTGAGGTGGACACCGCTGACGGTGCCCTCGACCCACTGGATCGCCTCATAGGGGCTCTGCTGGATCAGCGCGTTGGTCACGTTGACCGGGCCGTTGATGGCCCCCTGACTGCCGTCGAACCACAGAGAGCCGACCCCGAACTGCCAGTTGGGGTCGAGGCTCCCGTTGCGGATCAGCGTGTTGTCGGAGATGGTCGTGGTGCCGACCGGGGTGGAGCTGAAGCGCTGCCCGACGTGGATGCCGCCGCCCTGGGTGATGCCGGAGTCCTGCACCAGGTTGCCGCTCACGGTGTTGTCGTGCCCGCCGTAGATCGCGATGCCGTTGGCGAGCATCTGCAGCTGCACCGTGTTGTTGGAGATGGTGTCGTTGGCGTCGGCGCCGATGCCGGAGTCCGCCCAGGTCGCGATGCCGTCGTCGCCCGTGTTGCGGATGTCGCTGCCCGTGACCTTGGAGTTGGTCACGCCGCCGTGGAGGTTGATGCCGTCGGCGGTGGTGTCGCGGATCCGCATGCCGCTGAAGGTCAGGCCGTCCATCGGCCCGTCCATCCAGGCGCCGACCTTCTCGTGCTCGATCCACACGTCGGACACGGTGGAGTTGCTCATCGCGCCGCCGATGCCGTTCACCTGCGCGCCGTCGTTGCGGTCCTGGACGTCACCGGAGATCGCGAAGTTCTCCAGGTGCACGCCGGTGCTCGGCGACGGCGCGGAGTTGCCGTAGAAGCCCGGCGCCGACCCGGTGACCGTCGAGTACCACATGCCGGCGCCGGCGATCGTCACGTTGTTCACCGCGATGTGGCCCGGGATCTTGTACGTGCCGGGCGGCATCCACACGGTGCCACCAGCGCCCGCGGCGCTGATCGCCGAGTTGAAGGCGCTGGTCGAGTCGTTGACGCCGGTCGCGTCCGCGCCCTTGCTGGTCACCGACACCGAGCCGGCCGGCTGCGTCAGCGGGGCACCGACCTGCTCGAAGTCGGCGAAGTCGATGGTGTAGGACGACGCGGTGTCCTCGGGGTCCACCTGTAGCGTGAAGGTGGTGCCGGCCGGATAGGTCTGCGTGAAGAGGCGATGGGCCTCGTCAAAGAAGTGGTGCGGGTTGCTGCCCGGGCTGTTGGTGAAGGGGTAGCTGCCGTAGAACCAGCTGTATGCGTTGGTCAGGGTGAAGTTGCTCTGCTTGGCGCCGTTGATGTACAGGGACAGCGGCGCGTTGTAGACCGACCCGTTCGAGCTGTCCGGGATGCTGTACCGGAAGTTGATGGAGTTCGTGGCCACCGGGGTGGTGAAGGTGACGTACTTGCCCGCCGCCTGCAGCGTCACGGCCTTGCGGTAGGAGGCTTCGTCGGCCAGCTGGCCCTGGGTGTAGCTGGGACCGATGACGCTGCCGTTGGTGGCGGCGTTCTCCGCCTGGACCTCGACATAGGGCAGGGCGGCACCGCTGCCGCCGGTGGCGGCGGCCCATGCCGAGGGCGCCGCCAGGAGGACGCTCGTGGCGACCAGCAGTGCGCCGGTGCCGCCCAGGGCGACCACGCGTCTGAGTGTGCGTAGGGACTGGAACAAGGGTTGCTCCTTGGGGCCGAAGCCGTCGTGAGGCGTGCCGCCGTCGGGTGGGGTGCCCGAGGTCAGGTGCCCTTGGGCACGACGCAGCGCTTCGCCGGCCCTTCGTGGCCGGGCAAGGTGGAGCAGGTGCGAACAGGTGGAGAGGAAGGAGCCGAGCACAGACGGCGGCGCGTGCAGCACCGTATTGGCTCGGACAGATCCGAGCAATATTCCGATCAGAGTTTGTTACAAGCTTACTTTTTCTTGTAAGTTCTCGATCTCCGGGTCAGGCGCGTAGGCAAAGAGAGAAGGCATGCGGCCCTGGTTGGGGCGCATCTGCCCCTCGTCGAATCTCCCTGGGTGGAGCTTAGTTGCCGTGGCTGCCCCGACGTTCTTGCTGCAAAGACTGGCGAATTTTTACGCGGGGCCGCAAGTGGATTGCGGATCATGCCCTAGGCTTGAGCCATGACACGACGACTTGCCGAGGTGGCCAGGAAAGTCGGGGTCAGCGAGGCGACGGTCAGCCGGGTGCTCAACGGCAAGCCCGGTGTCTCCGAGCAGACCCGCGAGGCCGTGCTGACCGCCCTGGACGTGCTCGGGTACGAGCGCCCCACCCAGTTGCGGGGCGAGCGCTCGAGGCTGGTGGGGCTGGTCCTGCCGGAGCTGCAGAACCCCATCTTTCCCGCCTTCGCCGAGGTGGTCAGCAGTGCACTGGCGCAGCAGGGCTTCACCCCGGTGCTGTGCACGCAGACGGCGGGTGGTGTCTCCGAAGCCGACTATGTGGAGCTGCTGCTCCAGCAGCAGGTCTCGGGCGTGATCTTCTTCGGTGGCCTGTACGCCCAGGCCGAGTCCCCGCACGAGCACTACGAGCGGCTGTCCCGCCGCGGTCTGCCGACGGTGCTGATGAACGCCGCCATACCCGACCTGGACTTCCCGCAGGTCAGTTGCGACGACGCGGTCGCGGTGGAGCAGGGCGCCGGACACTTGCTGTCGCTGGGCCACCGGCGGATCGGCCTGGTGCTCGGACCGCCCGATCACATGCCGTCGCGGCGCAAGCTGGCGGCGGCTCGCACGGTACTGGAGAGTGCCGGACTGGAGCTCGAGGAGGCGGATGTCGTACACGCGTTGTTCTCCCTGGAGGGTGGGCAGGCCGCGGCCGCGCGCCTGCTGCAGCGCGGTGTCACCGGCATCATCTGCGCCTCGGACCCGCTGGCCCTGGGGGCGGTGCGCGCTGCCCGCAGGCGTCGGCTTGATGTCCCCCGGGACGTGTCGATCATCGGCTACGACGATTCCTCCTTCATGACCTGCACCGATCCGCCGCTGACCACCATCCGTCAGCCCATCGAGGCGATGGGCCGCGCCGCCGTGGAGCTGCTCGTGGGAGAGCTGGCCGGCGCCAAGGTCACCCACGACGAGCTGCTCTTCGAGCCGGAGCTTGTGGTGCGCGGATCCACCGGTCTGGCACGGAGAGAGCCCAGTAGCTGACGGAGCGCCAACTCGCAGCGCCGGCAAGGGCCGTACCCCCATGGGGTGCGGCCCTTGCGTTGTTCGTGGCTCGTCGCACCCCAGCTTCGCGTTGACTTCTTGCAAACTTAAGTCGAGATATTGCGGAGCTGGCGGGGCGGTGCTTAAGTGAGGCGCGCCACATCCCACGCACTCCGCCCATGAAGGGGTCTTCTACCCATGCGCAGATCTGCAGCGCTGCTGATCGCCGGCGCTCTCACCCTGACCGCTGCCGCCTGTTCCAGCTCCTCCAGCGGCGGTACCAAGTCGAGCAACGGCAAGGTCACCATCTCCATCGACTGCGCCCCGCCGACCAGCCGCCCGACGCAGCGCAAGCAGTGGGCCGACGACATCGCGGCCTTCGAGAAGCTGCACCCGAACGTCACGGTGAAGAGCATCGACACGTTCCCGTGCGAGACCCCTGAACTGTTCACAGCCGCACTCAAGGGTGGCACCGAGCCCAACGTCTTCTACACCTACTTCACGGACAAGCAGCAGGTCCTGGACGCCGGCCAGGCGGCCGACATCACGAAGTACGTCACCTCCGAGAACCTGCCGGTCAAGGACGACATCATGTCCTCGGTGTGGAACACCCAGAAGGCCGACGGGAAGATCTACGGCATTGCGCGCACCAACTACACCATGGGCCTGATCATCAACCGGAAGCTCTTCCAGAAGGCCGGGCTGAACCCTGACCAGCCCCCGCAGACCTGGGCCGAGGTCGAGGCCGACGCCAAGAAGATCGCCGCCCTGGGCAAGGGCATCGCGGGCTACGGCGACTACAGCGCGGGAAACAACGGCGGCTGGCACTTCACCGCCGAGATCTACGCCCAGGGCGGCCGGATGGTGAGCGACGACGGCACCAAAGCGGCCTTCAACAACCCCCAGGGCCTGGCCGTGCTGCAGAACCTGCACAAGCTCCGCTTCGACGACAACGTCATGGGCAGCACCCAGCTCTACAAGTGGGGCGACCTCCAGAAGCAGATGGCCGCGGGCAAGTTGGGGATGTACATCGCCGCCCCGGACGACATCACCTACATGGTGCAGAGCCTCGGCGCCCACTACGAGGACTTCGGTATGGGCCCGGTCCCCGGCCACAACGGACCCGGCACCGGAACCCTCACCGGCGGCGACGACTACATGTTCAACGTCAAGGACACCCCCGAGCAGATCAAGGCCGGGATCCAACTGCTCAGCTACCTCTGGCTGACGGAGGGCCAGGGCCAGCAGTACAACTACGCCCGCTCCAAGGCCTCCGGCCAGGCGGTCGGCCTGCCCGAGCCGCAGCTGTTCCAGGGCGCGACCGCTATCAAGGACGCCCAGCTCAAGGCCGCAAACGCCACCATGTCGGTGAAGGCCTTCGACCCCTTCGTCAAGGCCAACGTCCCCGGTGTCACCGAGCCCGCCAACGCCCAGGCCATCTACAAGATCCTGGACACCACGATGGCGTCCGCACTGACGAGCCGCAACGCCGACCTGAAGAAGCTGCTGGACACCGCTGAGCAGCAGGTCAACCAGGTCCTCGCCAACGCCCAGTAGCCGCAAGGGCCGCCAGGCCCCGGGACGAGCAGCCTCCCAAGGAGATCGACGATGGCGGTCGTGACCGCATCCTCCGGAACCGACTCGCCGCCCGCCAAGGCGGCCGGCCGGGCCGGGGCACTGCGCAGATCCGTACAGCGCAACCTCACCGCACACGGCTTCCTGATCGGCGCGGTGCTCTGCTTCGCCTGCTTCCAGTGGTATCCCATGGCCCGGGAAGTGATCATGAGCTTCCAGAAGGCGAAGGCGGGCAGGACCACCTGGATCGGCCTGCACAACCTCGACCAGATCGTGCACGATCCCAGCTTCTGGCCGGCCTGGCGGAACACCGCCGAGTTCACCGGCATGGCCCTGCTGTTCGGCTTCGCGCTGCCGTTCGTCACGGCCGTGGTGATGAACGAACTGCGGCACGCGCGGGGCTACCTGAGAATCCTGGTGTACCTGCCGGTGATGCTTCCGCCGGTGTCCTCACTGCTGCTGTTCAAGTACCTGTACAACCCCGAGTACGGGCCGATCAACCGGTCACTGCAACTGCTGCACCTGCCCACCTCCGGCTGGCTGCAGTCCCCGGACATGGCGATGCTCGCCGTCGTCATCGCCTCCACCTGGATGAACATGGGCAGCGCCACGCTGATCTACCTGGCGGCGCTGCAGAACATACCCGGTGAGCTCTACGAGGCCGCCGAACTGGACGGAGCCGGACTGCTGCGGCGCGTCTGGCACGTGACGATCCCGCAGACCCGGCTCGTTCTCTCTCTGATGCTGATGCTTCAGATCGTCGCCACCATGCAGGTCTTCGTCGAGCCCTTCATCCTCACCAACGGCGGCCAGGGGGTGGAGGGTTCGACCACCACCGTCGTCTACCTGATCTACCAGTACGCCTTCAACTTCTCCAACTACGGCGCCTCCTGCGCTCTCGGGCTGCTCCTGCTGCTGGTGCTCGCCGGATTCTCGGTGATCTACGTGCGACTCAACCGGAGGCTGGAGTCATGAGCGACACCCGCACCCTGGTCAATCCGGCCCAGCTGAACCGCACGCTCTACCGCGCGACGCTGATCCTGGTCGTCGCCGCCTTCACGCTGGCCTTCCTCGGCCCCCTCTACCTGCTGGTGACGGGCGGGCTCAAGGGCACCACCGAGTCCATCCAGACCCCGCCCACCTTCTACCCGCACCACATCGAGGCCTCCAATTACAGCGACGCGTGGACTCGCCTCAACATCGCCCACCTGCTGCTCAACACGCTCTGGTACGCCTTCGGGGCACTCGCCTTCCAGCTCGTCCTGGACGTCGCCGCGGCCTACTCGCTGTCCAAACTACGGCCGGCGCTGGGCAACGCGATCCTCGGCCTGATGCTGGCCACCCTCATGATCCCAGCCATGGTGCTGGTCGTCCCGCAGTACCTGACCGTGCTGGACCTGCCGATGATCCACCAGAACCTGCTCAACTCCCCTTGGGCGATCTGGCTCCCGTCGGTGGCCAACGCCTTCAACATCTACCTGCTGAAGCGCTTCTTCGACTCCGTGGCGCAGGAACTGCTCGATTCCGCCGCCATCGACGGCGCCGGACCGCTGCGCACCCTGCTCTCCATCGTGCTGCCCATGTCCCGGCCGATCATCGGCGTGGTGTCCATCTTTGCCCTGGTCAACGTGTGGAAGGACTTCCTCTGGCCGCTGCTGGCCGAGCCCGACCCGACCCGGCAGACGCTCAACGCCGGCATCTACTCGCTCTCTCTGGGCGTGCCGGAGAACGTGCTGATCGCCGCCTCGGCCATTTCCGCCGTGCCGACGGTGGTCTTCTTCCTGATCTTCCAACGCAACATCATGTCCGGGCTCACCGCCGGCAGCCTCAAGGGCTGACACCATCTCCCGAGGAGACTTCTACCGTGCACCAACCCCACGAGTGGTGGCGTGGCGCCGCGATCTACCAGATCTACGTGCGCAGCTTCGCCGACACGGACGGCGACGGGGTGGGCGACCTGGCGGGCGTCCGGTCCCGGCTGCCGTATCTCGCCGAGCTCGGTGTCGACGCGCTCTGGTTCACCCCCTGGTACGCCTCACCGATGGCCGACGGCGGCTACGACGTGGCCGACTACCGGGCCATCCACCCGGCCTTCGGCAGCCTGGGAGAGGCCGAGAAGCTGATATCCGAGGCACTCGCGTCGGGTATTCGCACCATCGTCGACATCGTCCCCAACCACGTCTCCGACCGGCACCGCTGGTTCCAGGACGCGCTCGCCGCGGGCCCCGGCTCGCCGGAGCGCGATCGGTTCTGGTTCCGTGAGGGCCGAGGCGAGCGGGGCGAACTTCCTCCCAACAACTGGATGTCGCAGTTCGGTGGCAGTGCCTGGACCCGCGTCCCGGACGGCCAGTGGTACCTGCACCGCTTCGCCTCCGCCCAGCCCGACCTGAACTGGCAGCACCCCGAGGTGCGCCGGGAGCACGAGGAGGTGCTGCGCTTCTGGTTCGACCGGGGCGCGGCCGGGGTCCGCATCGACTCCGCAGCCGAGGTCATCAAGGACCCGGCGCTTCCCGACCTGGTGGACGGCGCGGACCCACATCCCTACCTGGACCGCGACGAGATCCACGACGTGTACCGGGACTGGCGCAAGGTCGCCGAGTCCTACACCCCGCCGCGCGCCCTGATCGGCGAAGTCTGGCTGCCCGACCCCGAGCGCTTCGCCCGCTACCTGCGCCCGGACGAACTCCACACCGCCTTCAACTTCGGCTTTCTCACCTGCCCTTGGGACGCCGCCCGGCTGCGCGAGACGATCACGACCACACTGGCCGTACACACGCCCGTCGGCGCGCCCGCCACCTGGGTGCTGGCCAACCACGACGTGACCCGGACCGTCACCCGCTACGGCCGCGCGGACACCGGCTTCGACTTCGCGGCCAAGGCCCACGGCACCCCCACCGACCTCGCACTGGGCACGCGGCGCGCCCGGGCGGCAGCGCTGCTGAGCCTGGCCCTGCCCGGCTCCGTCTACCTCTACCAGGGCGAGGAACTCGGCCTGCCCGAGGTCGAGGACCTGCCGCACTCGGTCATCGAGGACCCGATGTTCCACCGCACCCACGGAGCCGACCCCGGCCGGGACGGCTGCCGCGTGCCACTGCCGTGGAGCGGCGACGCCCCGCCGTTCGGCTTCGGCCCCGAGGGCACTCAGCCCTGGCTGCCCCAACCTCGGCCCTGGTCGGCGATGACGGCGCAGCAGCAGGTGGCGGACCGGGACAGCACGCTGAGCCTGTACCGCACGGCGCTGCGCCTGCGCCGGAGCGAGACCGCCCTCGGCGACGGGCAGATGACCTGGCTTCCCAGCGGCCCCCAGGTACTCTCCTTCACCCGCGACCCCGGCTTCGGCTGCGTCGTCAACCTGGGCTCGGAGCCGGCACCGCTGCCACCGCACCGGCAGGTCCTGCTGAGCAGTGCACCGCTGAGGGACGGGCAACTGCCCGCCGATGCCGCGGTCTGGCTGCGCCTGCCCTGACCCGGACGCGGCACCGACCGCACCCGGGCCGTGCCGCTCATGGAAGTGGGCGGTACGGCCCGCCCCTTCCCACAGCTCCCGCGAGGATCCATCGCCTTCCTCCACAGAATCGAGGCGCAGTGAGCCGCACAAGCAGACGTACCGGCGCGCGGCGAAGAGCCACCGCAGCCCTGGTGGTCGTGACAGCGACGGCCGGCCTCACCGCCATGCCGGCCGGCGTCGGCGCGGCGGCGGCCGGTGCCGACCGGGGGACCCAGGCCACGCCGGTGACCCGCGTCGGGCTCGACCCCACCCTGCTCGCCGGTCGCGGAGCCGACCTCGGCTTCCTGGAGCAGGCCCCGACCGACGGCACCGTCATCGGGCCGGGTCGCACCGCGTACACGCTTGCCGCCGAGGCTTCAGGCCGCAGCGCGGTCAGTCTCGCACCCGGCCAGTACGTCGAGTTCACGCTGCCGCGTGCCGCCAACGCCGTCACTGTGCGCTACAGCGTCCCGGACGCCCCGACCGGCGGCGGGATCACCACCCCGCTCGACGTCAGCGTGAACGGAAGCCACCGCACCACCATGACAGACTGGGTGACGGCGGCGCCGTTGACGGAGGTCACCACCCGCCCGCTCTCGACATCCGCCGCGGTCGCCACGCACAGATGGGCCAGGGTGCCGATCTCGGCGTCCTGGCCCAGCAGCCGGTTGGCGAGGGCGGTGCCCACCCGCATGAGAGGACCGGTGCCCGCGTGCGTCAGGTGCGCAGGAGCCGCAGGTCGATCGCGTCGGCCATGGCCTTCATCCCCTCGTCGTTGGGGTGGAGGTGGTCGCCCGAGTCGTAGGCCGGGTTGAGGGCGGCCGGGTTCGCGGGATCACGCATGGTCCGGTCGAAGTCGATGACGCCGTCGAAGGCTCCGCTGGTGCGGATCCACCGGTTGACGCTCTGGCGGATCGCCTCGGCGGTGGGCGTGTAGTAGCCATTGCCCTTGTCGGGCATCAGGGTCGCGCCGATGATGTGGACGTGGGCGGCGTGCGCCTCGCCGATCAGGGTGCGGTAGCCGTTGATGAGGTCCCGGGCGGTCAGCGGCCGGCCGTCGGGGCCTGCGTTGTTGCCGATGTCGTTGATGCCTTCGAAGAGGATCACGTCCTTGACACCTGGCTGGCCGAGGGCGTCGTGCCCGAAGCGCTTCAGGGCGCTGACGCCCTGCCACAGGTTCGGGACGTCGGTGAGGACCCGGTTGCCGCCGATGCCGGCGTCGACGACGCTCAGCTTCTGTTTGCCCGGTCCGGCGCCCAGTCGGCGTCCGAGGAAGTCGGGCCACCGGGTGTAGGTGCCGGTCGAGGAGTGGTAGCCGTCCGTGATGGAGTCGCCGAAGGCGACGACGGTGCCCCGCGCGGACGATGACACGACGTCCAGCCCCGCCAGGTAGTACCAGGAGGTCGTCGTGGTGCCGAACGCGTCGTCGCGGTCGTCGCCGGTGTGGTTGCCGGAGGCGATGTAGGTGGTGTCGAACGCGTCGGAGTGCCAGGTCGACATCCCCGTCGTGCTGGGCACGTAGAGGCTGACGAGCAGGTTCTCCCCGGCGCTGACCGAGATCGGTATGACGTCGCTGACGGCCTCCTCACCGGCGGGTATCGTGACGTGGGGGGAGCTGCCGAAGGTGACGTTCCGGAAGGTGCCGCGCGTCGCCTGTCCACCGCTCGCCTGCACCGCCACGTCCACGGCGCTGACATCGAGCGGGGTGCTGCTGTACCGGTTGGACAGGGTGATGCGCGCTCCCGACCCCGCCACGCTGCTGTGCACCACCATCCGGATGGTCTGGTTGGTGAAGGACGGGCCGCCGGTCGTCATACTGGGCGACCAGGCACTGACGCGGGTGCCGTTGGTCTGAGGCGAGGCAGTGGCGGCGCTTGCCACATGTGCGGTGCCCAACGGAACGACCGTCAGGGCCATGCCGGTCAGTGCGCCGAACACACACAGCAGGGGCCTGCGACCCGCCGCCCTTCTCTCCTTCTCGGGTCTTTTCTCTGCCGAGGACATCGTCGATCTCTCCACTCTTCTTGTCGTCCGACGAAGACGCGCAGCGTGGCGCGGTCAGCGTGAATCCCCGTCCTTCCGGAGGGGGGATGTGTGTCTCAGCCGAAGCTGCCCAGCGTGACGGACTGACCGGGCTTGAGACTGACCTTCCGCGAAGTGCCGCCCGCGAAGACGGTGGTGTCACGCCCGCCGACGCTCTTCAGCGTCACCTGCGTGACCTTGCCGTTCTTCCACGTGAGGTCGGCGACGAAGCCGCCGCGGACTCCGACGCCGGACACCGAGCCGGATGCCGCCCATGCGGAGGGCAGCGCGGGCAGCAGTTCGACGTGGCCCGGCCGTGAGTAGACCAGCATCTCGATGATCGCGGAGGGGGTGCCGAAGTTTGCGTCGATCTGGAAGATGCCGCGACCGCCGCCCATGTCCATGATGTCGAAGAGGTTCGACGCGGTGCCGTTGCTGCCGCTCATCGACGGCTTCAGGTTGTTGACGACGAGTTGGTAGGCCTTCTCCGCGTTCTTCAGTCGAGCCCAGCACAGGCTGCGCCAGGCGTTGGACCAGCCGTAGCTGTTCATGCCGCGGGCGGTCAGGAGTGCCGTCGCTCCGGCGAGGATGTCCTTCGGCGTGGAGTCGTCCGGGCGGATCCGGTCCCCGGGGAAAAGGCCGAAGAGCGGCGAGAGGTGCCGGTGTGTGGTCTCACCGAGGTTGTCGGGCGACATCCACTCCTCCAGCCAGCCGGTCTTGGGGCTGACCACGGGCAGGTAGAGGCGCTGACGCAGACCGTCGACGGTTGTGCCGTAGGAGGTGTCCTTGCCCAGTACCTTGGCCGCGGTGTGGTAGTTGCCGAAGAGGTTCCACACCAACTCCTGGGCGTAGGTGATGCCCTTGGCGTCCAGCGGACCCTGCTCGGGGGACCAGTCGCTGTCGGCGATCAGGACCTCGCGCGAGGCTCCGGAGGCGTCGGTGACGGTCGTGGTGATGAGGCGGGCCTCCCAGAACTCCACGGCGCCCTTGAGGAGGGGGTAGATCTTGTCGAGGTAGGTCCGGTCCCGGGTGTACTCGTAGTGCTCGAACAGGCTCTGGCAGAGCCAGGCGTTGCCGGCCGGGTGCCACCACCAGCCGCCTCCGCCGTAGGGGTTGGTGGAGATCGCGATCGTCCAGCCGGCGATCTTTCCGCTCGAGTTGCGGTACCGGTTGCTGGGCGTGTTGAACAGCCGCTGGGTGACGTCCGTCCAGGAGGGCAGCTGCGCGATGCAGTAGTCCGCGAAAGCGTCGAAGCAGCCGGTCAGGCCCGCCCGGTCGGCCATCCAGTAGTTCATCTGGACGTTGATGTCGGTGTGGTAGTCGCCCATCCAGTCCGGGTCGTTGCCGTCCAGCCACGGGCCCTGCAGGCCCATCGGCAGCGTGCCCCGCGACCCGGAGATCATCAGGTAGCGGCCGAACTGCAGGTAGGCCGCCTCTAGTTCGGGGTCGGGGACGTTGTCCCGGTAGCGGGCCCGCACCCGATGCCAGGTGTCCAGCTTGCGCTGTGCCGAGGACGATGTGCCGAGGTTGATGTCCAACTGCTCGAACACCGGGCGGAAGTCGGCGACATGAGTGTGCAGCAGGGTGCTCGCGGAGTGACCGGCCGCGCCCAGGACCTTGGTCCGCGACAGATGCTCCGGGTCCAGGGACGGGTCACGGAACTTGGCGGCGGCGTCGGGCGCGTAGTTGGTGCCGCCGCTCATCACGACGGTCAGGTCCTTGCAGCCGCTGAAGGAGATCGACGTACCCTTGACGGCGACCTTGCCGCTGGTGCTGTACGCGGTGACGGCGGCGCCGTACTTCAGCCCGTTGGCGAATGAGGCGCCGAACGAGGCGTAGCTCCCGGAGCTGTTGGCGGTGGTGGACTCGCCGTGGGTGCCGGCGAGGGACACGTTACCGGTGTAGGTGCCGCCGCCCCGCTGGGAGAAGTACAGGACGATGACGTCGTCGGGGCGGCTGGCGAAGATCTTCCGCTGGTAGGTGACGCCGGACAGGTCGTACGAGGCGCTGACGAGGCCCTGGGCCAGGTCCAGGGTGCGGCGGTAGTTGTCTACGGCGCCCAGGTCGTGCGCGGGGATGTCGACGGTGAGCTTGGCCAGCAGGGTCAGGGAGCCGAAGTCCTCGCGGCCGTAGGGGAACTGGCCGTCGCTCTGCAGGGTGTCGTTGAGGCCGCCGGTCCACAGCGTGGAATCGGTGATCGTCAGCAGTTCGCTGGAGGGGTCGTTGCTCGCGAGCGCTCCGAGGCGGCCGTTTCCTACCGGCAAACCTTGCTGGATCATCGAGTTGGAGGAGGCGGGAGCCTGCCACCACAGCTGGTTCTTCGCGGCTGTGGCCGCGGACAACAGGGGCGAGGAGGTGGGGCGGAGGGGGGCCGCCGAGGCCGTGAAGGCGGGCAGACCGCCGAGGGCGGCGGCCGCGCCGGCGGTGGCGAGAGCGAGGAAGCCCCTGCGGCTCGGGCGGTGCTCGCGCGAATCGGTGTGCTGGGTGTCCACGTGGTGCACTCCATGTCGGGGGAACGGCGCATGCGGGGAGGACGGTTAGGGACCGTCGGGCGATGGGTGGGGCCAACATGGCGGGCGTGGGGGAGGCCCGGATGCTGCGGGGTCGTGTGTGGGGGAGGTGACGGTCCCTGGGTACGGGGCCCGGCAGCGATATGGCCGGGCCCCGCGGGAAGGGTGGGTCAGGCGGACTTGGGCACGTCGATCCTGTCGATGTCGGGTGAGTAGTCCCAGCCGCTGTCGAAGGTGATGGTGTTGGTGCCCGCCTTCAGGGCCAGCTGGACGCTGACGGTGTGGACCGTGCTCCAGTCGCCTGTGGAGGGGAACTTCAGTTTGGTGCCGTTGCTGCTGTTGGAGTAGACGGTGACCGAGCGGGGGTCGCCGCTGACGTAGGCGACCTTGACGGTGTAGATGCCGTCCTTCTTCACCTTGATGTCGTTGAACTGCAGCTTGCTGTCGAGGTAGAGGTTGCCGACCTTCTTGCCGCCGGAGCAGGCGTCGCATGTCGCGACCGAGGCGTTTCCGGTCAGGGTGTTGTTCGTGGACTCGGCCTCGTAGCTGGTGGTCGCCAGCGGGGCGCCGCCCGGCTTGACGGTGAACAGCCGGGAGCCGTGTGCGGGCAGCGTTGCGGTGATCTTGTTCTTGCGGGTCCCGAGGTCCTGGTGGTTCCACAGGTCGCGCACGGAGGCGGATCCGGTGAAGCCAAAGGACGCCCATTCGGCGGTGACGGAGGCCGACGAGCTGCCGAGGTTGAACAGGGCGACTGTGTACGTGCCGTTGGAGTTCCTGGTTCCCCAGACCTGCTCGTCGCCCATCGGGGTGACGGGGCGTGCGACGGGCGAGTTGTTCTGGTCGACGGCGATGACCTCCTGGTTGGTCAGCAGGGAGAGGCCGTAGCTGTCCAGCTGGGTGAGGTCGTCACCGGTGAACAGCGGCGACTTGTTGATGGCCCACAGGGTCATGTAGCTCTGCCGCTCGGCGTTGGTGAGGCCGTCCATCGCCCCGTTGCCGACATCGACCGCGTCGAGGTCGTTCCAGCCGCCCGGGCCCGCCTTGTCGCTCCACGCGGGGGCGTCGTCCCATCGGTCGTTGACCGAGTTCTCCCAGGTGACCAGTGTCTTGCAGTAACACTCGACATCGGTGTCGATACGCCAGCCGTTGGCGTACTTCTTCCAGTCGGCGGCGTGACCGACGTCCAGCGACCAGGACAGTTCAAAGTGGATCGGGCGCCCCGTGGCGGCGATGGCCTTGTGCCAGGCGGCCACGTCCGCGACGTTGTTGTAGTTGTCACCGGACTTGAACGAGCCTGGACCCACCCCGTCCAGCTTCAGGAAGTCGTAACCCCAGTCCGCCAGCATCTGCGCCTGGGAGTCGATGTACTTCTGCGCGCAGGGATTGTCGAAGTTCAGTTTGTAGGCGCTGTCCCAGCCGTTGGTGGTGCGCAAATCCGGGTAGACGATGTCCGCGGTGGTGCAGCCTGGGGCGTTCCAGATCGGCACCTGGCCGCCGCCGTACGCCCCCTTCTCCAGGCCGACGGGCAGGTAGATGCCGGCCTTGAGACCCCTGGAGTGGATGTGGTCGGCGACCGGCTTCATGCCGTGGGGGAAGCGGACCGGGTCGGGCGTCTCACGGCCGTACTGGTCGAACTCCGTCGTCCAGTTCTTGTCCATCCACCAGCCGGCGTCGACGTTGACGTAGTCGTAGCCGTACTTCTTCAGCTTCGAAGCGAGGGCGTCCGTCTGCTTCAGGACGTTGGCCTCGGTGAGGTAGCTGTAGTTGCCGTCCGGGTTCAGGCCGGGGTATTGGGAGGACTGCATACTCCAGCTGGACCAGCCCATGTACGGCTTGGCCGCCAGACCGGAGCCGGCTTCCGCCGAAGTGGCGGCTGCACCCGTGGAGTTGGACGTGGCGGCCTGGGTGGCGGCCGGGACCGCTGTGGCGAGTCCGGCTGTGACGGCCAGGACCAGCGTCGCTCTGACGTAGCGGCGCGGGAAGCCGGGGACGGCTTCACGCAGGGCTCTGTACGGCGATGACCCCATGGGTCGCCTCCTGTGCTGGGGTGTGCGGGGTTGGGCGGGGGAACCCGGTGGGGGACGGGCGTTGTTCCGGGCAGGGGAGTTGTGGCGGTGTCCGGCGGGACGCCGGGGCGAGGCGGTCGGGTGGCCGCACGCCAGGGCGTCGGGTCGGTGGTTCAGCCCTGCCCGAGCCGATGGTGAGCCCGCTGGTGGACTGTTGCCGCAGCGTGAAGTGCACCAGGAGCACGGGGTTCGCGGTCGTGCGAGCACCTGCCGCGACGAGGTGGGGAAGGAGCACGGTCTTCCGGTCGGACCCGGCCCCCGCGGGGGAGGCGGCGGGAGCGGGTCCGACCCGGGTGACGGCCCCGACACCGAACAGCGGCGGGAGCGCCGTTCGGCGGCCGGCTTCTGCGCCGGTCTATGGGCCGTGACTCAGCAGCGTCATCGTTACTCCTCGTACGTGTCCGATGCCATGAAGGACTGGATCGCGGTGGCCGCGGCCCCGCGCGCCCACTCCTCGAAGGGCAGGGGGCGTGTGATCACGTCACACTGCGCAGCGGTACCGAAGGCGGAGGCGGCGAACGCGTCCTGGACGCCCTCGGCGAAGAGGTCGTAGGCGGCCAGGCCCTCGCCGGAGATGATCACCCGCTCGGGCCCGAAGATGTTCACGAGGGAGCCGATGGCCTTGCCGATGGCTTCGCCGGCCTGTGCGTATACCGCGCGGACACCGGGGTCTCCGCCGCGGGCGAGGTCCAGAGCCTCGGCCGTGTCGGTCACCGATTTGCCCGTGGCCGCGCGCACCGCGCGGAGTATCGCGGGATCCGCCGCGATCGCCTCCACGCACCCCTGGTTGCCGCAGTGGCAGAGCGGGCCGAGCGGGTCGAGGGACAGATGCCCGATCTCGCCGGCCACGCCGTGCGCGCCCGACACCACCCGCCCGTGCACCACCAGGCCACAGCCGATGCCGGCGCCCACGGTCACCAGGGCGAAGTCCGAGAGTCCGACACCCGCCCCGAACCAGTGCTCGGCGACCGTGAGCGCCCGTACGTCGTTGTCGACCGTGACCGGCAGTCCGGTCGTGGTCCCGGCGAGTTCGGCGAGCGGTACGTCCCGCCACTCCAGGAAGGGCGAGTAGCGGACCACTCCGTCCGCGCGGTCCACGTCCCCCGAGATCGCGATGCCCAGCCCCCGCACCCGCACACCGAATCCGTCGGCCTCGGTGAGCAGTTCCTGTACCAGTGCGGTGATGGCGGGGAGCACCGCTTCCGGCTCGCGGTCTGTGAGGGGTACGTGCCGGGAGATCCGGATCCGGCAACGCAGGTCGGCCACTACGGCGATGATCTCGTCACCCGTCACCTTGATCCCGATGAACAGCGCCTTTCCCCCGTCCACCCACACCAGGTTGGCCGGACGTCCCACCGCCGGCCGCGCCTCTTCGTCCACGCCCTCGACCAGATAGCCGAGCTCCATCAGCGGACGGACCGCCTTGGTGACGGCTGCTGGAGAGAGCCTGGTCCGCCGCCCGACCTCGGCCCGGGTGAGCGGTCCGTGGGAGAGCAGGGTGGTGAACACCAGGGAAGCGGCCGGCGTCATCGCCGGGGCTGCCTCGCGGGAGGGGGTCGAGCGCATGGCCGGAAACTTAGGGAGGTTATTTTTCGCTGTCAATGAAGAAAGCACTGTCTTTTTCAAGGGCATGAGTTGACCAGCAGAAACCTGTAAATCGGAGATCCACTACCAGCGTTGACAAGGGATCGAAGGCACGGTTGGCTGCAGCACTGCTCCTGCGCGACACTCTCCGAACGTGAGGACCCATGTCTGCCATCTCCTTCGACTCCACCTACGGGGTCTGGCTGCTCTCCACTGCGCACACGTCGTACGCGATGCGGATCGACGACACGGGAGCGCCCTGCCACCTCGCCTGGGGACCTCGGCTGTCCCTCGCCGCGGCCGGTCAGTTCGTACCGCTCCCGGCCGGGGAGGAAAGCAGCTTCGCGGGCCGCTCCCCGGCCGGAGAGGAGTTGCCGGTCGACGGTGGGGCCCGGTACGGAGCGCCGTCCCTCCGAGTGCGGTTCGCCGACGACACCCGGGCCTTCGAGTGGGCGCACCTGGGCCTCCGGATCAGCGACCCGGCGCCCGGAACGACGGAACTCACCCTGGAGTTCCGCGACCGCCACTACCCACTGGCGGTCACCCTCCACTACCGCGTACACGACGACACGGACGTCATCGAGCGCTGTGCCACTGACAAAGATCGATTACGCCTGAGTCGTGGTCTTCTGCTTGAGGCGTTCGTAGGGGGTCTGGCCGCCGAGACCGCCATGGGGGCGATGGTAGTTGTAGTAGTCCTCCCACTCGCGCAACTTGTCGTTGAAGACCTCGGCGTCGTCGATGACGACGCCGTCCAGGAGCCGGTAGAACTCCTCGGCGTCTATTCGGTGGGAGCGTTCGACCTTCCCGTTCAGCCGCGGTGTGCGGGGCTTGATGTAGGTGTGGGCGATGCCCTTGTCGAGCACGTGCCAGTGGAAGGCGGACTGGAACTCGGCGCCGTTGTCGGTCTGGATGACCTGGACCTGGAACGGCAGGCGCTGCAGTACGTAGTCGAGGAACTGGATGGCGGTGTTCTGGTTCAGCGTCGGGTAGATCCGCAGGACGCGCAGGCGGGTGCAGTCGTCGATCGCGGTGAACTGGAAGTACTTGTTGCGGCCGCCGCGTCGGCCTTGGGGCATCGAGGCGAGCGGCTCGATGAACTTCACGTCGATCTGGACGCGGTGGCCGGGCAGTTGCTTCTCGTACCGCTTCCATCTGCGGTCGTGGCGCTTGCAGCGCTGCGAGGCCGGCAGGCGTCCCATGTCCAAGCGGTTCAGGATGCGCCAGACACCCGACTTGCTGATGGTGACGTCGTGGTACCGCTTGAGGTACATGGCGATCTTCTCGGGGCCGAAGTGGTAGTTCTGCCGGAGGTAGATGATCTTCCCGACCACCTCAACGTGGGTCGCGTTCGGAGAGGTCTTCGGCGCCTTGGACCGGGTGCGCAGGCCCTCGACGCCCTCGGCCTGGTAACGGCGGTACCAGGTGTAGTACGCCTGCCGGCTGATCCCGAAGTACCGGCAGGACATCGCGACGTTCCCGGTGACCTCTTCGACGTGGCGTATGACGGCCAGGCGCCGCTTGGCCTCCCGGTCAAGCGGCGGGGTTGTGGGCGTGGGCTTCGGCATGTGGATCTCCGTAGTGATCGAAGACCCAGGTGTCAACGATGATCGTCAGTTTTAGACGATCCGTACGAGGTCGTCACACTCGCTGAGAGTGCCGCTACCCGTGACGGAGCGTCACCGGCGCACAGTGGCGCATCCTGGCATCACGGAAATCTTGCCAGGGCCACGTTCGCTTGTACGCCGACAGGCCGATCAACGTCTTGACCCGCGCCTGGTCGGTTCTGGCCCGGCTGGCCGGTCTTGCTCGGTCGGGAGCCTCAGTCGAACAGGTCCGGCGAGGAGGCGATGATCTGGTCCCACAGCGGACGGAACTGGAACCAGCCCGCGAGGGGCCCGCCGATCTGTGTGCGGACCTGCTCCGCGGTCTCCCGGTCGATCTCGTCGGGGGTGCCGGCGGCCATGGCCAGGAGTTGCGCCTGGCACGACCGTTCCATCGTGATGAACCACCACGCGGCGGCGGCAACGGACTGACCGACGGTCAGCAGGCCGTGGTTCTTCAGGATGACGGCCTTCGCCGAGCCGAGTGCCTCGCCGATGCGGCGCCCCTCGTCGGCATCGCTCACGACTCCGCGATAGTCGGCGTAGAGGCCTTGGTCCTCGAAGAAGGCGCAGGCGTCCTGGGTCAGTGGTGCCAGCGGGATTCTGCTGCACACGACGTGCAGACCGTGGTCATCCCCGCCACCGGCCACTGGGTCGCCGAAGAGGCACCCGAGCAGATGCTGGCGGCGCTGACCCCGTTCCTGGTCCCTTACCGCGCAGCGCACACCGCCGCCTGATCCGGGGTAAAGGACCGGTTCGGGCCTCTCTGCACATGACCCCGTCCAGCGGGGCCGAGCGGGGCGCGCCCTCGACCCGCTCGGCCCCACCGGCCACGTGCACTTCCCCGGCCCGGGCGCCTCGGACGTCCCGATCGCAACCGCGTGCGACCTGAACCCCAAGGCCTTCGTCCGTAACCAACTTCCAACCCGCAGCAGAGCAAGACACGTCATAAGCGAATCGCTCCCACAGTCCCGCAGTCGCGTGCGTTCGATGAAACGCAGGTGCTATCCCATGACGGGCGCCGGCAGGGACCCGCGCTACTCGTTGCGGGCTAACCGCAGTGAACTCTGCCGACCAGCTCATCGCCTGTTTTCCTTGGGCCGCGAGTATTCCAACAGGAATGACTGAAACCGGTTACCGCATCGTCAGGGTCAGCAGCGGAGGGGATGAGCTCGCATTCACCCGTGGGGTCGTGGAGGTCGGTGTTAACGGCGACCTGGAACGGGCCAAGCGCGAGCTGGGCGCGGAATTCGGTGACCGGATTCAGGCCGTCGCCGTAGAACCCCCGGCCGGGTGATGGCAGCCCTGCGGGTGCAGGACTGTGCCACTCGACTAGGACAAGGCATCAGGTCGGACAGAGCGGGCCCACCGGGCCGTCGGACTTTATCGGCCTTGGTACGCCTGGGACAGCTCAGTGATGGCATGCGGCGGAGTACACAAGACGACCCGCCCCCTGTGGACCGGGGCTCTTGGACTTCGGGCGAATCCTTGCCTTCCTCAATCGGCGGACCGTCACCGGGATCCACCTCCGTGCGCCGTCATTGATCTCACGCGTGGATAGCCAGTCGGAGTCACCTGAGAGACACAGGGTCCCGTGCTGGTGAACCAAGTTACGCTCATCGCACCTCATACGGGCTGATGAAATGAGAAGCTCCCTGGTGCGCCCTCCCCTCCTCTATGTCGACTTGGACGAGCCGTTGAACCCGTATGACGCGAAGCGGGGGTGCCGCCCCGAGGACTACACGACCCATCGAATAAAGCCAGGGAGCTGGCTCACCCACCTTGGAGCACGACCGTGAACCCGAAAAGGCGTCACCGAACCCTACTCATCATGTTGGCCGTTGTTGTAGGGGCTGCTCTCGCCATTGCCGTCACTGCATCGATCATGAGGGACCGCAGGCATGGGGAGGGGGCCTTGGGTGAGGTACTGGTGAGCGGTGACGGCCGCACCATCACCACCCTGAACAGCCGGGCCCCATGCCAGCAGGACCCGCCCCGCCTGGTGGCGAGCGAATCCCGCGATTCCGTCACCTTGGAACTGCAGGAAAGTGATGTCGATCTCCGTCATCAGTGCACCAGGATCCACGAGCAGATCACCACAACGCTGCGGTCACCGCTAGGGACGCGACGGCTGGTAGACGCCGGGAACGGCTGGACCATTGCCCCCTTCGACCAGGAGCGGCTGGCCAACCCGCGATATCTCCCGCAAGGCTATTCCCCAGCCACTCACGTGCAGTGGAGCGACTCCAGCCAGCATGACCTGCTGCCACCATTCATTCGGACGCGAAGCTCAGGCCCGGCCTGGACCCGTTTCTACCACCGCGCCTCGGAGAAGGCGTCTTTGAGCATCGCGCAAATCGCCGGAAATCTCACAGCGAGTGCCGCAGGCACTCCGGAGTCCATCCACGGATGGATCGGTGGGCTCACCCCGGACTCCAATAACACCGTGACATGGACGAACGGGACCTACACATTCATCGTGAGCACCACGGATCAGGAACTCCACGAAGCCGAACTCCTCAGGATCGCCAAACAACTCACCCCCTGAAAGCCGAGACCACCAACTGGAGGCGACGAACGCGACCCCCGATGATCAAGGTTGTCGAAGCCTTTGATCACGAACAGGTGTCGCGTTCGCGTGTCATCCTCCCTGACCGGTGTCCTGCAACGCCACCGCGAGGACGTCGACTTGTCCTGCCCGCCCGTCGAACTGCCCGACCTGACCTCGTTGTCGACGGTCCTGGACCGGCTTCCCGATCCGCGGCGCGCAAGAGGCCGCCGCTACCGGCTGGGCCCTCTGCTTGCCCTGTGCTTGCTCGCGGTCCTCGGCGGGGCCACCACGCTGGCCGGCATCGCACGGTTCGCCATCGACTCCACCCCTCAACGCCGCTTCCCGGGCTCATGTGTCCGGCACGTGCTCTCGAGGTTCGGGTGGTTCGGGTAGCCGCGTGGGCGCCAGGGCGAGGAGGGCCACGTCGTCGTCGATGGTGGGGGCGTACGCGGAGAGGTCCTGCCAGAGCGCGGTGACGAGGTGTGTGGGGGCGTCGGCTGTCACGCGGTCGGCGAGTGGGTAGAAGGTGCCTGTCGCGTCGCGGGCCTCCGTCACCCCGTCGGTGTGGGCGAGCAGGACGTCGTCGGGCCGCAAGGGGATGGTCTCGGTGCGGGCCAGAGAGGTCAGGCCGAGGCCGAGGGGCGGGGCGTGGTCGACAGGGAGTTCCTCGGCTGAGCCGCCACGGATCAGCAGGGGCGCCGGGTGGCCGCAGAGACGACGTGAAGGGCGGAGGCGTCGGGGGTGAACTCCAGGAGGACGGCGGTGGCGAAAAGTTCTCCTCCGTCCGGGCCGGCGGCGCCGCGGGCGGCGTCGAGCGTGAGTCGGCGGTCCAGCCGGTCGGCCACGGCGGTCAGCGTAGGTTCGTCCAGGACGGCCTCGCGGAAGGTGCCGAGCAGGCCGGCCACCGTCTTGACGGCGGCGATGCCGTGGCCCTGGACGTCCGCGACGATGGCGCGCACGCCGTGGGGTGTGTCCCCTGGACGTCGTAGAGGTCGCCGCCGACCAGCGTGCCGCTCTGGGCGGCCCGGTAGAGCGCGGCGCAACGGACAGGCCCGACTGTCGCGGGCGGGGGTTCCAGTACGGCCCGCTGGGCGGCCTCGGCCACGGAGCGGGCGGTGACGAGCTGAACGTCGCGGCGGGTGCGTCCGAGCGCGATCAGCACGCTGAGCACGCAGAGCAGGATCGCGGTGATCCTGCTCGCCACCCAGTGGTGGACGGTGACCAGCGGCGTGTTGACCAGGACCAATACGACGGCCGAGATCGCGGTGGTGGTGAGGGGGCCGTAGGCGAGGGCGGCCAGGGGCGGTACCGCCGCCAGCAGGGAGCCGACGTCCACGTCTCTCGGAGGGATCACCTGGGCGAGCACCAGGAAGACGAGCAGTGCCAGGGGCAGGGCTCGTAGCCACCACGGGCGGGGTGGAGCGCCGGTCGGCCGGCCGGTGTCCTCGCCGGTCATGGTGGTGCTCCTCGGTGGCTCGGGATGGGCTGTGCACCAGCGTGCGCCGGTTTGCACGGACGTGCCGTTCGGTCGTACGGCGGGTGGTCCGGGCGGGGACGGCGATGTCAGTCGGGGTCCGAGCCCGGCCTCTTGTTCCACAGCGCGAGCGGGGTCGCACCGGTCCGGTAGCCGTCCTCGTCCAGCAGATGGCCGCTCAGTTTCATGGGCCACAGGGCGACCGTGCGGTCGGTGACGGTGAGGTCCGGGGCCCGTTCGGCGAGGCGGGTCTCGAAGCGCTGGGCGTCGTCGAGGGAGCGCACCCAGGCGACGAGGTGCAGGTTGTGCCGGCTGATGACGGCGGCGCACAGGCGAACTTCGCGCATGCCGGTGACCCGCTGCGCGACCTCATCGAGCCGTGCGGCCGGAACTTGGCCCCAGAGAGTGACCCCGACCGGCCAGTCCGACAGGGGGCGGGCCACCTCGCAGCGGGCGTGCAGCAGATCAGCGGCGAAGAGCCGCTGGACGTGACGGCGGACGGTGTCCGGGCTCGCGTCGCACCGCGCGGCCAGCGCGCGGTAGGTGGCCCGGCCGTCCACGGAGAGAGCGGTGATCAGCCGCTGGTCCAGTGCGGTGAGGGGGAAGGCGGGGGCGGCGGTACGGCGATGGGGCTCGTCCGCGGTGAGCAGCGCGACCTGGTCCCGGGTCAGGGCCCGCAGCCGCCACCGGCTGGCCTCGGTGTGGACCCGCCCGGCCAGATGGGTGCGGACGGCCCGTACCCCCTCCAGCGCCGCGAGGTCGCCGGTGGTCCACCGGGTGAGGGAGGCCAGGTCGCGGGCCATGAAGTTCAGGAGCAGGTCGCGGTCCCCGCTGACCTGCGACAGCGCGACGACATGGGGGACGGCGGCCAGCACGCGGGCCACCTGTGGCAGGCGGCCGGGAGCGCAGTCGACCTCCACGAAGGCCAGACATCCCTGCCCGGACCCGGCCAGCGCGGGGGCGGGGTGGCAGCTGATCCAGGCGGCGCCGGCCTCGGCCAGCCGCTGCCAGCGCCGGGCCACCGTCACGGCGTCCAGGCCGAGCGCGGTGCCGATGCGCGCCCAGCTCGCACGCGGGGCGATCTGGAGGGCGTGCACGAGCGCTTGGTCCACATCGCCGAGGGAATGGAGAGGATGACGCGGATGCTGCGGCATCGGGTGCCTCCCTGCGTGCTTCCTGCACTTTCCACTCGTCGGGCGGTCAGAGCTTCAGTCTGGACCCGGTACGCCCGGACCGTACCAGTCAGTCACACGGCACCAGGAGGTCGATCCGGCATGTCGGTCGTGGAACGCGCCCAGGAACTGCAGCCCGAGCTGGTACGGCTGCGTCGCTCGCTGCACCGAGAGCCGGAGCTGGGCCTGCGGCTCCCCCGCACGCAGGAGAAGGTACTGGCGGCCCTCGACGGACTCCCTCTGGAAATCACCCTCGGAGAGAACCTCACGTCCGTCACCGCCGTGCTGCACGGCGGGAAGCCCGGCGGTGCGGTCCTGCTGCGCGGCGACATGGACGCCCTGCCCGTCACCGAGGCGAGCGGTGTGCCGTACGCGTCCCAGGTGCCCGGCCGGATGCACGCCTGCGGGCACGACCTGCACACGGCCGGACTCGTCGGCGCGGCCCGCCTCCTCGCGGATCGGCGCGAGCACCTGCACGGAGACGTGGTGTTCATGTTCCAGCCGGGGGAGGAGGGACACAACGGGGCCGGCGCGATGATCGAGGAGGGTGTCCTGGAGGCAGCGGGCCGGCCCCTGGACGCGGCGTACGCGCTCCACGTGGCCGCCAACCGGGTCCCCGGCGGCGTGTTCATCACCCGCTCGGGCACCATCACCTCCGCCTCAGACCGGCTGACGGTGACCGTGCGGGGCAAGGGCGGCCACGGAGCGAACCCGGCCACGGCCAAGGACCCGATCCCGGTGGCCTGCGAGACGGTCACCGCGATCCAGACGTGGATCGGCCGTGCCTTCGACGTCTTCGACCCGGCCGTCGTCACCGTGGGCAGCTTCCACGCCGGCACCCAGGCCAACGTCATCCCGGACACCGCCGAGTTCGAGGCCACCGTGCGCAGTTACTCGGAGCACAACCAGGAGCGGCTCGCAGAGGGACTGCCCCGGCTGGTGCGGTCGATCGCCGCCGCGCACGGCCTGGAGGCGGAGGCGGAGTACGTCACGAGCTATCCGGTCACCGTCAACGATGCCGACGAGACGGGCTTCGCCCTCGCCACCGCACGGGACCTGTTCGACGCGCACGAGGTGTGGGAGTCCTCACAGCCCACCAACGGCTCGGAGGACTTCTCCTACGTCCTGCAGCGCGTCCCCGGCGCGATGCTGCTGCTCGGTGCCGCGCCCGAGGGAGCCGACTGGCGAAACGCCCCGATGAACCACTCACCGCGCGCCGTCTTCGACGACCGGGTGCTGTACAAGCAGGCGGCGCTGCTCGCTGAACTGGCCGAGCGTCGGCTCGCCGATACTGGACACAATGTCCAGTAAGGGGGCTCAGGTTGGATCCAGCGCACCCGGCGCGTCCAGGGGGGTGAGCCCTGTCGCCCACACCCGCCCGTACACCGACAGGTCCCGCAGATGCGCGGTGATCTCCTCGGCGCTGTAGCCGGTGTCGTGTTCGACCCACCAGGACAGCAGGCCGATCAGCTCGCCGGTCCAGGCACGGGCGACGACGTCGAGGGGGACGCGGGGTGTGGCGCCGAGCTGTTCGGCGCGGGCGCGGAAGACCTTTTCGGCCTGGGCGCGGATGAGTTCGGTGAACTCGCGCAGCGCCCGGCCGTCGCCCTCGCCGCGCAGGATGACCCGGTAGACGGGCCGCTCCTGTTCGGCGTGCTGGAAGACGTAGAGCACCGGCAGTCCGGTGAAGCCCTGCTCCCGGGCCTGTTCGACGGCCGGCAGCAGGCGTTCGCGGTCCTCGGCGAGGTCCTGCACGATCCCGACTAGCAGGTCCTCCTTGTCGCGGTAGTGCGCGTAGAAGGTGGCCCGGCCGACGTCCGCGCGCTCCACGATCTCCTCGACCGTGATCGCGTGGAACCCCTTTTCCAGGACCAGCTCGACCAGCGCCGTGCGCAGGGCGGCACGGGTGCGCCGGACGCGCCGGTCCCCGGCGGGCTTCGTCTCCACGGTGTCTCCTTCTCGCCTCATCTCGTCCGGCCCGTTGACCTGATTTCCCGTCCGGTCCGTTGACCCGACCTTAACGCTGGCCTTACGTTGCCGAACACCAAGATAGATACCAGACAATTTGTTCAGAAACTGAGTGTGGAGTGCGTGATGAACCTGGGGCGCTATGTACGCCGGACAGCCGGCCACCATCCCACCGCCGAGGCCGTGGTCTGCGGCGCGACCCGGCTGACGTACGCGGAACTGGACGACCACAGTGACCGGCTCGCGGTGGCCCTGCGCGGCCTGGGCCTGCATCAGGGCGACCGCGTGGCGACCCTGGCCGCCAACCGGGCCGAGCTGGTCGTGACGGAGGTCGCTCTGTACAAGGCGGGCCTGGTCCGCGTCCCGATCAACGCCCGGCTCGGCGCGGGTGAGGTGGCCCACCTGCTGCGTGAGTCGGGCGCCCGGGTGCTCCTCGCCGACGCCGTCCACCTGGCCGCCGTACGCGATGCCCTGTCCGGCACCGGAGTGAAGACGGTCATCGGCTACGACGGCTCCAGCGACATGGGCCCTGGTTACCTGGACACCGTGTATGGAAATGAGCCGGAGCCCGTTGCGGTCGAGTGTGCCGAGGGCGATGCGGCCGTCCTGCACTTCACGTCCGGCTCCACCGGCACGCTGAAGGCCGCGATCCAGACGTACGGGAACCGCCTTGCGCTGCTGCGCAAGATGGTGATGAGCGCCGACACCCGCGTCGGCCTCGGCGACAAGCAGATCCTCGCCGGACCCGTCACGCACGCCTCCGGCATGCCGCTGCTGGGCATCTTCTTCGCGGGCGGCTGTGCGGTGATCATGCCGCGCTGGGACGCGGAGGAGTTCCTCGCGACGATCCAGCGGGAGCGGTCCACACACGCGTTCGTCGTCCCGACGATGGTCAACACGGTGCTCGCGCTGCCCAACGCCCGCGACTACGACACCTCCAGCCTGCGTCAGCTGATCTACGGCGCCGCCCCCATGTCACCGCAACGCATCCGCGAGGCATGGGAGTTCTTCGGACCGGTCCTCTCCCAGGGCTACGGCTGCGGCGAGACCACCTCCGGCGTCCTCTTCCTGTCCACCCAGGACCACCGCCGGGCCATCGAGGGCGAGGACGAGGAACTGCTGCTGTCCTGCGGGCGCCCCCTCGCCGAGGCCGAAGTGGCGATCGTCGGTGAGGACGGAACCCCGGTGCCGGACGGCGAGATCGGCGAGATCGCCGTACGCGGACCGGACGTCGTCCCCGGCTACCTCGGCGCACCCGAGCTGACCGCCGCCTCCTTCCGCGACGGCTGGTTCCTCACCGGCGACCTCGCCCGCCGCCGCACGGACGGCTACGTCTTCATCGTCGACCGCAAGAAGGACATGATCGTCTCCGGCGGGTTCAACATCTACGCCGTCGAAGTCGAGTCCGCCCTGCACCAGCACCCGGACGTGTACGAGGCGGCCGTCGTCGGCGTCCCCGACGAGCAGTGGGGCGAGGCCGTCAAGGCGGTCGTCGTGCCACGCGACGGCGCCACCCTCACCGAGGCCGCCCTCATCGGCTTCTGCGCTGACCGCCTGGCCCGCATGAAGAAACCCCGCTCGGTCGACTTCGTCGCCGCGTTGCCCCACAACCCCAACGGCAAGATCGACCGCCGCGCGATCCGCGACCGCTACTGGGCGGGCGCCGACCGCCGCGTCAACTGAACCCCAGTAAGGACACCGCCTCGCATGCCCTTCACCCTCGAACCCTCCTACGACGACAACCCCCGCCTGCAGGACCTCGTCGTCCGCCTCCGTGCCTACCTGCGCGACGAACTGATCCCCTACGAGCGCGAGCGCGGCATCACCGCCGAGAGCAAGCTCGACCGCCCCACCCTCGAACACGTCTGGAAACGCAGCCGCGAACTCGGCTTCTACGGCATCAGCCTGCCCCCGGAACTGGGCGGCCAGGGACTGAACTTCACCGAACTCTGCGCCGTCAAGGAAGAGCTGACCGCATCCGGAGCGGCCCTGTCCCACTCGGTACTGGGTGACATGGGCGGCCCACTGCGCGCCGGCGCCATCCTGAAGTACGCCACCGAACAGCAACTGGAGCGCTACCTGATGCCCGTCATCCGGGGCGAGCGCGCCTGCTGCTTCTCCATCACCGAGGAGGACGCCGGCTCCGACGTACGCCGGATGACGACCACCGCCACCCCGGACGGCGACAGTTACGTCCTGAGCGGCAAGAAGGTGTTCAGCTCCGCCGCCCCCTTCGCGGACTTCGCGATCGTCGTGGCCCGCATGGCGGGCACCGAGGAGGCGTACAGCGCGTTCCTCGTCGACCTGGACACCCCCGGCTGCACGGTCCTGGACGGCGAAGTGCCCATGTCGGGGCAGCAGATGGAGGGCGACCTCGTCTTCGACCACTGCCGGATCCCCGCCGCGAACCTCCTCGGCGAGATCGGCCAGGGCCTGCGCATCGGCATCGGCCGCATCACCCTCAACCGGCTCCTGCACTGCCCGTCCCTGATCGGCGCCGCCCGCCGCGCCTGGGACCTGTCGCTTCAGTACGCGACGAACCGCGTCGTCTTCGGCCAGCCCCTGCTCGCCCACCAGGCCATCCACCACAAGATCGCCGAGATGGCCACCGACATCTACGCCGCCCGCTCGATGGTGATGGCGACGGCGGCCAAGGCCGACCGGGGCGAGAACGTCTCCGTCGAGGCCAACATGTGCAAGCTGTTCGCCTCGGAGGCGTGCTTCCGCGTCGCCGACCAGGCCGTGCAGATCCATGGCAAGGCCGGGCTGACCCGCGGCAACGAGGTCGAGCAGATCTTCCGCAGCCTGCGGATGTTCCGGATCGTCACCGGCACCACCGAGATCCACAAGAACGCCATCGCCAAGGGCCTGATCTGACCGATTCCCCTGGTGCCCCCGGGCGGTGCCGCAGGCCCCCGCAGTCGGGGGCCTGCGGCCACGGGGATCCGCCCCCCTTCGTACGCCCCCTGCCCCACCCGCACCCGCAGGAGCCGCCCATGGCACCCCACCCCTCCGCGCCGTCGACCGGGCTCGGCGACGACCTCACCGCCGCTCCATCTCACGGCCGGCGCAGAGCCTGGCTGATCACGGCCATGATCGTGACCTTCATGGTGGTCAACTACGCGGACAAGTCCGTCCTCGGACTCGCCGCCGTACCGGTCATGGACGAACTGCACCTCAGTAACAGCACCTACGGGCTGATCTCCAGCTCCTTCTCCTTCCTGTTCTCGCTCTCCGGACTCGTCGGCGGATTCCTCTCCACCCGGCTCTCCAACCGCACTCTGCTCTTCGGCATGACCGTCCTGTGGGCCGTGGCCCAGCTTCCGGTCCTGGTCGTGGCCTCGGTGCCCACCCTGATGGGCGGCCGCATCCTGCTGGGCGCAGCCGAGGGCCCGGCGGCCTCGATCTCGATGCACGCCCTGTACAAGTGGTTCCCGCCCGAACGGCGCGCCCTGCCCTCGGCCCTCCAGATCGGCGGGGCGGCACTGGGTACCCTCATCGCCGCCCCGCTCGTCACCTGGCTGATCTCCGGATTCGGCTGGCGCTCGGCGTACGCGGCCCTCGCCGCGGTCAGCGCAGTCTGGGCGCTGCTGTGGTGGCGCGTCGGCCACGACGGCCCGTACGACAGCGCACGCGCCGGTGCCCCCGGTTCCGGCCGGCTGCGGCTGCCGTACCGACGCATACTGCTGACCGGCACCGTCCTGGGCAGTATCTCCAGCGCCTTCGGCGCGGCGTGGGCACTGTCCCTCAGCCAGGCGTGGCTGCCCGCGTACCTCAGGACCCAGCTGGGCATGTCGGCACAGTCCGCCGCGACCACCATCAGCGTCGTCTCCGGCGTCGCGCTGGTGCTGTTGCTGGCGGTCTCCCCGTTCGTGGACATGCTGAAGTCCCGTGGGGTCAGCAGCCGTTGGGCCACCGGGGCGACGCAGGGGATCGCCGTGTGCGTGGCGGGCTGTGCGATGGCCGCCTTCCCGTTCGCCAGCGCGTCGGGTCCGCGCCTGGTCCTGATCGCGCTGGCCTTCGGCGGCACGTCCATCGCCATCCCCCTCCACTACATGACGACGGCCGAGGTCGTGCCGGCCGGGCAGCGCGGCGCCGTCTTCGGCATCGTCGCCGCAGCCGGCACCCTGCCCGGCCTCGTGGCCCCGTTCCTGACGGGTCACCTGATCGACGCGGCGAGCGGTCCGGCCGCCGGCTACACCAGGGCGTTCCTCGCCGCCGCCGCGGTGATGCTCATCGCGGGCGTCCTGGCCCTTGCCGCCATCCGCCCCGAGCACGACGCCCGGCGCCTGGGGCTGGACCTGGCCGTGGCGGACGCCGCGCGCTGACCGGGGCTGGGCCCGTCGCCGCGTGGACTGCGGCGACGGGCCCGGTATTTCAGGCGGGGCGCGCGGCTAGAGTGTCCGGCCGTCGAGGCCGCTGCCCGCGGTGACCGGCTCCCCGTGCCCGGGAGCGTCGGCCTCGGTGCCGTGGTCGCCGTTCAGCCGTTCGCCCTCGATGTCGACCTGGGGCAGCAGGCGCTCCAGCCACTTCGGCAGCCACCAAGCCGACCGCCCAACCAGGGCGAGGACCGCCGGGACAAGCGTCATGCGGACCAAGAAGGCGTCGATGAAGACGCCGACCGCGAGGGCGAAGGCGATCGGCTTGAGCATGGAGCTGCCGCCGGGGATGAAACTCGCGAACACCGCGAACATGATCAGTGCGGCGGCGGTGACGACCCGGGAGGCGTGGCGCGAGCCCGCCAGGACGGCATCGCGTGGCTTGGCGCCGTGGACGTACGCCTCGCGCATCCGGCTGACCATGAACACCTCGTAGTCCATGGCGAGTCCGAACAGCACCGCCATCACCAGGATGGGCAGGATGCTGACGATCGGCCCGGTCTCGGCGATCCCCAGGGGCCCGGAGAGCCAGCCCCACTGGAAGACGGCCACGACCGCGCCGAAGGTGGCGGCCACGGACAGCAGGAAGCCCAGACTGGCCTTCACCGGCACGATCACCGACCGAAAGACGAGCAGCAACAGCAGCAGGGACAGGCCGACGACCACCAGCGCGAACGGGACGAGCGAGCTCGCGAGCCGGTCGGAGACGTCGATGTTCACAGCCGTCGTACCGGTCACCGACACCTCGGCACCGGTCTGCCTGTGCCAGTCGCCCGCCTCGTTGCGGATGTGCTCGACGAGATCCTTGGTCTTCTGGTCCGACGGGCCGGTCTTCGGCACCACCTGGATGACCGCCGCGTCCCCGTGCTCGATGACCTGCGGCTTGCCGACCGCGGCGACGCCGTCGTCTGCCTTCAGGTCCTTGACGAGGGTGGCCGTGGCCTGCTGCGGGCTGCCGGTGTGCGAGGTGTCGGCGAGGACCAGCAGGGGACCGTTGAAGCCGGGGCCGAACTTCTCTGCGACGGTGTCGTACGCCTGTCGCTGGCTGCTGCCCACAGGGGCCGATCCGTTGTCGGGCAGGGCGAGCTGGAGGTCGCGGGCGGGGACGGCGACGGCGAGCAGGCCCAGGAGGACGGCCAGCAGGGTGAGCAGCGGACGGCGGATGGCGATCCTGCCCCAGCGTTCGCCCATCGGCCTGCGTCGGCTGTGCCCTTCGCCGTGGGCCGCCTGCTCGCGGCGGGCGGTGCGTGAGCCCGGCTTCGGCCGCAGCCGTTCACCGGCGAAGCCCATCAGGGCGGGCAGGAGCGTCGTGGACACGCCGACGGCGATCAGTACGGCGGCGGCACCGGCCACACCCATGACGGTCAGGAACGGAATGCGTACGACCGCCAGGCCGCACAGCGCGATGATCACGGTCAGCCCGGCGAAGACGACCGCGCTGCCGGCGGTGGCGGTGGCGCGGGCCGCCGACTCCTCAGTGTCCATGCCGGTGGCGAGCTGGGAGCGGTGGCGGGAGAGGATGAACAGCGCGTAGTCGATGCCGACCGCGAGACCCAGCATCGAGGCCAGGGAGGGCGCGGTGCTGGAGATGGTCAGGACGCCGGTGAGCGCCGACAGTCCGAGCAGGGTGATGCCGACACCGGTGATCGCCGTCAGCAGGGGCATGCCGGCGGCAAAGAGTGAGCCGAAGGTGATGGTCAGCACCACGAGGGCGACGGCCAGGCTCATCAGTTCCTTGGTGTGGCCGGTGCTCTTGCTGCTGCCGTAGGCGGACCCGCCGACCTCGACGGTGAGTCCGGCGTCCTTCGCCGGCCGGGTGGTCTTCTCCAGCGAGGTGAGGCTGTCGTCGTGCAGGTCGGCCCTGCTGACCTGGTAGCGGACCTGGCCGAGGGCGGCCGTGCGGTCCGGCGATATGACCTTGCTCTGCACCGGGTCGGTGACGCCGACGACCTGCGGGGCCCTGTCGGCCTCCGCCATGGTGGCGCTGACCGCCTTGGCGTACTTCGGTTCGGTGATCTTGTGCCCCTTGGGGGCCACGAAGACGATCTGGGCGCTGGTGCCGGCCGCCGAGGGCAGCTCGGTCTTGAGGGTGTCCATCGCGGTCTGGGCCGGTGAGCCCAGGACGGTGAACTCGTCGTTGGTCGTGCCGCCGAAGGTGATCACACAGGTGACCACCGCGGTCAGTGCCAGCAGCCAGGCGGCCAGCACCGCCCGGCGGTGCCTGAAGGCACCGCGGCCGATCCGGTAGAGCAGGGTAGCCATGGAAAAGGTGCTCCTTGAGGGGGGATGTGCAGGGGCGAGCGGCACGGTCGGGGAGGGGCCCGCGAGGGGGATGGGCCTGCTGATCAGGCGTGGAATACGGCCGGGCCGCCGCGCAGGGTGAGGCGCAGACCGTCATCGGTGACGGCCAGCCGCCGCGGCTCCAACGCCAGGGGGAGACCGGTCAGTTCGACGGAGCGCTCGGCCCTGTCCGTGACCTTGTGCGCCAGGGCGCCGGGCAGGGGAGCGCCGTCGAACGTCGGTCGGCCGGGCACGGCCCGGATCGTGTCGCCGTGCAGGGTGGGCGTGACCGGGACGGTGAGCGCGCCCGCGGGGCCGATACGGACGATCAGCTGCCCGGTCTCCGGGCCCGGAGCCACCACGCCGCCCAGGCCCTGGAGCGCGCCGTCCACCAGGGAGGCCGCGGGGACGTCGACGTCGACGGTGGTGGACCGCACCGTCACGGTGTGGCTGCTTCGTCGCACCTGGTGCAGGTGGGCGTCGATGCCGAGCTTCGACATCCGGCGGACCGTCACGTCGTCCGCGGTCAGCCCGACGTCGGGGAACGAGCCGCGGGCCAGCTGCCACTGCGCGGGCGTCGCGCCCAGGTCGACGCTCGGGGTCCTGCCGAGCCGTTTCCCGGCCCCCGTCGCGAACCGTTCGCCGATCTTGTCCCGGGAGAAGAGCCCGGCCATGCCCACGGTGCCGGTCAGGGCGACCGTGGTCACCACGGCGAGCGTGACGCGACGCCGCGCACCGGCGCGGGATATCAGCCGACCAAAAACTGTCATGACTGACACGATACATAACATGTCAGTCATGACACTTTGCAGAGGGTCTCGACCGGGCCGCGTTCAGGGCATGTCAGGATGAACGGATGAACGAGGAGGGTGGACGCGAGCTGGGACGGCGGGACCGGAAGAAGGCCGCCACGCGGGGAGCGCTGCTGCACACGGCCGCCCGCATGTTCGCGGAGCACGGCTACCAGAGCACGACGGTCAAGGACATCGCCGCGGCGGCCGGCGTGACGGAACGCACTTTCTTCCGCTACTTCCCTTCCAAGGAAGACCTCGTCTTCGCGGAGATCCAGGACCTCCTCCCCCTGCTGCGCCGGGAGATCCCGCGGCGCCCCGCCGACGAGACCCCGCTCACGGCGGTCCTCAACGGACTCCTGGCTGCCGCCGGGGAACTCGACGGCGGCCTCGCCATCCTCTTCGTCGGCGCCCCGCCCCGCGATCTGTCCACGGGCCCCGGCCGCACACGCGTGCTCTGGGACATCGAGGCCGCCATCGCCGATGCGCTCGCCGAGCGGCTACCGGACCACGGCGACCTGCGCACCCAGGTACTCGCCCGCATCTGCGTGGCCGCCATCCGCAGCGCCCTCATCGCCCACGCCGCCCAGCACACGAACGCCTCGGACCGTCGCTCCGCCGACCACTTCGTGATACTGCTGCGAGAGGCGTTCGAGACGGTTCGCGACGCGCGCTGAACGCCCGCGCCGCAACTGCCGCAATCCGGGCCCGGGTCGCCGCCGTGGTCGACGTCACCCTGGCGGCCGTCGACGTCGCCGCGACGGTGTTCGTGATGAACCACGGCGGCCGGTTCCACCGCAGGCAGCAACTGCGCCGGGTGACGATCTCGGCCAGTGCGGTGAGTGTCGCGGCTCCCGCGGGTATCGGGGAAGCTATGGCCAGCGACGCGAGGGCTTGCCGCCGCTGCCGTTCCGCCTCCTGCTCGGCCCAGCGGCGTCCACCGGCCAGCTCGACCAGACGAGCGGCTTCCTGGGCGGTTTCGTCATCGAGCGGGCCCGTTCCCGTCAGGTACAGCTCGGCGAGCCGCCCGGCTGCGGGTGTTTCCGTGTGCTGAAGCTTCCCCTTGAACGTGGACACCTGGACACTGGGACCTGAGGTTCCAGAGGAAGTAGCACCAGGTGGGAAGCAAGTACACGAAGCGGTACACCGAGGAGTTCAAGCGGGACGCGATCGCGCTCGTCGACTCCTCGGGCAAGACGGTCACCGCGGTGGCCCGGGAGCTCGGCATCAGCTCGGAGTCCCTGCGCGGCTGGTACCGCAAGGCCAAGGCCGACCGGGGCGGGGCCAGAGCGGCGAGCTGACCAGCGCCGAGCGCGAGGAACTGCGGCGGCTGCGACGGCCGACGGAGCGCCCTCGGCGCGAGTCCGCCGAAGGCCGTCGGCCGACTGCGGCCGGCCGTCAGCCGTCACTCCGCGAGAGTCTCGCGAGCGGGTGGGCCGATGGCGGAGCCGAGCACTGCGTTGTTGGGCAGCAGCACTTGGCCGTCCTCCGTGCGCAGTTGGACGAACAGCAAGGTCATGTCGGTCACCTCGCCCTCGATACGGCCGCCGAGAGGTCCGGACTGAATGCTGATCCGCTCACCGATCGTGAAGGGGTGCGAGACCAGCAGCACAAGACCGGCGCAGATGTTGCCGAGGACCGGCTGGGCGGCGATCCCGAGGATCACTCCGGTCAACGCGCCGCCCAGCAGGAGCTTCTCCCACGGCACCCGTACCAGGCTGAGCGCGCCGAGGATGACCAGCGCGTAACCAAAAAGCAGACAGATGACCCGCAGGGCCGCGGAGCGGCTGTCGCTGATCCGCCCCGCCAGAAGCTTCACCAGATCGTCCGTGGCCCCACGCACCGCGAAGAGCGCGGCCACCAGGAAGACACCCGCGCTGATACCGGCGACCACCCGGGACGTCACCGACTCGTGGCTGTGCGCACTGCCCAGCAGCCCGCCGAAGTTGAGCGACACGACAAGCCCGCCGACGGCGAGAGACGTGGTGACCACGGCCCGCCGGGTGCGAATCACCCCCCGCCACTGCAGGCCGTGCCCGAGTACCACGCCACCTGCGCGTACGTGGTTGCCTTCCATCTCCGCCCCCTTGTGATGAGCCTGTCGCGGGGCACAGTACTTCACACCCTGTACGACCACTGGGAGCCGGTATCCCCTCGCACACTCGGGCAGGCACACCTCATCCAGAAGGGGCGGCGAAGCGCGGCGGGGCCGCGACGTCGATGAGACTCCGATGCCGTGACCACACGAGCCGCAGCGAGATCATCTCAGCTCTTGGTGCGGTGCGCCGCGGCCACGACTGTGCGCGGAGAAAGACATCGACTCACTCTTTGCTGGAGGCGCGGCATCCCTGAATCCTCATAGATCTGAGGTTCCCCCGCTGTGCGGGAGTTGCTGACTAGCTGGTCAGGGCGGGTTGACGTGGTTTCAGGTTCACTTGTTCGGCAGTTGCCTGGTCGGCGTAGTGTTTCTCCTCGAACTCGATCGGGCTGAGGTAGCCGAGGCGTTTCTGGATGCGGCGGGGGTTATAGAAGCCGTCGATGTACTCGAAGAGCGCGAGGTTGGCTTCGGCCCTGGTGGCGAAGACCCCGCCACGGATGCACTCGGTCTTGATCACCATCCACAGGTTTTCCGCGAGGGCGTTGTCGAACGAGTCGCCGACCGTGCCCATGGACGCCTGGATCCCGGCTCTGACCAGGCGTGTTGTGAGCTTCACGGAGGTGTATTGGGTGCCGTGGTCCGCGTGGTGAATGAGTTCACCGGGCGTGACTTCGCGGCTGGCCAGGGCGTACTCCAGCGAGGTCAGGACGAGGTCGGCGTCCGCATGGGTGGAGGTTTCCCAGGCCACGACCCGGCGGGAGAACGCGTCGCGGATCGCGGACAGCCACAGCGGCCCCTCCAAAGTCGCGATCATGGTCAGGTCGGTAACCCACAACCGGTTCGGCACGTTCGCGGTGAAGTCGCGTTGCACCAGGTCAGGAGCGAGATCGGCATCCGGGTCTCGTCGGGTGAAGCCCTTGCCCCGGCGGGGACTGATCCCGGCCAGGCCAGCCTGGCGCATGAGCCGTTCGACGCGCTTGCGGCCGACGTGGACGCCCTCACGTTTGAGGACGGCATGCACGCGGGGGGAGCCGTAGATTCCGCCGGACTCGTCGTGGACCTGCCGGATCATGCCCGTCAGCTCGGCGTCCCGGCGGCGGTGTTCACACGGCTCCTCCTCAGCCTGCCGCCAGCGGTAGTAGGTAGAAGAGGGGATGTTCAGTTCCCGGAGTACGGGCTCGACCCCCAGATGCGGGTGCTCGTCGACGAGCGCCGTCACCTGGGCCGGGTCGGGTCGAGCTGGGCCGCGAAAAAAGCGGAGGCCGTCCGCAGGACCTCGTTCGCCCGCTTGAGCTGGGCATTCTCCTTCCGCAGAGTCGCCAGCTCCTCCCGCTCGGCAGTGGTGAGCATGTCGCTGCGTTCGCCGGCGTCGGCCTCGGCCTGCCGGATCCAGTTGCGCAGGGCCTCGTGGTGCACGCCGAGCTCCTCGGCCATGCGGCGGATCACGGGCTTCGGCTCTGAAGCGCGGTACATCCGCACCGCACGCTCACGCAACTCCAACGGGTATTTCCTCGGGGCAGGCATCGTCAGATCTCCTCTCGCGAGATCTATCTGACCTGCTGTCACCCCTCCTCGCATCTCGGGGGAAGCTCAATCCTCCACCGGACAGCCTTCAGTTGACCTGGGTCTTCCCCATGCCGGAGCAGTCCGCGGCCGTCAGGTGTGGGAGAAGCCGGATTCGGCCGTGTGGGCCGGAGGGGTGGTGGTGAGCCGGTCGACCGCGTCGCCGATGGCGGCCAGGAGGGATTCTGCGAGATCGCGTCCGAAGCCCTCGCGGACCACGATGCGCAGTACGGCGGTGTCCTCGGCGTTCGGCGGCATGGTGTAGGCGGGCACCTGCCAGCCGTGGCGGCGCAGTTCGTCGGAGACGTGGAAGACCGTGAACCTGCTCGGGTCGGTGAGCTTGAACGAGACGACGGGGATATCGGTGCCGTCGCTGATCACGTCGAAGACGCCGAGCTTCGCGATGCCGTCGGCGAGATAGTGGGCCGTGTTCCGCAGCTCGGTCATGATCTTGGTGTAGCCCTCTCGTCCCAGGCGTACGAAGTTGTAGTACTGCCCGATGACCTGGTTCCCGGGGCGGGAGAAGTTGAGGGTGAAGGTGGGCATATCGCCGCCCAGGTAGTTGACGTGGAAGATCAGGTCCTCGGGCAGGTCCTCGGACGAGCGCCACACGACGAAGCCTATGCCGGGATAGGTGAGGCCGTATTTGTGGCCGGAGACGTTGATCGACTTCACCTGTGGGAGACGGAAGTCCCATTCGAGGTCGGGGTGGAGGAACGGGGCGACGAAACCGCCCGAGGCGGCGTCGACGTGGATCGCGATGTCGGTGCCGTGCTCGGCGTTGTAGGCCACGACCTTGTCGTGGATGGCCTTGATGGGCTCGAACTCGCCGGTGTGCGTGGTGCCCAGGATGGGCACGACACCGATGGTGTTCTCGTCCACATACGACATGGTCTCGTCGGGGTCGACGGTGAACCGGTCCTGGGCCACGGGCACGTAGCGGGGCTCGACGTCCCAGTAGCGGCAGAACTTCTCCCACACCACCTGAACGTTGGAGCCCATCACCAGGTTCGGGCGGTCCGAGAGGAGTCCGGCCGCCTGGCGGCGCTGACGCCACTTCCACTTCATGGCGAGACCGCCGAGCATGACCGCCTCGGAGGAACCGAGGGTGGAGACGCCGACCGCGTCGCCCTCCACAGGTGCGTGGAAGAGGCTCGCGACGATGTTGACACAGCGGCGTTCGATCTCCGCGGTCTGCGGATACTCGTCCTTGTCGATCATGTTCTTGTCGAACGTCTCGGCCATCAGCTTCTCGGCTTCTGGGTCCATCCACGTCGTCACGAACGTCGCCATGTTCAGCCGTGAGCTGCCATCCAGCAGCAGTTCGTCGTGGATCATCCGGTAGACCGCCTGGGGCGCCGTCTCCTGGTCGGGCATCCTGTTCTTCGGAACTCGCGTGCAATCCAGACGGCCGGTGTAAGCCGGGTCTATCAGCGATTCGCTGCTGTCGTGTCGGTGTACCATGATCACTCCCACGCTGGCTCCCTACCGCGGCCCAGCATGCCAGCCGCGCCTGAAGGCTCTGAGACCGGGTACGGCGAGCGGCTCGGAGTGCTGTCTGCCACCACCGACGCGCCTGTGGCGGCCCGGCTCGCACTCTCACAGGACGCTGACCGCTCGGCGCCGACCGAGCGGACGAGTTGCAGGATCTCGACCTCATCGCACGCTACTCAGCGGAGCATCGCCACTCCGGCCTGCGACTGGCCGTCGACACGTCAATGCGGCTCCGCATCGAGCTACGCGTTCCCCTCTCCAGCCAGTCGGTGGGAGTGAGGCGTGGCTGACCAGGCAGGCGTGGTCGCAGATCGAAACGGTGGAGCCCGGATCTATTGAGACGACCTGCCCCGTACGTCCTCCCGGAACCAAACCATCTGTGAGATTTCCGGCCGTCGGGCGTCTCACCTGATCTGGTCGCCGCAGGCCACAGCACTACGAGACGACCAGATCCTTTGAGACGGGACAGTCGGTTAACTGCTGCACGAGCAGCAGGTCGACCCGCTCGGCCTCCCGCCCGCACCAGCGCCCCCGCCGACGCGCGTGATCATCGACCGCATCACCCCGCCCGCGTCCTGGCCGTGCGCGGTATGCGGGCCGTCGTGGCGCGACCGCCCGCGTCCTCGACACGGAGAACGGGCCTCGCTGGCTCGACCTGTGCTGGGACCACAGCATGAACGTGCCACAGCCATGGCCGGGCATGCCGACGACAATGGAAGGGATCGCCGCCGACCTGCGCGCCGCCGCCGAAGCTGTGGGCGCCCCGCTGACGATCCTCACCGACAACGACTTCCGGGACGACAGCCATGGATCAGCCGGACCGCTTCCACCTCATGGATGAGCCGGAACGCTTCCACTTGATCCTCACCGTCGACGATCAGCCGCTCATGCATGCCTGGTGGGAGGACGAAGCGATCGCGCGGAAGAAGTTCACGAGCTGGAAGCACGAGTACAGCAGCCTGCCCGGCGCGCACATCGTCCTCCTGGACAGGGAGGAGGGGGAGCCGCTCGCGAGTTGGCCGGCCGAGGCGTAGCCACCTGCCATGCTGGGGCCACACGAAGAAGGGGATCGGCAGGGGCGAGGCTCGTTGGACCGCGCCCCAGTCCGGCTGGTACCGCATCGACTCCAGTCTCCCGGAACCCAAACACCTCGGCGCCGAGAGACCTGAGGTCGAGGCCATCACATACGCCGGACCGCCCAGGGCAGCAGGAACCAGAGGCCAGCGAAGAGCGCTGTGGTCACGGTTGTGATGACGGTGGCTGCCGTAGCGCCGAGGACAACGTCCATCAGCAGCAGCACGGCGCCGTTCAGCGCCAGCGCCAGCAGCACCAGGCCGACTTGCGCATGCCGGGCAGACAGGGCGACGATGCGCGGCTTCACGCCGCGGTGGAACAGCCCGCGGTGCAAGGCGACCGGCGTAGCGAGAACAGCGGAGGTGACGACGGTCAGCAGCAGCGTGACCACGTCGGTATCGCGCTGGAAGGTCTCGAGCTGCGGGAAGCGGCTGGTGAACGCCATCCCCAGGAGGAAGGCGAAGAGGATCTGCACGCCAGTCTGGACGACGCGCAGTTCCTGGAGAAGCTCGGCAAGGTTGCGGTCGGCGCGCTCCTCGGGCGTTTCGTAGCGCGGTGCCCGCGGTTGCGGTTCTGGCTGTGTTGGCATGGTGCTCACTGCCCGCTCGGCTTAAGGATCACGCCAGAACCGGCGGGGCGCTCAGCGCTTCCACACCTCCGGGCCGCCGCCGTGCCACTCGATCAGCGGATGCTCCATCACATCCACCTCGTCCACGCCCTCCAGGCCGGCACGCTGAAGGAACACGAGCACCAGGAGGTACCGGTCGAACAGGTGGTGGAGGCGGTCCAGCCGCGCCGCGATCCGGCCCCCCCACCGCTGTTCCAGGCGCTCTTCGTGGTGCAGAACACCTCGACCGAGTCACTGCGGCCCGCCACGCCGGCAGTGGCAGCCCCGCGGGCGCGGACGACCAGCAGATCCATGTCGACCTCACGCGGGTCTCCGCCCAGGTCGAGAAGATCGCCTTCCCGGTCTCCCTCTACGAGGGGGCTTCCCGCGGCCAGACCTTCGGGCAGGTGCACCGGGCACACATCCGCGTCGTCGACCGGGACAGCGGCACTGAACTGGTCCGCTACGGCCTCGCGGCCGGCGGCCTGTCGAGCGAGACCGCGTTGGTCTTCGGCGAGCTGTATCGGCACGGCGCGGAGTGGAAGTTCCGCGCAGTCGGCCAGGGCTACACCTCCGGTCTCGCCGGCATCGCCACCGACTACGGGGTGGACGTCCTGCGCGAGACGGCCCCTGCCGATCCGGTCCCGGTCACCCCGCCGCCGGTGCCGCCGACGTCCACGGCACCGCCGCCGACCGTTGTCTCCTCACGCGCCCCGGCGCTCGCAGGATCCCCGCAATCCTCAGGGAGTTCTTCCGTGACGTGCTTCTTCGACCCCAATCACGGCCCGGCATGACGACCGTGACCTGGTCCCCGCAGTGGGGCGTGCCCCGGCCGGTGCAGGCGTGCGGCGGCTGCGCCCAGCGGTTGCAGACCACGGCGCCGCCGTTCTACGCGCCCCCGCAGCAGGGGTATCCGCAGGCGACGGCACCGCAGGGTTATCCGTAGCAGGGGTACGGACAGCCGTACCAGGACCACCACGACCACCAGCAGCAGGGCGGCGGCCACCGGTTCGGTGCAGGCGCGCTCATCGGTGCCGGTGCGGCGGGTCTCATCGGCGGCGCGCTGCTGAACGAGGCGTTCGACGACGACGAGCCGGACGTGGTGGTCAACAACTACTACGAGGACTGATCCACTGCCCTCTCGGTGCCGGAATGCCCGGCATCCGGCCGCCTACACTGAGTGGGCACACGGGTGTCGGCTGTGTAGAGGGCTGGACGGGAGAGGACTGTGACGGAGAACGCCAGTGGTTTCGAGGATCCGTCCGCCGAGGTTCTCGCCCAGGCGGCCGCGGCCTTTGGACTGCTCGCCTCGGCAGCCCGGCTGCATCTGATGTGGGTGTTGTCGCAGGGCGAGAGTGACGTCACGCATCTCGCCGACCGGGTCGGCGGAGCACTGCCCGCCGTCAGCCAGCATCTGGCCAAGCTGAAGCTGGCCGGGCTCGTGAACTCCCGCCGGGAGGGCCGGCGGCAGGTGTACTACGTCGGTGACCCGGAGGTCGTCACCGTGGTGCGGGTGATGGTCGGGCAGCTGACGACACGTTCGCAGCATGCCCTCGCGCCGGTGCGTGAGCTGCGCGGGATCGGTGGCTGAGACCACCGCGGCCCCGGGACGGGACGCCGAGCCGCCTGGCCCGTCGGCCGTATGCGCCCCCGGAGGAGGGGCTTCGCCGGATCTGTCTGCGCCGACCGTTTTGGAGACCTTGCGGCGGCTGGACAGCGGGCCGCGCGGGCTGACCGAGGCACAGGCCGAGGAACGGCTGGCCCGGCTGGGGGAGAACACTGGGCCCGCCTGGCGCGCGGCCTCCTGGCCACGGCTGTTCCTGAGAAGCCTGCGCGACCCGTTCACCGCGGTGCTGGCCTGCCTCGGACTGGTCTCGGCAGCCGTCCTCGCCTGGAGCACCGCATCGGTAATCCTGCTGCTCGTCGTGGTGAGCTGCGTCCTGCGGGCATCAGGGGAACACCAGGCCGACCACTCCACGGCCGCACTGCGCGAACTGGTCGCCACGACCGCGACTGTGCTCCGGCGTCCCGACGAGGAGGCAGCCCCGGCGGCCCGCGAGGTACCCGTGGCCGAGCTGGCCCCCGGCGATGTGATCCGGCTGGGGGCAGGCGACCTGGTGCCGGCGGACGTACGCCTGCTGCGGGCGAGCGGCCTGACCGTGCACCAGGCGGCGCTGACCGGGGAATCCGCACCCGTCGCCAAATCCGCCGACGACCTGCCTCGCGCGGCCGGCGGCGGGCTGTTTGCGCAGCCGCAGCTCTGCTTCCAGGGCACCAGTGTGGCCTCCGGCAGTGCCACCGCGGTCATCACCGCGACCGGCGCGCACACCCGGTTCGCCGCGGCGCACGTGCGCAGGACCGGCCGGCCGGAGGCGAGCGCCTTCGACCGTTCCGTCCACGGCATCTCCTGGATCCTGATCCGGTTCATGCTGCTCACCCCGCCCCTGGTGCTGATGGCGAACGCGGCGCTGCGCGACCGCGGCTTGGAGACGCTGCCGTTCGCCGTGGCGGTGGCGGTCGGTCTGACTCCGGAGATGCTGCCGGTCCTCGTGACCCTCTGCCTCGCCCGTGGGGCCTCGCTGCTGGCCCGCACGCACGGTGTGATCGTCAAGCGGCTGCCGGCCCTGCACGACGTCGGCGCCGTCGACGTGTTGTGCCTGGACAAGACAGGCACCCTCACCCAGGACCGGCCCGTCGCCGACCGCGCCCTCGGCCCGGACGGCCGGGAGGATCCCGAGGTCCTGCACTGGGCCGCCGTCAACGCCTGGTGGACCCTCCAGCTCGCCGACCTGCCCGAACCCGACGCCCTCGACGAGGCGATCCTGGACGCCGTCGACGAAGACGAGCTCACGGCGTACGACGGAGTCGCGGCCGTGCCCTTCGCCCCGGACCACCGCCTCGCCCTGGCGGTCGTGCGCACCCCCGGCCGTCTCGGCATGCACACCCTGGTCGTCAAGGGAGACGTCGAGGCCGTACTCGACCGCTGCACCCTCCCGGACGACGAGCGGGAACGGCTGCGCGCCCTCGCCGCACGGCAGGCCGACGGCGGGGTGCGCGTCCTGGCGGTCGCCACCGGGGAACGCTCCTCCCGCTGGCGCGACTACACGCTGACCGATGCACGCGGACTGACCTTCCAGGGCCTGATCACCCTGCGGGACGAACTCGCGCCCACCGCCGCCGACGCCCTGAAGGTCCTCACCGACCGGGGTGTCACCGTCAAGATCCTCACGGGCGACCATCCGGGAACGGCGGTCCGCGCCTGCCTCGATCTGGGCATCGTCGTGACCGATGACGCCGTGCTCACCGCTGACGCCATCGACCGCCTCACGGACGCCGAACTCGCCGCGGCCGCCGCCCGTACGACCGTCTTCGCGCGCTGCACCCCGGAACACAAGGTCCGGATCATTGAGGCCCTGCGCACCGCCGGACACACCGTCGGCTTCCTCGGCGACGGGGTCAACGACCTCCCCGCACTGCACACCGCCGACGTCGGCATCGCCCCCCGCAATGCCTCCGACGTCGCCCGGGAAGCCGCGGACGTGGTGCTCGCCGAGAAGGACCTCACCGCGATCGCGCACGCCGTCGCCGCGGGCCGGCACGCAGGCGGCAACATCGTCACCTACCTGCGCACCACGCTCTCGTCCAACCTCGGCAACGTCCTCGCCATGCTCTCCGCCGGTCTGCTGCTGCCCTTCCTGCCGATGCTCCCGGCACAGGTCCTGCTGCAGAACCTGTGCTTCGACGCCGCCCAGCTCACTTTCGCCCACAACCGTCCCGACACCGCCTCCCTGCGCCGGCCGACCGTGCTGGACCCACGGGACCTGCTGCGCTTCATCACCGGCTTCGGGACGCTCAACGCCGTCGCAGACCTCGCCACTTTCGGTGTTCTCGCGCTCGTGGTGCACGGGCCGGAGAGGGGGTTGGACGAGGCGGTGTTCCACTCCGGCTGGTTCACGGAGAACCTGATCACCCAGGCCCTGGTCATGGTGCTGCTGCGCTCGGGCCGCCGTACGGCCCCATTCCGCAGGCCGGGACCGGTCGCCTGGGCCGCGCTGGCGCTGGCCGTCATCGGCCTGGCGCTTCCCCCCTCACCGCTGGGCTCGATGCTCGGCCTGACCGCCCTGCCGGCCGTGTATTACCTGCTGCTCACCGCTGTCCTGATCCTCTACGCCGCAGGTCTGCTGGTGGCCAGGGCGCGCTTCGAGCGCGATGGCGGCGGCGGTTCTGCTCCGGTGGGCCGACCCGGTCGATCGCCGGTGCCCGGCGCCGGTTCACGCCTGTCTTAGGCTCCCTGCTGTACAAGGCTGTCGACCGAAGGCGGGGAACGAGGAAGGCGCGCTATGACAGAGTCCGGGGCCTCGAAACGCCGACGGTGGCTGCTCGTGCTGGTCTTCGCCCTGGTCGTGTACATCATCGTGCGCGCGGCCGACACCCCGCAGGGCGAGCCGCCCCAGGGGAAGACGTCCGTCTCCCCATCGAGCCCGTCGGCCGGCTCCCCTGCTTCCTCCCTGTCGCCGGCGACCTCGTCGTACGACCCCGCCGACTACGCCGCCCAGGCCCGTGCCCGTGCCCGTCAAGCCGGTGTGAGCGCACAGCTGGTGATGGCGATCCTCTACAACGAGGCGTACAAGCCGCATGACCCGTCCTTCGAGCGGGCCTGGCAGAAGTACAAGCCGGACGCGGCCTTCGGCATCGCCAACATGCACCGCGCCACCTTCGACGCGGTCAAGAACGGCCGGGACTTCGCAGGCCGCCGCTGGGATCAACTGCCGGACGACCGTGACCTCGCCGTCGAAGCCGAAGCCTGGTATCTGCACGACCTGTCGGCCCAGCTGCCGGCCCACTGGACCGCCCCCTACAAGAGGAACGACCTGCTGGCCCTCGGATACAACACCGGCACGGGCAACATGCTCGCCTTCGCCCGCGGTGCGACCCCGGACAGCCAGGCCCGCTCGTACCTGGACCGGCTGCATGCGAACTGGGCCGAGGCAGGAAAGGCTGTGGAGGCATCCTGAGGCGCCTGGCTTGCGGAGTTGCGCAATGATCGAAGTTCCGTGGGTGCCGCCTCCGGTATCGGGGGAAGGAAGGGCGTGCATGCCGCGCGGGGAGTACCGGCGAGTGCGTGAGGCGAACCTGCGGCTGGGCGTTGCCGTGGCCGAGGTCGAGGGACTCTATTCGGCGTTACTGAGGGCCAGTTCTTCCGAACGCCGCCGAAGGCTGCAGACGGAACTGGCGCGGGCTGCCGGCCGTCTCGCCGATCTGGCGGCTTCACCGCCGCAGGCACGGTCCGCGGCCGTTGGTGTGCGGCGGTCACGGTGGGGACGCAGACGGGCACTGGCCGAGCGCGGTGCCGCGTGGATCACGAGTGGGACCGGGGCGGACCGGTGGCCCGCGCCCTGGGCACGCACCAGCACCCGGACTTCCTTTTCCCTCAGATGCAGCAGGAGGGCATCGCCCCCGACGACTGGCAACCGCAGTACATGGACTACCTCTATGTGGCCCTCACCAACGCCACGGCTTTCAGCCCCACCGACACCATGCCGCTGTCCCGCTGGGCGAAACTGCTGATGTCCACCCAGTCCACGATCTCGCTGCTGACCCTGGCGCTGGTCATCGCGCGCGGTCGGGGTCCTGCAGTGACCCTGGCAGATTGAGCCACGGCACATGCCATCAGGCGCTCGTCTGGCATTACTCGCCGTCCGGCATGGTTCCTTCGCGGTTGTCGAGCAGGTGGGTCAGACCCAGTCGGTCGAATGTGTTGCGGGCCTGGGCGCTTGCGTGGGTGACGATCACCTTGGTGCCGTGTTGTTGGGCGGCACGCAGCACGGGGAGGAACGCCTTGCCGCCCTCTCTGTCAAGGAAGGTGACCCGTTGGAGGTCGATCTCCAGAGTGCGGGGAGTCGGGCGGAGGGTATTGCGCAGGTTGTCGGCGACACGGTCGGCGTTCTTGGATGTGATCTCTCCAGAGAGTCGGACGACGGCGTGAGCCGGGTCCTGGACGACATGATGTGCGCGTCGCTTGCGTCGATGCAGCAGGCGCAGCACACGGTGGCGTGCGGCTTCTCGAAACCCGCGGATGTGCGGCTTGGGGGTGGGGGATTCCGGCATCGGGACTCCAGATCAACGGCAGTGGGAGGACCCCCAGTCCTTTAACAGTTGCGCAATCGGGGAACTAATAAACTCAATCCTTCGGTTGTACGTCGATGTGGTCGATCCGCAGAGGTTGTGGACGGTGACGCTGTGATGCGCGGGGGACAGATGCAGGGACCTGAATCTTCTGAGGCCGAGATCGACGCAACGTTCGGGCGCGTCTTGGACGAGGCCCTGAAGTCGCAGCAGGTCACGGAGGCGCTGGGACGCTCCGGCGCGGTTCTCAACCGTGAGCAGCTGCGTACTCGGGCGCTCCAGGCGCGGGCCGAGATCGCCGGCGCCGCAGCCATCGAGTACCGGACGTTCCTCCAAGTCAGGGCAGCGGCGGCTGCGACGAGTGGGCAGCAGGATGCGAGCGGTGCCCACGGGGCCGAGGCCCAAGGCAGTGGCGGGCTGCTTCCGGTGCTGGCGGTGCTCGTGCCCAGTCTGGCGGCCGTTTCGGCGGCTGTCTTCCTCGTGATCGGGTACGGCCTGCGGGTGTTCGGAGGGCGCCCCTACATCAGCGGCGGACTGATCACTGCCGGGCTGATCGCCGCCGCTGTGACCGCAGGCGGGCTGATCGGGGACTTCATCTACGTGCTCGTGGCGGCGGCACGCAATCGATCGGACGGTCAGAGGGGTGCGCTGGACGGTACAGCGCCGGAGCTGACAAGGGCGCGGAAAGAGTGGGAACTGGCTCTGCTTGAGCGTGGTGTCGTGCCGTTCCTGCTGGGGCGCCTGGAGGAAGCAGGCGGCGCGGAACGGGGAAGTCGCCAGGCTCGCTGATCCGAGCCGCCATCTCTGACAGACCGACTGACAGTGGTCTACGTGCCGCTCTGAACCCGCAGGATGATCCGGTCCGTGTCGTACAGGACCCATCGCGGAGTCGCCACGCCTGACAGCCGCAGTCGGCAGGCGGTGACGCCTTCGGGGCTCGTCCACCATCCGGTGACGGATCCCGGCCACGGCCACCCGGCCTCGTCGTACACCTCGACCGGCTGATACGCGTCCCGCGCCTCGTCATGCGGCGGCAGTGGACATCCTCGCGCCAGTTCCTCGAGCACGCCTTCCGCAGTAGTCGTCTCCCGCACGGCCCCGGTCCTCCCCATCGCCTCAATAGACGGTTCCATCATTGCGCAAGCGATGATGTGTTCGCTAAGAGTGGCGAGATGAACACTTGTGGCGATAAGTGGTTTCAGGCGTCGGAGTCGGGCTGGCTGCGGGCAGCGGCGTATGCCTGGGCGGGGGTCATGCTGACGCCGTTGAGGGAGACGGTCCTGTAGGGACTGACCTGGGCGCAGCTCTTGGACTGGTCGGCCGTCTGGGCGTGGGCGTTGGAGACCGCGGCGTGGGTGTCGGCGGGGGCGGGGGAGGAAGTGCCTGCACTGCCGCTGTTGCTGGGGTAGCTGGTGCCACTCGGCCAGTCGCTGCCGATGACCAGCGACAAGCCGCTGCCGCTGCCCTGCTTGAGGTGCGAGGAGGGCAGGCCCAGGGCACTGGCCACCGCCTGGGCTTCCGGCTTCTGCCCGGTGCCGTAGGTGAGGGTGGTGGTGGCCGCGGTGGCAGGGGCGTTGGCCGTGGTGGTGCCCTGGCTGAAGCCCTTGTCCGTCAGGGCGCCGGCCAGCTCGGAGGCACGGCCGCCGACGGTGGTGCCGTTCTCGATGGTCACGGCGATCTGGGAGGGGTCGACGGCCTGGGCGGTGGCGGAGGCCGCTGGGGACTTCTTGCCCGAACCGGTCGTCAGTGACTGGTCGTTGGCGATGCTCGCGAACAGCGACTTCGCTCCCGCACCCGGGAGGACCCGGTCCTTGTTGTTCGGATCGGGGGCGGTCTGCATGGTGGCGAACGTGATCCGCTTGGAGGGAACCTTGTCCAGGTCGGAGGCCAGCCCCACCAGCTTGCTGACGCTGCCCAGGCCGTCATCGACGGTGAGGGCCTTGGCCGCGGCATCGGCGAGGTCGTAGACCTTCGTGGGGTCGGTGAGGGTGCCGGCACTCTTGAACTTGCGGATCATCGCGCCGAGGAACAGGTGCTGGGAGACGGTACGGCCGAGGTCGCTGCCGTCGCCGAAGCCGTGCCGGGAGCGGACGAACTCCAGGGCCGCGACGCCCTTGAGGGTGTGGTCGCCCTTGGACAGTTTCAGGTGCGAGTAGGTGTCGTAGACGTTGTCGCTGACGCACACGTCGACGCCGCCGACCGCGTCGGACATGCTGACCACGCCGGAGAAGTCGAGCTTGATGAAGTGGTCGATGGGGATGCCTGTGAGCTGGTGGATGGTGGCCACCTGGCAGGCCGGGCCGTATGAGAGAGCGCTGTTGATCTGGCCGTAGTAGCCGGACGTGGACTGCTTCGACGTGGGGTCGGTGCAGGCCGGGACGTTGGTCATGGTGTCGCGGGGGATGCTCATCACGGTGGCGTTGGAGCGGTCGGCGGCTATGTGGACGACCATCTCCACGTCCGCGTTGCCGTTGCCGGTCTGCACGCCGGTCTTCGCGCAGCCGCCGCCGAGCTGGCAGTCGGCGGCGCTGGTGCGGCCGTCCGATCCCATCACCAGGATGTTGATCGGCGTGCGGCCGAAGGCGTCCGCCTTTTCGCTGCCGCCCTTGCCGTCGAGCGCGATGCTGTTGATGTTGCCGTTCAGGTGCTCGTAGAACCACCAGCCGGCGCCGGCCGTCACCAGGACCAGGACGGCCAGGCATGTCCCGGCGATCCGCAGCACCCGCCTGCCCCGGCGCGTCGGCCGGACGCGGCGGCGTGTGTTTCCACGGCCGGAGGACCGGGACGCGGCCCGTGCCGCCGCCCGGCCGCCGGGCGGGCGCCCGTCTGCGGGCTCGTCGGTGCGCTGGCCGGGTACCTGGGCGGTGCGGCGGCGTGTGGCGCGACCGGTGGAGCCGTCCCGCAGGTCACTCATGTCACACTCCCAGGAACGGTCGGGACCAGCATTCCCCGGGGGTGTGCGGCCAGCGGTCTGCGGCCGGTCCGTCGGATGAAGTGGGGCTGCACCTCGATTGCATGGTTGCGCAATCTAGCAAACGTCCGCGCCGCTCCTCACCCGGCCGGTCCCGGTTCACAGGTGCCGGATCCGTTGTGTGCCCGCGCGGTCACGTCGCGTGTCGCAACGCCAGGCTCGGCACCCTTCCGGGTTCGGTCTCTGGGGACAACGTGCTACGTGGCGTCGAAGGTTCCGCCTCACTCATGCCCTGCGGGTGAGATCCGCCTCGGAAACCTGGTCGTCACTGGGGCCCGCACCCACTCATCCGTACGAGAGGTCGGAGCAGGGGGAGTCGTCCGCGGAGCGGGCGTTCGAGGTCACCGGCGTGTGCGGGGGTGAGGCCGGCTGGGCGGAGGCGGCGTAGGTCTGCCCCAGGACCACGGTGATGCCTCCTCCGGTGAGAGCTTGCAGCTGGGCGCCGGGGAAGAGCTGGGCGACCTGCTCTGCTCATATCGCCCCGAAGTTCTATATTTGCGCAATATGGCAACCAATAGGGGCGGTGAGGCGCTTCGGCTCCGTGCATATCTAGAGCACGGCGAATTCCGCCGGCTCACCGCGCCTTCCGGCGTGCGGTCGCGTTCGGTCCGGGTGTCCGATGGCGCCCCCACCGAGTGGGCGCGCGGGTCTCGTCCGCTGCCGCCGGGAGGGCCGGCGGCAGATCACCACATCGATGACCCCCGCCGTCGACCTCGTCATCCAGCTGATGGCCGGCCAGCTCGTCGGACCATCCCAGCCTGGAAGAAGGCGGTGAGACGCCGATTCCTGATGTGGCCTGCATTTTGCCCGCGTGTAGTAGCTTCTGCCTGCCAGAGTCGCTGTGACCGGTGCCTGCGGCTCCGGCCTCGCGTGCATGTCGAGTCAAAGGCCAGTCAATGTCCGTTCTGACCTATCCCGAAGCCGTGGGCGTCGGCCTGCTGCAGGGCGTCACCGAGCTGTTCCCCGTCTCCAGCCTGGGGCACAGCATCCTGATACCAGCTCTCCTGGGCGGGCACTGGAAGCACGATCTGGACGTCTCCGCCGACGGGTCCCTCTACCTCAATGAGCTTGTCGGTCTCCATCTGGCCACGGCGCTCGCGCTGGTCGTCTACTTCTGGCGCGACTGGGTCCGCGTCATCCGGGGCCTCGCGACGTCCATCACGCAGCGCCGGATCGAGACTGTTGACCAGCGGCTCGCCTGGCTGATCGTCACCGCGTGTGTCCCGGTCGCGGTCGCCGGTGTCGCACTCGACAAGGTGTTCCGTACGACGCTCGGCAAGCCCGTCCCTACGGCGATCTTCCTGGCGCTCAACGGCATCGTCCTCTTTGTCACAGAGCAGCTGCGGCGCGGTGGGACCGGCCGCAGGCGGGCCGGGGCCGCAGTCGCCCCAGGCGAGGAGCATCTGTCGGAGGAGGAGCAGTCGGATCTGCGGATCACCCGGATGACCATCCGCCAGGCCGTGACGATCGGCGCCGCCCAGATCCTCGCCCTCTTCCCCGGCATCAGCCGCTCGGGCTCGACCATCAGCGCGGGCATTTTCAAGGGCCTGGGCCACGAGGACTCCGCGCGCTTCGCGTTCCTGCTCGCCACGCCGGTGATCGGCGGAGCCGCGCTGCTGAAGCTGCCGCCGCTGCTCGGTTCGCAGGGCGACGGCCTGCGCGGTCCGCTGCTGGCGGGAGGCGTGGCCGCGTTCGTGGCGGCTTACCTCGCCACGCGCTTCCTCGTCCGCTACTTCGAGAACCGCACCCTCATCCCGTTCGCCATCTACTGCTCGGTGGCCGGACTCGGCAGCCTCGCCTACTTCACGCTCGCGTAACCGCGTAACCGCCTCGTCAACCACCCGAACCGTACGTCAGGTTGGAGCACAGGTCGTCGTCCGCCGAGCGGGCGTCAGCCGTCACCGAGCTGGGCACGGCGGTCGGGGTCGTCGGGGCGGAAGAACCCGCTGCGGCGTAAGAGCTGCCCAGGACGACGTTGATGCTCGATCCGCCGATGAAATCGAGCCGGGCGCCGGGAAAGAGCCGGGCCACCGACTCGGCTTGTGACTTCAGGTAGGCGCCGTACTCGATGACGGTGGTGGAGTCGTCCTGGCTGCCCGACGTCGCGGTGCCGGTGACAGTGAAACCGTGCTCCGTGAGTGACGAGACGGCCTTGGACGTGAGGCTGCCGATGGTGGTGCCGTTGTAGACGGCGACGCTGATACCAGTGCCCGACACGTTCCCGGTGGCGCTGGGCGATGCGGATGCGTGGTCCTGGGCCTGCTTCCTTCCGTCGGCGTCCTTGCCGTCGATGGTGCGGTCCGCCTTGAGTGCCGCCCACAGATCGGAGGCATCCGGCTCGACGACGGCGACACGTTCGCCGGCGTACCGCCAGGGGAGGGTGACGAACTTCGTGTTGTGCAGGTCGATGTCCTTCAGCGACATGGCGAAGGAGAGCAGTTTGTTCGCCGTGCCCAGTCCGGGGTCAACCGTGAGTGACTTCGTGGCGGCGTCGGCCAGCGGCAGCAGGTTGGTGGGGGTGATCCCGTCGCTCTTGACCTTCTTGACGAGGCTGGAGAGGAAGGCTTGCTGCCGTTTGATCCGCCCTATGTCGGAGCCGTCACCGAGACCGTGCCGTATGCGGACGTAGTCCAGGGCCTGCTGTCCGGAGACCGTCTGCTCGCCCTTCTTGAACAGCAGGCTGCCCCGCGTGGCGCGGTTGGGGTCGAGGTCCTTCTCGTAGACGTCCTGCGGCAGGCAGACCTGCACCCCGCCGACCGCGCTGGTCAGTGCGGCGAAGCCCTTGAAGTCCACGACCACGGTGTGGTCGACACGCAGGCCGGTGAGCTGTTCGACGGTGTTCTGGGTGCAGGCCGGATCGCCCTTGTCCGTCTGCCCGACGGAGAACGCCGAGTTGAACATGGCGTCGGTCTGCGTCTTCGTCCAGTAGCCGTCCGGCAGTCTGCACGGCGGGATGGTCACCAGGGTGTCGCGCGGGATGGAGACGGCGAGGGCGTGCCGGTGGTCGGCGTAGATGTGCAGCAGGATCGCGGTATCGGAACGACCGATATCGTTCGTATCGCCGCCGCCGAGTGAGCTGTTGCCGTCGTTGCGCGCATCTGTTCCGATGACCAGTACGTTCTCGCTCCTGGACGGGCCGGCCGCGGGGCGGTGCCTGGACAAGCCGCCCGCGTCGAAGGTGTGGATGCTGCTGTTCAGCTTCAGGTAGATCCAGCCCAGGCCCACCGCGCCGATCACCACGACGACCAGCGCGATGAGCAGCATTATTCGCCACGGGCCGCGCTTGCGGCCCCGCGCTGTCCTGCCATCCCTGGTCGTGGTCATCCGGGCGCCCCCATCCGTCCGCTTCATACAAAGAGGACGACTGGCTCTACCCAATGGTTGTACAGTTGCGCAACGTGGCAATTATGACAGAGGGTATGCCGCGCTGCCCGGTCTGCGCCGCCGCCCGGAGAAGGAGCTGTTCGGCGAAGAGATGGGGGTCGGATGCTTGGTAACGGGCTGGAACCCTGGCAGCTGCTGATCGTGGCCATCGTCATCATCCTGGTGTTCGGTTCCAAGAAGCTGCCCGACATGAACCGAGGGCTGGGCAGGTCGATGCGCATCCTCAAGCCCGAGGCCAAGACCCCGGAGGGCGAGGGCGCCACGCGGTCCACCAGCGCTTCAATCGAGGATACGACGCCGCCCTCGACCAAGCCCGTCGACCGCGTCCTGAGGGCTGTTCCCAACGACACAAGCGCAGCGCGTCCGGCCACCGACAGGCGCAGAGCGCGCTGAGCCCCTCGTCGTCGGCTCGTCAGGTGCTGATCGCACGAGGACGTCACCCACAGCGGCTCGCTCAGCACCCAGAAGCCGCGCCACGCGGCCCATACGGGCTGCTGGACGGAACGGCTGCTTCGCAGTCGCCGCTCAGGTGGCGTCAGGATCGAACGCCGTGCACGTGTCCGGTCCGGTCGCTGCCTCCTTCGACAAGGGCGTCCGGCCCCCGGCCGTCGGCGCCGTGTTCTCTTCGGCCCTCGCCGCACCGCGCACCGCGTCGGCGACGTCCGACAGCTCCGCCCTCGGGTCCAGCGCGCCACGGATCTCGTCGATCCCAAGGCCCTCGCCATCGAGAACATGCTTGCGGATGAACGTCTTGGGATGCAGATCCTCGAACTCGAAGTCCTTGAACTGCGGCCCCAGTTCAGAGCGGACCTCCTGCTTGGCGCTTTCGGAGAACTCCCGCACCTTACGCACGAACCCGACCACGTTCTGGATGATCTCCGGCAGCTTGTCCGGGCCGAAGAGCAGTACCACCAGGACCCCCAGCGTCAGGAGATCCAAGGCGCTGATGTTGGGGAACATCCGATGCCCTCGCCTTCGCCTCGCCCGGCCCGCCCCATGCGGCACCCGCGCCGGAAATACTTTAGGCGTTGCGCAACTATAGGAACTATGGCAGGGCACCCTTCGTTGCATCTGGTGACCGTAAGGACAGTCCAGAACTGAGAGGACGAGTCGTGGGTATTTCCCTGGCCAAGGGCGGCAACGTGTCGCTGAGCAAGGAAGCGCCGGGCCTCACCGCGGTGGAGATCGGTCTGGGGTGGGACGTCCGTACCACCACGGGCGCGGACTACGACCTGGACGCCTCCGCGCTGCTGCTGAACGCGTCCGGCAAGGTGGCCACCGACCAGCACTTCATCTTCTACAACAACCTCCGCAGCCCCGACGGCTCGGTCGAACACACTGGCGACAACCTCACCGGTGAGGGCGAGGGCGACGACGAGGTGATCAAGGTCAACCTCGCCGCCGCGCCCGCCGACGTGGACAGGATCGTCTTCCCGGTCTCCATCCACGAGGCAGACGCACGCGGGCAGAGCTTCGGCCAGGTGGGCAACGCCTACATCAGGGTGGTCAACCAGGCGGGCGGCCAGGAGATCGCCCGCTACGACCTGTCCGAGGACGCCTCCACTGAAACCGCGATGGTCTTCGGCGAGCTGTACCGGTACGGCGGGGAATGGAAGTTCCGGGCGGTCGGCCAGGGCTACGCCTCGGGCCTGCGCGGGATCGCGTCCGACTTCGGGGTCAACGTCTGAGAAGAAGGAGTCGCCAGGGATGCACTGACCAGCGCAGCCCTGGTGGCCGCCCTCGGGCAAACCCCTCGACGCTGCGGCCGATCGCTGCGACTCCGGTCGGTCCGCCGGCCCGCTCGTCCTGTGGCGGACCAGGCACGCGGTTCCCCACAGGACGACAGCCGCACGGATACCAACGAGCGTCCGGGCGGCGGCGGCCGATCTCGTGGCGAGATCGACGGCGCAGCCTGCCACCCGACAGCGACCATCAAAGCACCGGTCAGGTGAAACCGCGGCTGTCGGAAGAGCACGGCAAGCGGCAGAAAGTGCAGGCCGACGACGAGGGCGATCAGGCCCGGGATGAGCCTGGGAACGCTGCTCATCACAGCGATGGCAGTCATCACACTGATGACTATCCACTGCAACACATTGATCCCGGCGAAGCGGCGGCGCACATCGTCGGGAAGCGGACCACCACACGGGCGACGCAGGCCACATCCCGTGCGCCAGCCACCCGCCGCGACGGCACCACACGCCAGAGCCGCCACCGGCAGCAGCGACCCGCCCAGAGCACTCGCGCCCGCAAGCCACCACGCCAGGCCGAACACGGTCAGGAAGGCAAGGCCGGCCCGATCCATCGAAGGCTCCCCCGATTCTTATGGTCGGCGCACCACTCAAGCGGGAGCGCACCCATACCTCCCGCGGCAGTGCGAGGCTCCGGAGGTCGCTCGGTGGCTCCGATGTGTCTCGGACCCTTTCGCCAGCGCGGGGGAGGGCTCCCTCCCTGTCGACGACAGTGCCGGAGACAATGCGTGGCACGACCAGGTCCAGTACACCGATGCAGTCGCCCCGGTTCGTCACCGGCGCGACCATCCGGCACCCGCCCTCCCCGTAGTCCTCCTGGTGCAGGCGCTGGCTGCGCAGGACCCGGTCATAGAAGCTGCCCGCCAGCTCGACTCTCTCCGCCGCGCCGCGCGCCCGCGCCGCCGTACCGGCTCTGGGCAGGCGTACGGCTTCCTGCCCGATCAGGTCGACGATCAGGAACGACACCTCTGTCGCCGAGAACCGTTTCTCCAGGTTCCGGGCGACCACATCCACTGACTCCATCGGCGCGGCATCCTCCGCCGCCTGCAGCATCTCGTTCAAGTCCAGGCTCTTACTGGCCACCGAACCACCTCCCCGGTACACCCGCCCCGAGTTGCCCCAGCCCGCCTGCGAACGCGCCACCAGGGCCCCGGAACCGGATAACGCCCGCATGAGGGCATATGCGCTGTGACATTGGGAAACTCGGGGCTCGGATCCCTTGAGGACGCGCGGAGGGAGCAGGACATGAGCCAGGTCAGGACAGGTTCGTCGGATCTTCCGCAGCCGTTCCGGGCGGTCGGATCCGGGCTGCGCCGCCTGCCCGGAGCCGAGCAGGTGAGCAAGGTCGGCGACAGCGCGCTGGCGTGGATCGGAGCGATCTCTCCGCGCGGTCGGCGGATGGCGGTCTACACCGGAGCCGGGGTGCTCGGCGTCGCCGGGGTGGTGGAATGGCCCGTGGCTCTCGCCGGCGCGGCCGTGGCGTGGCTGACCCAGCCGGGCCACCGAGGAGGCACGCCGGGGGAGGCGGCCCAGGTCGGCAGGGCCGGAAACGCCGAGAACGACATGCAGGGCGGTAGTCGGCCCGCTGCGGCCGACGCCGACCTTGCCCTCACGGACTCCACCGACACCTTGTCGCGGCGCTACGGTGCCGGCGACAGGCTCGCGCCCTCCCACTTTCACCACGAGAGCCACCCGCACGAGCAACCCGCCAAGGTCGGCGACTCTGCCACGGCATCGGCGCTGAAGCAGGTCGCGCAAGCCTCGGCACACCGCCGAGAACCGGACTCGTCCAGCGGGCACTCGTCAGAAGACCAAGCCTTGTAGTTGGCCGTGGCGGACGCTGAGGGAACGCGTGTCAGTCGTGTGACGGCTGCTGGAAGGCGGCTGCGTCCAGGAAAGTGATGTACGGGTTCGACCTGATCCGGGGGCTTGCTCCGGCGTTGGGACGAGGCGAGCACAGGGACGGTACCCGTGGCGGACGAGGCGACCAGGACGACGACCGGGGACGGGGCGACGGCTCACGAGGCACCGACCTGTCTGGTTACCGGCGCGAGCGGCTACATCGGCGGTCGGCTCGTGCCCGAGCTGCTGAGCGCCGGGTACCGGGTACGCTGCCTGGCGCGCACGCCGGGCAAGCTGCGGGACCATCCGTGGGCCGGCCGGGCGCAGGTCGTCCAGGGCGACGTCCTCGACGCCGCATCGGTGGCACGGGCGCTGGACGGCGTGGACGTGGCCTACTACCTGGTGCACGCGCTCGGCACCGGCCGCGACTTCGAACAGACCGACCGCTAAGGGGCCCGCGTCTTCGGCGAGCAGGCCCGCCGGGCCGGAGTTCGCCGCCGCGTCTACCTCGGCGGGCTGACCCCCGAAAGGGTTGCCGAGTCGCATCTCTCCCCCCACCTGCGTTCCCGCGCCGAGGTGGGCCGCATCCTGCTCGACTCGGGTGTGCCGACCGCCGTCCTGCGCGCTGCCGTCATCATCGGTTCCGGCTCGGCCAGTTTCGAGATGCTGCGTTACCTCACCGAGCGGCTGCCGGCGATGGTCACCCCGCGCTGGGTGCACACCCGTATCCAGCCCATCGCTGTGCGGGACGTCCTGCGCGTCCTGGTGGGCTGCTCCCGTCTGCCCGCCAACGTCAGCCGTGCCTTCCTCCCGCCGCGAGGATCGGCGTGCTGCCTGGTGGCGCGTACCGACTCTTCAGCACCCCCCGCGAGTTGGCGCCGAAAGGGCTGCCGACTGTGCGGAGCAGGTCATGTGCGGGTTCCTCGTTCGCGAGACCGGCCGATGGTCGCTGGTCCCCTGCCCTTTGACAGGGGACCAGCTGTGCAGAGCGCAGAAGTGCAGGCGCTCGCGAACGCAACTGCCCGCCACCTACCTCAAGGGCATGGCGTCGCCGCAGGCATCGCCATGACCAACGCCCTGGCCAACATCTCAGATCATCGGCCTCTCTATCACCGGCGCACGCCGTACCACCACTGGCAGGTACACCGCCGGAACCGGCGTGATGGCCGTCTTCCTTGTCCTGTCCGCCGTTCGGCGCTCTTACCGTCCGTCGTGTCGCCGCCAGGAGCGCGCAGCCGGCAACCCGGGGCCCCGAGCAGAATCTGCCGGTGACCTCGTAACCGAGGGGCCGATTGCGGCCATGCACGGCAGCCGCAGTTCAGTTCCACCACCAGATTGCTCTGCACACGCCCAGCATCGATGGGGCGATGCCCAAGTCGTGCCTCCCGCATCAGACCTCGCTCGGTAAGAAGCGCCGTTGCCCGAGCGGTACAACCTCCGGTCGCGTCACCCCTTTGCGGCCGGCGTTCTGTGTGCACCGTCAAGTGACGGGGGGAGGAAAGGATCGCGGGGATTCTGTCAGAAATTGGGGATAAAGCCTGAAGTCGTATGGCTCACGCCGAGCTCTGTGCATGGAACTGCCCTTGCGCCACCAACACCGTATCGCCGGCCGTCGACTCGCCCCTCCTTCTTCTTCTTCGTGTCCACGCTGATCACCGGGTCGCCCCCGTCCAGGAATGTCTTCACCCTGTCGTTGATGTGCCGGAACTGGGCGTCCCGGTCCGGGTGGTGGCTGCCGGCCAGCACTCGGGTGTTGCCGCGCAGGCTGAACCCTGCCGCCTTCAGTAACGCGGCGACGGTGTCGCGGCCCACCTTCCGCCCCTGGGCGGGCAGTTCGTCCGCCAGCCGGCGCAGCGACTTCGTTGTCCACGTCAGCGGCCCTATCGGGTCGCCCCGTGTGGTGTCCTCGATCAGCGCCAGCAGGGCCGGAACCAGGCCCGGGTCCTTCTCCGACAGCGTCGGGCGGCCAGCCTCCGGCCGCCGCACCCGCCCGTCCGGCGCCTGGCCTGTATCGAGTTCGGCCAAGCCGCGGCTGACGCAGCCCTTCGAGGCGCCCGCGGCCCTCGCCACCGCAGCGATCCCACCGTGACCGAGTTGCCGGGTCTCCGCCGCGTACAGCATCCGGCGCTGCCGCTCGTCCAGGTACGGCGTCTCCGCCCCGAACTTCTCCTCCAACGAGCCGATCAACTCATCGAAGCGACCCATACCGCATCAACGAGTCCCATCACCGTAAGAAACCTACTATTTCATCGACGGGCCCCTGCACTCGCTGCGCGGTTCCTCGGCCCCGAGGGTTCGGGCCAGCTTGAATATCGTCGGTCGATCGAGATGGAGGAACCGCTCCACTAGCGGTGTCCAGTTTCCGCCCTGATACGCCGGCATCCCGACGAACATGCTGCCGAAATCGGCGATGGGCAGGACGAGATACCCCCTCGTCCCGCTCCCTGCCGACGGCCGGGGCGCCTCGTGGGGCACGGCCGGTAAACGTTGCGTTGCGAGTGAAGTGGATCACGCTGACTGACTTGTCGTGGCCTTGACTCGTCGTCACAATCCCGTATGGCTCAATTCAGCGCGCGTAGATGCGCGCGCTCTCGCGCGCCTCCGACACGGGAGTGCCAATGAAGAGATCGAAGAAGTTACTGCTGTTTGGTGTCGCCAGCCTCGCCCTGCTGTTCGGCGGGGTGGAGAGCGTGGCTCACGGCGTCGGGATCGCTGACGCCGCCCATCCCGCGACGGGTGTCGGCTCGTGCACGCTGAAGGGGTACAACCCGGCGACGACCCACCCGAACGCCAAGAACCTGCCGCTCGGCAAGCGTCCGATGACGTACAAGCCGGACGACTTCGACTGCTCCGGCGCGAAGTTCGCCGCGCCCGGCGTGGAGTTCGCAAAGTTTCCGCAGCCGAAGAACTTCAAGATCACCGACAAGAGCGTCGTGCAGAGGGTCGGTGGCCATCAGACGATCATAGGGAAGCCCGCAGCGGCAGTGAACCCGCTGGCGCCGTACTTCCCGCCGTTCCAGCACTTCGTGATCATCTATCGCGAAAACCACACCTTCGACGACTACCTCGGCGACTGCGCGACAACGATCGCCGCCGGCTGCAACGGCCAGGTGGAGAGCACCAACCACATGAGCTCCGTTCCAAACCTGCACCAGCTGGCCAAGACCTACTCGCTGTCCGACTCGTACAGCACCGGCGTCCAGCCGCCGTCCGGCCCCAACCACTGGTTCCTGTTCTCGGGGCAGTCCTCGTCCAGCAGCCAGCAGCAGTCCTACCCGTCGAACGGTACCCAGTTCGACCGGTTCCTGCAGAGCGACCAGGGTCCCACGGACGAGGGCACCAGCGCCTGCACCGCTCCGTCCGGCACCAGCAGTGGCACCAGCCCGTACTCGATGATCGTGAACGGTGACATCTACTGGATGCTCAACAGTGGCAGCGGCTACTGGAAGAACCCGGCCGACGGCAAGATCGAGGTTCTGCCGCCCAACCGTCCGGGCACGACCATCCCCGAAGAGCTGCACACCAACGAGTACACCTGCAACAACCAGAGCATCCCCGACAGCACCGTCGCCGGCGACTACCTCAACTTCGTCAACCAGTACGGGATGCCGGCGTACAACTACGTCGAGCTGTTCAACGATCACCCCGGCACCTACCAGGACATCGCAGGGAACGACACCGCGACGAACAACATCGTCAGCTCCATCATGAGCAACCCGACGTACAAGAACAACACGCTGATCGTCGTCACCGAGGACGACACCCAGAACGGCAGCAACGGCCCGGACCACGTCAGCAACACCTACCGCGTGCCGCTGCTCGTCATCGGGAACCCGGCTTACGTCAAGCAGCACTACGTCTCGCACGTCGCGTACACGACGGCCAACGTGCTGGCGGCCATGGAGCGCACGATGGAGAACGTGCACTCCGGCGTCATCGACCCGAACAACAACCTGGGCTCGTCCACCTTCCCGATGACGACCGCGGACCAGGCCGCGCTCGGCGACCCGCTGGAGGACTTCTGGATCCAGGGCGCGACCCCCCTGTCCGCGAGCGCCAAGGGCTCGCCGACCACCGGCAACGCGCCGCTGACGGAGAACTTCACCGGCTCGGCGACCGGCGGCACGGCCCCGTACACGTACAGCTGGAACTTCGGTGACGGGTCGACCAGCACGTCGCAGAACCCGAGTCACACCTACAGCACCGCGGGTACCTACACCGCGACACTGACCGTCACCGACAGCGCCTCGCCCGCCAACACCGGGACCTCGCAGGTGACGACTACGGTCAGCGCCGTCGGCAACCCGCTGGCCGCAAGCGCCTCGGCCACCCCGACCTCCGGCCAGGTGCCCCTGAACGTCGCCTTCACCGGCACGGCCACCGGCGGCACCCCGGCGTACAGCTACAGCTGGAACTTCGGTGACGGGTCGACCAGCACGTCGCAGAACCCGAGTCACACCTACAGCACCGCGGGTACCTACACCGCGACACTGACCGTCACCGACAGCGCCTCGCCGGCGCACTCCGCGTCCTCGACGGTGACCGTCACAGCCTCGCCGATTGCCGCGACGGTACCAGGCGCGCCCACCGGCCTGACGGCGACAGCCGGAACCGGGCAGGTCGCGCTGAGCTGGACGCCACCGGCCAGCACAGGCGGCGAGAACATCACCTCGTACAAGGTCTACCGCGGCACCTCCAGTGGCGGCGAGACGCTGCTGACCAGCGGCGGCTGCAGCGGACTGGGCGCGGTGACCTCATGCACCGACACCGGACTCACCACCGGGCAGACCTACTACTACAGGGTCACCGCGGTGAACGGCGTGGGCGAGGGGGCACAGAGCAACGAGGCGTCCGCCACCCCCACCGGAAGCACCGGCTGCCAGGCGAAGCAGCTGCTCGGCAACCCCGGCTTCGAGAGCGGCAGCTCCAACCCCGCTCCGTGGACCGCGTCCTCCGGCGTGATCGACAACTCTTCCTCCGAGCCGCCGCACTCCGGCAGCTGGGACGCGTGGCTGGACGGCTACGGGACCACCCACACCGACACCCTGTCGCAGACGGTGACCCTACCGAAGGGCTGCACCTCGGAGCAGCTGAGCTTCTGGCTGCACGTGGACACGGCGGAGACTTCGACCACGACCGCCTACGACACGCTCAAGGTGCAGGTGCTGAACGGCTCCGGCACGGTGCTGGGCACCCTGCACACCTACTCCAACCTCGACCGCATCACCGGATACGCGCAGCACACCTTCGACCTCTCCCCCTACGCGGGCCAGACAGTCACGCTCAAGTTCACCGGCGCGGAGGACTACGAGTACCAGACCTCCTTCGTGCTCGACGACACCACGATCAACGTGCAGTGACCAGCGCCACTCGGTAACCGGCCCCCGTCCCCCAGCGGGACGGGGGCCCACCTGCTCGCCCGCGGAGGAAGGAACGAATGGACACGACCATCGCAGTGAAGGGCCACGGCATCACCAAGGTCTTCGGTGACGTCGTCGCGCTCGACCATGTCGATGTAAGCGTCGCGCAGGGTCGGATCCACGGCCTGGTCGGCCCGAACGGTGCCGGAAAGACCACGCTGCTGGGCCTGATGCTGGGCCTGGCCGTCGCCGACGAGGGGGACCTGGAGATCCTCGGCGCTCCAGTGGGCCGTGGGCTGCCGACGCCTGACGGTGTCTCCGGGTTCGTCGACGGACCCGGCCTCTACCCCGCTCTCACCGCGAAGCAGAACCTCGCGACGCTGGTCTGGCTGCAGCCCGACGAATCGCTCGCCGGTGATGTCGGCGAGGCTCTGGAGCAGGTCGGACTCACCGAGGCCGCCGATCAGAAGGTCCGCGGCTTCTCCCTGGGCATGCGCCAACGACTGGGACTGGCCGCGGCGTTGCTGACCAAACCACGCCTGCTGGTGCTCGACGAGCCGTCCAACGGCCTGGATCCGGCGGGCAAGAGGCAGGTGCATCAGGTCCTGCGCCGACTCGCGGCCGAGGGCGTCACGGTCGTCCTGTCCAGCCATCGGATGGACGATCTGGAGGCGCTGTGCTCCGAGGTCACCATCCTGGCCAAGGGGCGTGTGGTGTTCTCCGGCCCGTTGAAGAAGCTCACCGATGAGAAACACGAACTCGACTACCGGCTGCGCGCCCTGGATCCGTCCGCCGCGCACGCTGTCGCGGCCGGAACACCCGGCGTTCGCGTCGTCGAGGACTCCGACGCCGCGGCGCGATCGGACAACGACGTGGTCGTCGTACGCGCGCGGGCGGCTGCTCTGGACGAACTCGTGGCGCGGATCGTGCGCGCGAACATCCCCCTGCGCGAACTCGCGCCCGTCGTCTCGCCGCTGGAAGCAGCCTTTCTCTCCCTGACGGACCAGCTCGCCATCATCGGGCAGGAGGCCGACCAATGACCACGACTCTCACCGACGCCCCCGCCGACGGAGCCGGAGCCGGGGCCGGGGCCGGGCTGAAGCCCGGGACGGCCGGCAGACGCCCGGTCCCGGTGGTCCGGATCCTGCGGATGGAGCTGGTCAAGCAGTTCTCTGCCTGGCGGGTGCGCCTGCTGGTGCTGCTGTGCTGGCTCGGTCCGGTCCTGCTGGTGTTCGCGATCGACCAGCAGAGCACCCTGCCGTCCGATACCCTCTTCGGCCGGTGGATGCACGCCACCGGCTGGGCCGGATCGTTGGTGGTGCTCGGCGTTGCCGGCACATGGGCCCTGCCGCTGGTCACGTCCGTGGTCGCCGGCGACGTCTTCGCCTCCGAGGACCGGTTGGGCACCTGGCGCCACCTGATCATCGCTGTTCGCTCGCACCGGCGGATCTTCGCGGCCAAGGCGATCGCCAGCGTCACCGTGATCGGACTGCTGGTAGCCGGCTTGGCCGTCTCCAGCGTGCTCGGCGGACTGCTCGCGGAGGGGAACCAGCCGCTGGTCGGCCTGGACGGCCACCTGCTCACCGGCGGGGACGCGGCGGGTAGGGTCCTGCTGGCGTGGGTCTGCGTGCTGGCGCCGACGCTCGCCTTGGCCGCCATCGGGCTGCTCGGGTCGGTGGCCCTGGGCCGGTCCCCGATGGGCCTGCTGCTGCCGGTGATCGCCGCCCTCGGGATGCAGACGGCGCAGATGCTGCCGCTGCCGGTCCCGGTGCGCCTGGCACTGCCCGGTTACGCCTTCATCTCCTGGAACGGCCTGTTCACCGATCCCCAGCAGCTGGGGCCGTTGCTGATCGGCATCGGGGTCAGCCTGGTATGGGCGGTCGTGGCGACGGCACTGGCCTGTCTGTTGTTCCTCCGGCGGGATTTCACCAATCTCAACAACGACGGCGCCGCACGCAGGGCGCTGACCTTGGGTGCCCTCCCGCTGGCGGGCGTGCTGGCCGCGACGGTCGGTGTCGTCGCCGTCGGGACCGGGGCGGGCGGTTCCGGCATCACCCAGGACAAGGTGCAACGGTCGGTAGCCATGGAGTTCTCCCGCCTCTACCCGTTCCAGCAAGCACAGATGCGCCAGCCGGCGGTCTCCGCAGCGCAACTGCAGACCACAGCGGCCTGCGACAGGAACGAGGGGCTCGGGGCGCAGGCAGGGCCGGGAAACGACTGGCGCTGCACGGTCTCCTGGAACGTCCCCGGCTACAACGTCACCGCCCAGGCCATCTACCAGGTCGATGTCACCCCGACCGGGCGCTACATCGCCGACGGGGACGGACCGGTTCAGGTGAACGGGTACTTCCTGATCATCAATGCCGGCAAGCCGACGCCCAACCCGCTGTGGCAGTTCGACGGCAACGTCGACCTGATCTCCGGTCACTGAGTAAGCCTGGCGCGAAGGCCGGCCCCGTGTCGCCACCCGGCCGGCCCTCGCTTCCATTCAGCTCGCTTCCGCCGCCGCGCCGGGCGCGCAGCACCAGGGCGGCGAGGTTCGGCGCCATCCCTCATCCCACAGGCCTACGAGGCCAACTACCGTGTCTACGGCGCGCGGAAGCTCTGTCGGCACCTGAATCGCCAGGACGTCGCGGTGGCCCGCCGCACCGTCGAGCGCCTCATGCGTGAACTCGGCATCACCGGAGCGGTCCGCGGCCAAAAGGTGATCACGACCATCCCCGACGCGAGCAGGCATCGCCGCGTCGATCGGATCGGTCGGCGGCGCCAACGACAATGCCTGATGGGGTCCACGATCGGCCTGTTCAAGACCGAGTTGATCAAGCCCCGTCGGCCCTGGAAGACACTCTCCGAGGTCGAGTTGGCCACCGCTGAGTGGATCGACTGGTACTGCCACCGCCGGCTGCACGGTGAGATCGGGCACACCCCGCCCGTCGAATACGGGGCCAACTACTACCGAGCAACCACGAAAATCGAGGTCACAGTCACAACCTAGTCTCGATCAAACCCGGAACGGTTCAACTTGATCGTCTTGCCGCTGGCAGGCATCATCACGCCCAGCGCGCAGGCGGAACTGATCGGTGGCAACTACACCAACGTGACCAGCGACGTAGGCGCCTGCATAGCGGCAGGCGGCACGCTGCACCTGGTGCGGGGGCGAACCGAAAGCGTTCCCGTATCGAAGTGGAACGGCTGCGGCTCGCCCAGGAGACCCACGCACTGCTGCACCATGTCTACGCCGACCATGCCAGGGCCCTTGGTCACAGCCTCCCGGTCGACGAGAGTCCAGGGGGACGTAGTCGGCGGAGCGAACATGGAGGACAGCTGTCTGCCGTCATGACCGGACGCCTCCGAACGGTCTACACGGCCGTAGACGTTAACCCTCTCGTTCCCTTCGAGCTGTGTTCGCGCCATCGCTGGATCTTCAAGGGAACACAGGCTGACGCGCGGTCTGGTTCGCCTCTTGTGTGAGGGAAGGTCATGGGTATGAGGATCAGCAAGGTGCTCGGCACGGCGGCCGGCGTGGTGGCTGTGGCGCTCGGGGTCTCGGGGGTGGCGGCAGCCGCGACGCACCCGGCGCCCGCGGTGCCCGCGGGCGTGCCCGCCGGCTTCAAGGCGGCCGTCTTCGCGCACGCGGGTGGCAAGGTGACCGGCGCCGACGACATCACGCGCCTGGGCGACAAGCTCTTCGTCGGCTTCCAGAACGGGGTGGGCTCGCAGGGTGAGCCCTCGCCCACCGGGAACACCAAGAGCACCGTCGTGGAGTTCGACAAGCACGGCAAGGAGGTGGCGCACTGGGACCTCGTCGGCAAGGTCGACGGCCTCGGCGCCGACCCCCGTACCCACCGGGTCATCGCATCCGTCAACGAAGACGGCAGCAGCAGTGTCTACACCATCAGCTTCCGGCGTGGCCGCCACCACGGCACCGGCACGGTGAAGCACTACCACTACAGCTCGCTGCCGCACGGCGGTGGCACGGACAACGTGAGCGTGCGGCATGGCGTCGTCTACATCGTCGCCTCCAACCCGACCGCGGACGCCAAGGGCAGCACCGCGGGCCGCCCGGCGCTGTACAAGGTGACCTTCAGCGGCTCGGTCGCCAAGACCACTCCGGTGTTCGACGACAACATCACGGCCACCAACCTGGTGACTGGCAAGACCGGTCCGCTCAACCTGACCGACGACGACTCCAGCACCTTCGTGCCGCGCTCCGTGCCGGGCCTGGGCGGCAGCCTGCTGCTGGACGGCCAGGCCGACCAGCAGGCCGTCTTCGTCAAGCACTGGGGCAGCGCACGGCAGAAGGCGGTCGTCCTGCCGCTGAGCCAGACGGTGGACGACACCGCCTTCGCCTCCTCCACCGAGGGAACCCTCTACGTGGTGGACACCGCCAAGGGCGACGTGATCGCCGTGACCGGCCACTTCACCAAGGGCGAGGCCTTCGTCTCGGCGGCGAACGGGCTGGGCACGCTCAACCTGAAGACCGGTCAGATCACCGCCCTGGGTGGCGTGGCTCCCAAGGCGAAGGGGCTGCTCTTCGTTCCGGCCGAGTAAAGTGCTCGCCGAGTAACGGGTCGGCGCATCAGCAGGCGCACTCCGCTCCCGGAAAGGACGGGGAGCGGAGTGCGGGTCCGCAGGGATAACCCCGGCTGATGGAGGAGTGTTCACGCGCTGGTCGTCCGGAGAGCGCATGAGGTTTGCCCGGCCTGGTGTTGTCTAGCCTCGCGCACGGAGATGACGAAAGGCAGCCCGGTGGCAGCGACAGGCGGTTTCCCCTCGCGGGGTGTGTGGCGGCGGCCTGCGTTGCGGTGGCTGGACGTGGTGGTCGGTGCGGCGCTGGTGGCGTTGCTGTACGGGCTGCTGCGGCTGGCGCCCTCGCTCAACGCGCCGTTCCTGCCCAGCACCGCTCCCTCCACGGTGTCGACGGACCCGGCGAACCTGCCGTACTACGCGGTGCGCTCGCTCGTGCGGATGTTCGCCGCGCTCGCGGTCTCGGTCGTCTTCACCTTCGTCTACGCCACCGCGGCGGCCCGGCTCAAGCGGGCGGAGAAGGTGCTGCTGCCCGTCCTGGACATTCTCCAGTCGGTGCCGGTGCTGGGCTTCCTGTCGGTGACGGTGACCGCGTTCATCAACCTCTTCCCCGGCTCCGAACTGGGCCTGGAGTGCGCCTCCATCTTCGCGATCTTCACCGCGATGGCGTGGAACATGACGTTCGCCTTCTACTACTCCCTGATGTCCCAGCCGCGGGAGCTGGACGAGGCGGCGCGGGTGCTGCGGCTGACGAAGTGGGAGCGGTTCTGGCAGCTGGACGTGCCGGGCGGGATGATCCCGCTGGTGTGGAACGGGATGATGAGCTTCGGCGGCGCCTGGTTCTTCCTCGCCGCCTCCGAGTCCATCAGCGTCCTCAACCACACCTACGCCCTGCCCGGCATAGGGTCCTACGCCGCCGCCGCGATCGCCCAGGGCGACCTGAGCAAGGTCGGCATTGCCATCGCCGTGATGGTGATGATGGTGATCGGAGTGAACGTGCTGTTCTGGCGGCCCATGGTGGCCTGGTCGGAGCGTTTCCGGGTGGAGGAGGCCGAGGCGGCCGAGCGTCCGCGCAGCCTGGTGCTGGACTTCCTGCGCCGCTCGCAGGTGCCGCACCTGATCGGCCGCCCGCTGAAGCCGGCGGGCCGCTGGCTGGACCGGGCGACGCGGCCGTTCGGTCTGGCCGAGCACCCCATCGGCGTCTCACCGGTCCGCGAGCGCACGGGGGATGTGTTCTTCGCCGGTGTGATCAGCGTGGTGGTCGTCTACGGGGCGTGGAAGGCATTCGGCTACGTCCAGTCCACCGTTGGGCTCGGTGCGTTCGGGCACGCCCTCGCGCTGGGTGCGGCGACCTTCGGCCGGGTCGTCGTCCTGACCGTTGTGGCGACGGTGGTGTGGGTGCCGGTCGGGGTGTGGATCGGCATGAACCCGAAGGTCACCCGGTTCGCGCAGCCGGTGGTGCAGGTGCTGGCCAGCTTCCCGGCGAACTTCCTCTTCCCGTTCGCCACCGCGGCGTTCGTGGTGCTGGGCATCTCGCTGAACGTGGGCGCGATTTTGCTGATGGCGCTGGGCGCGCAGTGGTACATCCTGTTCAACGTCATCGCCGGGGCCACGGCCATCCCCTCCGACCTGCGCGAGGCGATGACCAACTACAAGGTCGGCGGCTGGCTCAGGTGGCGTTCCTTCATCCTGCCGGCGGTCTTCCCCTCGTACGTGACCGGTGGGATCACGGCTGCGGGCGGCGCGTGGAACGCCTCGATCGTGGCCGAGGTCGTCAGCTACGGGAACCATCACCTGACCGCGACCGGGCTCGGCGCCTACATCACGCAGGCCACCGCCACCGGTGACTTCCCGAAGATCCTGGTGGGCATCAGTGTGATGAGCCTGTACGTGGTGGCCGCCAACCGGCTGTTCTGGCGCCGCCTGTACCGCCTCGCCGAGACCCGCTTCGCCCTGTGACCCTCACCGCCCCGTAAGCCCGCCGTCCCCGTAGGCTCCCCGTTCCCGAGGCAGGACCCGTGACCAGCAGCGAACCCCTCGCCCCCGCATCCCGTCCGACCGGTGCGTTGATCGTGGAGGCCGATTCGGTGACCAAGACCTTCACGACGCCGGACGGCCGGGCTCTGCCGGTGCTGGACGGCATCAGCTTCACCTTGTCCGAGGGCGAGATCGTCGCTCTGCTGGGCAAGTCCGGCTCGGGCAAGTCCACGCTGCTGCGGTGCGTGGCCGGGCTGATCGCGCCGTCCACCGGCACCGTCTCCTACCGCGGCACCCCGCTGACCGGCGCCAATCCCGGGGTGGCGATGGTCTTCCAGTCCTTCGCGCTGCTGCCGTGGCTGACCGTGCAGCAGAACGTCGAACTGGGGCTGAAGGCCCAGGGTGTCGGCGAGGAGGAGCGCCGTGAGCGGGCGCTGAAGGCGATCGACCTGATCGGTCTGGACGGCTTCGAGTCCGCCTACCCCAAGGAACTGTCCGGCGGCATGCGCCAGCGCGTCGGCTTCGCCCGCGGCATCGTCGTAGAGCCGGACGCGCTGCTGATGGACGAGCCCTTCTCGGCCCTGGACGTGCTGACCGCGGAGAACCTGCGCAACGAGCTGGTCGGCCTGTGGGAGGGGCACGAGGCCCCGGTGAAGTCGATCCTGATCGTCACCCACAACATCGAGGAGGCGGTACTGCTGGCCGACCGCATCCTGGTGCTGTCCTCCAACCCCGGCCGCATCCAGGCCGAACTCCGGGTCGATCTTCCCCGGCCTCGCGATCGCAACAGCCCTCGTTTCGAGTCCATCGTCGACACCGTCTACGACGTCCTCACCGGCCGCGAGGAAGCCGCAGCGGAAGCCGTGGAGGCTGCTCCCGCAGCAGCCGCCCCGCGTCCCATGCCGACGCCGACCAACACGCCGCTGCCGGACGTCAGCGTGGGCGGACTCGCCGGTCTGCTCGAAATCCTCGTCGCCCGCGGCGGACAGGACGGCCTGGCCGAGATCGCCGACGAGCTGAGCTTCGAGATCGACGACCTGCTGCCCCTGGTCGACACCGCCGTCATGCTCCAGCTGGCCCGCATCGACGGCGCCGACATCGCCATCACCGACGCCGGCCGGGAGTTTGTGGCCGCCGACATCCTCACCAGCAAGCAGCTCTTCGCCCGCCACGCGGCCAAGCACGCCCCCCTGGTCCGCGCCGTCGTCCAGGCCCTGACTGCCACCGACGGCAACACGCTGCGCGAGGGCTTCTTCCTCGACCTGCTCCGCCGCGGCTTCTCCGCCGAAGAGGCCCGCAACCAGCTTCAGACGGCCATCGACTGGGGCCGCTACGCCGAGCTGTACGACTACGACCGCGACGACGCCAGGCTCACTCTCGAACCCGGCGCCCAGAAGTACCTGTAAACGCGGGTGGATCAGTTCCGCTCGCGCTCGGCAGCGTCGGCCAGTAGGTGGGCGATGCCTGCGGGCAGGTCGAGGTTGTGTTCCAGCCAAGCGGCGTCGTGCGCGTGGGTGGCGAAGATCCACGCGGAGTAGAGACGGTTCAGGCTGGGTGCGCCGGGTGTGAGCAGGAGCGGGCGGACGGCGTCCATGGGGAAGCCGTCCAGGGCGCCGCTGGTGAACCACGACTCGTCGACCGCCTCGGTCAGCCGCCGTCTGGCCTCTCGCTGGGCCCGGCGGTGGCTGTGCACGACGGCCGCGACCACGACGAAGGCTGCGGTGGCTGCCCCGACCAGGGCACCGGCGACGATCGGGCGGTCGGCGCGCGGGGCGGTGGTCAGCGCGGTCATCTCCAACGCGGTCAGCAGCAGGACACCGAGCACGACGGTGCCCTCACCGGTGCGGGGGTGGGGCAGGGGCCTCATCGCCGTCTCCCTCCTGTTCCGTCTTCCATCGTGGTCTGTGTACGGGCCGGGTGTCGTTGGGCCGACTGTCCTCTTACGGGATTCGTACGGGGCCTCGCGGTGTGTGGTCAGGCCAGCACGCGGGGCCGATCGTGTTCGGTTTCCTCGTCCTCCAGGTGCCAGTGCAGGTCACGCACCCCTGGTTCCAGGGAAAGGCGGGCGATGACCTGTTCCAGGGCGGGGGCGACCTGGCCAGGAATGGTGACGGTGGCGCGCAGGCTGGTGGCCTGGTCGTCGTCCTCGCGGCGGGCCCGCAGCCCGGTCGGGGCCAGGGCGCCGGCGGTGAGGGCCTGCAGCAGCTGGGCCCTCACGTGGGTCTCGGCCTGGCGCTCGCACACCACGTGCACGGTTGCCCGCGCGGTGACGTCGGGGTCGGTTCCACCAGCGGGGGCGCGGTCCAGCAGTCGTCCGGCGGGCCGCAGGACCAGGTGCACGGCCAGGACCGCGAGGGTGCCGAGTGCGGCCAGTGCGAGGCGGCCGGAGGCGGCCAGGACACCGGCGGCGGCCGAGCACCACAGGGTGGCGGCGGTGTTCAGGCCCCGTACCCCGGCGCCGTCGCGCAGGATCACGCCACCGCCGAGAAACCCGATCCCGGACACGACGTAGGAGGCGACCCTGGTGGGGCTGCCGGGGTCGCCGACGGCGACGCTGTAGAGCACGAACAGGGTGGCGCCGGTGGCGACCAGGGCGTTGGTGCGCAAGCCCGCCATCCGGGCCCGCCACTGGCGCTCGACGCCGATCAGTGCCCCGCAGGCCACCCCGGTGGCGAGCCGGATCAGGAAGTCGGTCGTGGTCAGGGCGTGCATGGCGCACCTCCTTGCAATGGCCTGTCGGCATGCGACGGCGCGTGGTGGGTGGTCAGGTGAGGGGGTGGAGGAATTCCAGCCGGTTGCCGACAGGGTCGAGGGTGAAGAAGCGGCGGTGACCGGGGAGTTGGTCGTCCCAGACGACGGGTGCGCGGTGGGCGCCGAGCCGGTCGGCGAGGGCGTCGATGTCGTGGACGCGCAGGCCGGGGTGGGTTCGGGTGCCGGGCAGGAACGGGGTCTTGGTGCCGAGGTGGAGTTGGGCGCCGCCGTGTTCGCCGGTGAACCAGCAGGCGCTTCGTACCGCCAGCACCGGAGGTCCGGTGACCTCCTGAATACCGAGCAGGTCGGCGTAGAAGGTGCGCAGCAGCGGCTCGCACCCTTCCGGGGCGGTCAGCCGTACGTGATCAAGGGTCGCCAGCATGGCCAGGACTCCTCCAAAGCAGCATTGGACAAGGGGGTCGGGCTCTTATGCGCGGCCATGCCAGCGGGCTTCGAGCCGACGGTGGTCGTCAGGACCGGTGACGGTGTGCCAGTGGGCGTGCGGCCGTCCCGGACCGAAGCCGGCCGCCCGCAGCGGTGTCGGGGTGCGGGCTGGAGCCGCGTGCAGCACGGTGTGGTCGAGCGGGCAGTCGCCCAGGCGCCGGACGACGCGGGTGAAGAAGGACAGCAGGGCACCGACGGACCGGACGGACGTGGTGTGCCGGACGCCGTGGTGGGTCAGTGCGGACATGGAAGTCACCTCCAGACACGGGCGCGTACGCGCTTTGGCACGTCAACAGGGCTGGTGAGAAAGAGCAGGCTGGGACTTCCGAGCGGCCTCGGTGATCCGGTGGACGGCTGCGGGTGGCAGCCCCGTGAAGCGGGCGAGCCAGTCGGGGTCGCGGCCCTGCTGGGCGAGCACATGGGTCAAATGGACCCACGGGTCGTACACCGCCCCGGCGGCCAGTGCCTCGGGAGCCGGGTCCTCGATCAGGTAGGGGCGTTCGGTCCCGTCGGCCAGGGACAGATACAGCACGGTGAGTGTGGAGCGGTTCATGGAAAGCCTCCCATGTGCGGGAAGGGCGCATAAGCGCACGGCTACGGTGGCGGGTCTCGATCTCTCCGTTGCGCACGGCCCCGGCGCGGTCCGCCGGGGTGCCCGGTTACGGCAGGGGTTCGAGGAATTCCAGGCGGTTGCCGACCGGGTCCTGGGTGTAGAACCGGCGGTGCGTCGGCAGGCTGACGTTCCACACAACAGGCGCGCCGTGGGCTTGGAGGCGGGCGGCGAGCTGGTCGAGACCGGTCACCCGTACCGCCGGATAAGCCCTGCGCGGCGGGCGGAACCCGTCCTCGATGCCGATGTGGATCTCCAGGCGACCGCCGTCGGCGGCTGCGAACCAGCAACCGCCGAGCCGAGCCGGCCCCGCAGGCTGTGGAATCTCGGTCATCCCCAGCGCGGTGAGATAGAAACCGCGTAGCGTGTCCTCGGAGCCGGCCGGGGCGGCCAGCTGCACGTAGTCGAGTGCGGCGAGCATCACCAACACACCTCTGCTTCGGCTGCTTCGAAAAGGGGCTGGAGCCATTGGCCCATGGTCCGGGCAGGGCGTGCTCCGCCCCGGACACCGGATGACGGTCAGTGACCGAGGGCCACTTCCACGATCTTGATGACGACGAGGATCATGGCGATGAGGAGGTAGGTGCGCAGGGCGCCCATGCCGAGCTTGCGGGCGGTGGACATGGTCGGCCGGGTCAGTGTGGCCAGTGCGGGCATGCGCCAGGTGTCCCGGCCGGTGCGGTCGATCGGGTCCTCCTTGGTGCCGGTACGGCGGCGGGTGAAGGCGTAGCCCGCGGCCAGCACGCCGACGATGCCGCAGGCGGCCATGATGTCGAGGATCGCGGTCGCGGAGATGTCCGGGAAGAGCACCGAGGCGGTCAGGATGATCGACAGGGCGACCAGGACACCGACGACGGCGGCGGTGAAGGCGTTGGTCTTGGGGCCATTGACCCAGGGGCCGAGGACCTGCTTGTCGTTGCAGAGAAGGAGCAGGAACACGCTGGCGGAGGGCAGCAGCACGCCGGCGAGGGTCTGGACACCTTCGGTGAGCAGGCCCAGCGGGGAGCCGGGGATGAGCACGATGGCGGCGGCTGCGGCGACCAGGCCGGCGTAGACGGCATAGAAGCCCTTGGCTCCCTTGACGCCCCGGTGGAGCGAGTGCCGGATGCCGAAGACGTCCCCGATCGCGTAGGCGGTGGACAGGGACACGGCGAAGGCGCCGATGATGGAGGCGTCCAGCAGCGCGATGGCGAACAGCACGCCGGCGAGCTTGCCGGCCTTGGCCTCCAGACCGGTGGCAATCGCGCCGGCGTCGGAGAAGTTGCCGAAGCCGTGGGTGCCGGCGAACGCGGCGGCGGTGAAGCCCATCATGGCCGCCGCGCCGATGACGACCACGGCGATGCCGATCCACAGGTCGGCCTTCTCGTACTTCATGAACCGCGGGGTGATCCGCTTGTCGATCACGTACGACTGCTGGAAGAACAGCTGCCAGGGGGCGACCGTGGTGCCGACGATGCCGATGATCAGCAGCATGACGGTGGACAACTGCCCGGTACCGCCGGGCATGTCCGGTACGACGAAGTCGCGGGCCATCTGGGAGGCGTGCGGGTGGACCATGCAGTAGACCGGCACCAGCAGCAGCGAGGCCGCGCACAGGGTGATGGCGACCCGCTCGAAGCGGCGGAAGGAGCCGGTGAACGCCGAGGCGACGATGATGGCGGCGGCGAGCACCACGGAGGCGGCCTTGGGCAGGCCCAGGTAGCCGGTGGCCAGGGTGATGCCGATGAACTCGGTCACCAGGGTGAGGGCGTTGAGCAGGAACAGGTCGATGACACTGAACGCGCCCCAGAACTTGCCGAACCGTTCCAGGATGAGCCGGGCGTGGCCGACGCCGGTGACGGCGCCCAGGCGCAGCACCATCTCCTGGTTGACGTACAGGACGGGGACCAGCAGGAGCAGGGTCCACAGCAGGTGGGTGCCGTAGTTCTGGCCGGCCTGGCCGTAGGTGGCGAAGGCGCCGGCGTCGTTGTCGCCGACCATGACGATCAGGCCGGGCCCGACGATGGCCAGGAGTGTCTTGAGCTTGGCGGACAGGCCGGTGCGGGGTGCGGTGTCGTCGAGCCTGATGGTGCCGAGGGCGCCCTGGATGTCGCCGATGTGGGCGTCGTCCAGGACGGCCGTGCGGTGTGCTGCGGCGGTGGTGTCGATGGTCGTGTTGGTCATGGCGTACCTCCCAAATCCCCCCAGCGGGGGAGGCATTGGGGGCACGCGGCCGTCATCCCCCCTGCGCGAGCGCGCAGGACGGCGGCCCGTCACGGCGCATGGCCGTGCGGGGGCAGCAGACGCGGACGGGATCCGCGCAGGGAAGGTGGTTACCGCGTGCCGGAAGAATGCGAGGACAAGCGGGTAAGGGGCCGACTGTGGCCCGGACTACTGCTACTGCAGTCCATGTCTCTCGCCTCCTTCCGGCCGGGGACGCGTACAACGCGCGTCGTCGTCGACTCGGCAGGGAGCGGACCGGCGCTCAGGCTGCGGCCGGTACACCCCAACTCGTCAGAGCTTTGGCACTCCACGGCGTAATCCCCCTGCAAGGGAAGCCACTTGGCCTCACCCCTTAGGCCGGG